>JBBDYF010000073.1:0-38885 GCA_040901775.1 Pirellulaceae bacterium | reverse complement strand
CCCCCCCCCAGGTAGAACTTCAGGTTGTAGCGCTGGGCCAATTGATCCGGCAGCGCGCCATCCCCTTCCAAGAGCAGGGTCTTGGCCAGGTTCAACCGCGATGCTTCGTCGAGCGCCACGCCGATCAGCCGGCGGCCGATTTCCTGGGCGAGCTGCGCGTCGTCGTAATGATCGAGAATTGCCATGCTGGCCGAATCGTCGAGCATCACCACCACGTCGGGCAAATCGGTACGGTGGCGCTGTAGCGTCCAGCCGTAGAGCATCAGCAGGACAATCCCCACCAGGCAGAGCCGCATTCCGGCGAGCAGCACCTTCCAGGGACGAGCGGCACTCGCATTCTCGCGCCAATACACGGCCAGCAGCACGATAGCCGAGCCTCCAAGGACAGCCAACACCAGCCACGGGGGCAAATCCCAAGTGGGCTGGATGGTCGTTTCCAGCCCTCCCGGCTCGGCCGAGACCCGCTGGCCGACCACTAGCTTTTCGAGTTGTCGCCAGAAGTCGTTCATCCGCATCAGGTTCGAGAACGAGGTTTGGGCTGCTCTGATAGGAGAGGGATGCGACCACCGACGGCGGCTGGGAGGACTTCTAATGCATCAAATTGTACTCGACCTACCCGACGAGACGCTCGCACGCTCCAGCAGTACCCGCGGGATCGGTCAAGAAATGAGAAAGTCCGGGCGACCCGCGAAGGTCGGCCCGGACAATCGTCCCCCCCGGGAATGTTCGGTATCGCACGCTGGGGCTAAGGGATGGTCGAGGAAAGCCCCGCGACAAGCCTAACATCGGCCCGCCAGCGCGAACGACTTTGGCAATCTTTGCCGATTGTATGGCCGCTGGGGCAAGCTGCTCTTGGCTCGATTCGCACGATGCAGTACTCCACCCTCGTGAAAAGCTTTCTCGCCGTGCTCCAAGCAGCAATAGCTCGGCCAGCTAGCAATGCTGGCAGCGCACAGCCCTTTTGGCGACAAAGCTTCAATAAGCTGTAGCGATTAGGACGACATTATCGCTTGGCGAGTCCCTGCGGCCGCGGATGGCGAGCCGGGCGAGTCGCCAACGCGACGAGAAAGGATGCTTAGCGTGTCACGCAAGGAACATCGCCCCACTCCTGGCACGATCCTGGCCGGCCTCGCCTGGCCGTTCGTACTGGGGCTGATCGCGACCTGCGGATTCTATTACCTGGTGTACCAGGGCCCGTTAACGCATCCGCTGATGCGGCGGTACTTTGCCGGGCATCCGATCAACCTGGTCGAGACGGCCCTGTTCTTCGTGGCGCTGGCCGCCCTCGGCCAGAAACTGGCGAGTCTGCTGGCCCAGCAGTCGTCGATCTCGGCCGAGCTGTTGCCCGACAAGTCGTTCGGCCAGCCGGTGAGCAAAGCGAGCGAATGGCTCGACGCCCTGGCCAACCTGAACAGCGGCTTGCGGCACAGCTACCTGGGCAAGCGGCTGACCGCTGCCCTGGAAACCGTCGAGCGGAAAGCCTCGGCCGACACGCTCGAGGAAGATCTCAAGCACCTGTCGGACCTGGACGCCAACCGGGCCCACGAAAGCTACGGCCTGGTCCGGATCATCATCTGGGCGATTCCGATGCTCGGATTTTTGGGAACGGTCGTCGGAATCACCGCAGCTTTGGGACAGCTCGACGCCAAAGAACTGACCAACTCGCTGGAAACGGCGATCAAAGGCTTGACCGACGGCTTGTACGTGGCGTTCGACTCCACGGCGATCGCCCTCTGCTTTGCCATGCTGTTGATGTTCATCCAGTTCATGCTCGATCGCATCGAGTCGCAGTTGCTGACGAACGTGGACGACCGGGTCGCTCACGAGCTGGCCGGACGGTTCGAAGTGATCGGCAGCGTATCCGACCCGCAGATCGCCGCCGTGCAGCGGATGGGTCAGGCCGTGCTCAAATCGACCGAAGTGCTGGTGGGCAAGCAGGTCGAGCTGTGGCAGCGATCGCTCAATGCAGCCCACGACGAGTGGGCGCGGAACTCCCGCCAATCGACCGAGCAAATGCAAACCGCGCTGGGGACTGCCCTCAGCCAATCGCTGGCGCAGCACGCGGCCCATCTGACGAAAAGCGAACAAGCGTCGTCCGAACAGGCCTCGCAGCGCTGGGAACAGTGGCAAACCGCTTTGTCGCACAATGCTCGCCTGCTGCACGCCCAGCAGCAAGAAATGGTCAAGCAGGGAGAAATGATGACCCAGGCCATTCGGGCCGCGGGCGAAGTGATTCAATTGGAGCGGGCCCTGAACGACAACCTGTCTGCCTTGGCGGGCGCCAAGAATTTTGAAGACACCGTGATGAGCCTGGCCGCCGCCATTCACCTGCTCAACGCCCGCCTGGCGCGGCAGCCGGAAACCTCGCACGTCGAACTGAAATCCACGTCTGCCAAGGGCCGCGCCGCATGAAGCGTAGCGCTCGCCAAAATCTGAGCGTCGCGCTGTTCCCGTTCCTGGCGGTGCTGATTTGCACCATGGGGGCGCTGATCGTCTTGTTGGTGCTGTTCACCCACCAAGCCAAGGTACACGCCAAGACCGTGGCCGCCGATCGGCAGCAGGCCGTCGCCGCCTCGGCCGACGAGCAGCGGCTGCTGCAAGAGCAACTCGAAGACGCCGACTGGCGTCGCGAGCTGCTGCTGCAGCAGCGCGGGGAAAAGGCCCGCGAGCTGGCCGAGGGTCGAGCCCGGCTCACGCATCTGGAACAACATCTGGCGCAGCTCAAAGGCCGAGCCCAGGAGATTGTGGCGCGGGCCCGCCAGATCGACCAGGGGAACAAGCTGCGGGATGATGAACTGGCCGCCAGTCAGCAGGAACTGGCCCGCCTGCACGACGAAATTGCCCGCCGAGCGGCCGAGTTGGAAGAAGCTCGCCGCAAGCAGCAGAACGAAGAACAGTGGTACGCCCTGATTCCCTATGACGGCCCCAACGGAACGCGCCGCCGGCCGATCTACTTGGAATGCACCGACCGGGGAATCGTCTTGCAGCCGGAAGGGGTGGTGTTCGTTCCCGAAGACTTCAACGGCCCGCTGGGTCCGGGAAATCCGCTGGATCGGGCGCTGCGGACGGTACGCGATCATTTGCAATCCGCGACGGGAGGCAAGGGGGGCGATCCCTATCCGCTGTTGGTGGTGCGGCCCAGCGGCATTGTGGCCTATGGAGAGGCGCGCAAAGCCCTGAAAGCGTGGGATGATGAATTCGGCTATGAATTGATTTCGGACAACAAGAAACTCGCTTTTGGCGAGCCCGATCCGGCGCTTGCCGCGGCACTGGCCCGCTCGGTAAACGACGCCCGCCAGCAGCAGGCCGCCTTGGCTGCCGCCATGCCGCGGCGCTACGACGACGACCAGCCGCTGGTTTCGTTCGACCCGGCATCGATGCGCAACCTGCCAGGCCAACCGTCCGGTTCGGGAGGTCGCGGCGTAGGAGGTGGCGCGGGCGGATCGGGCAACGGCTTTGGCTTTAGCGGCGGTAGCGGCGGCGGCATGGGGAATAGCGCTGGCCAGCTTGCCACGGGGGGGCCGCAGTTGGGCTCGCCCATAGGCAATCAAGCGGGTGGTCAAACCGCCACTGGAGATGGAGCCGCCACCGGCGCGGGCGAAGAGGTCGAGTATCCCACCACGGCCAGCGGCGGCATGGGAGGGACGATGGCCGGCGGTGCCGCCTCGGGGCAGGCGGGCCCCTACGGATCAAGCCCCTCGGCGGGAGGCGCACCCTCCTCGGGCAGCGCGGGCGGGACCAGCGGCAACTCCAGCGGTACCGCGGGGGGGACGCAGGGGGGACAGTCCGTGGGCGGAGCGGGTCGCGCCGGCCAGGTCACCTCGGGAAAATCGCGCGGCTCGAACTGGGGACTGCCCGGCGCGGCGGGTCGTTCCACCGGGATCACCCGCCCGATTCACGCTGCCGTACTGCTCGACCGGCTGGTCCTGGTTCCCGAGCGGGGCGACGAGCGCCTCCCGCAGCAACTCAAGATCGCCGCCGACCGGCTGCAAATGCAGGAGGTCGATGCGTTCGTCTCGGCGGTGCAAAAAGAGATGAAATCGTGGGGACTCGCGGTCGCGGGAGGCTATTGGAAACCGGTGCTGCAAGTGCAAGTGGCGCCCGACGCCGAGCAGCACTTCGCCGACCTGCAAACGGCGCTCGAACAGAGCGGGTTCGAGATCGAAAGGAAAACGCCATGAAGCGTGCCGCCCGCGACGAAGCCGAGGCACCCGGCCAAGACTCGTTTTTGGACGTCGTAGCCAACCTGGTCGGCATCCTGATCATTCTGGTGATGGTCGTGGGGGCTCAGGCCGGCAGGGGGATCGTCGAGCGAGAATCGGCAACCGCGGCCATTCCCGCGCCGCGGATCGACGTAAACGGGGCCGAGGCTGCCGCCCTGGCGGTCGAGCAGAGCATTGGCGAACTGCAACAGAAGATCAACCGTCAGAACATGGAGGCTGCGCTCCGTGCAGCGGAGCGGAACCAGGCGCAACTGTTTGTCACCGTCGCCCAACAGCGGATGACCGAGCACCGCAGCCAACTAACTGCCGACGAGCAGGCCAAGTACGACCTGCAGGAGCAACTGACCGCCTCGCGCGGCGAGCTCGCCAAGCTGACTGGTAGCCAGGCGGCGCTGACCAAGCCCCCCCCAGCCGTCCTCCAGCATTTGCCCACGCCGATGGCCAAAACGGTGTTCGGCACCGAGATTCATTTCCGTCTGTCCGCCAGTCGGCTGGCTTACGTCCCCTGGAACGAAATGCTCGAGCGGCTGAAGGCCGATGCTCCCAACCACGTCCACAAACTGCGCGACGCGCCGCGGGCCGAGATGTCGCTGCCGGTGATCAACGGCTTTGGGGCACGCTACATCCTGCGGCGGGCCGACGTCGAAATTCAAACGCGCATCGGGGTTGCGTCGCAGTCGAAGGTCGAACTGGAGAATATTTATTTCGTCGATGCCGAAGAGAACCTGGGCGTGCCCGTCGCCCAGGCCCTGGCCGAAGGCAGCTCATTCCGCAGCCGCATTGCCGCCGAGAACCCGCAGCGGACGACGGTGACCGTGTGGGTCTATCCCGACAGCTTCGACGACTTCCGGGCACTCAAGGCCGAGCTGTTCAAGCTGGGCTATCTGACTGCGGGCCGGCCGCTGCCGGCCGGCCACCCCATCGGCGGCTCGCCCGACGGCTCGCGCAGTAGCGCGGAGTAGGGCAGGGAGGGGAAACTTGAACCCCTCTGCGCGCGCCGTGGTAGAATAGGCAAGGCCAGACTTCTCAGGAGAATAGCATGCCTTCGCCCTTTCCCGGAATGGACCCGTTCATCGAAGACCAGGAATGGGAGGATTTCCATGCCAGTTTCAATGCCGTCCTCAGCGAAGCGCTTGCTCCTGCGATCGAACGACACTATGTCGCGCGTTTGGATCGGCGATTTTATGTCGAGCACGGCTTGGGCGACGACGAGCAAGCGTCGCCGAGTCCCCAAGAACGCCGCGAAACCTTCCTCGTCATCCGCGAGCAGCAGACGATGGAGATTGTGACGGTGATCGAAACGCTCTCGCCAGCGAACAAGCGGGCATCGAGCGACGGCCGCGAGCAATACCTGGCCAAGCGCGAGGAGATTTTGGCGAGCCGCACCAACCTGGTCGAGCTCGATTTGCTGCGCGGCGGCAAGCGATTGCCCGTGGTGGGAATGCCGCCTGGCGACTATTTCGCCGTCATCAGTCGTGGCTACCGGCGGCCGCGGGCGGATGTCTTCGCTTGGACGCTCCGGCAGTCGCTGCCGAAGATTCCGATTCCTCTCAAAAAGGGAGAGCCTGAGGCGTCGCTCGACCTGCAGCACGCCTTGACCACCGTGTATGACCGCGCTCGCTACCAGCTTTCGCTCCGCTACGGGTCGAGCCTCAGCGTGCCGCTTAGCGAGGCCGACGCGGCGTGGTTACGACCAAATATTCCTAGTCCACTCGCGTGAATCCTGGAAGCCGCCACCATGCTAAGAGAACGTTTGCTCGAAGTCGTTGAATCGCTCCCCGACAACGTCGATCTGGACGAACTGATTGAGAAGCTTTATCTACTCAAGCGGCTGGAAGTCGCTGAAGAAGAGTTGGCAGCCGGCTCGACGCTCGACCATGCAGAGGTTGAAAAGCGGTTTGCCCCATGGCTCGAATAGTCTGGACGATGAGGGCTGCGGATGAATTTGCCGAGGCCATCGAGTACGTTGAGAGGCAAGCACCGGCGGCTGCTCGCCGCCTCGCTCAGCGCATGATGCAGCGGATACGCTCGCTCCGTCGATTCCCTCAAAGTGGCGGCTTCGTTCCTGAGGACGACTCGCAGCGGTACCGCGAAGTCATCGAAGGGAACTATCGAATCATCTATCGCCTGGAAAGCGACGCGGTAGTGGTTATGTCGATATACCATGCGGCGCGACTGCTTCGGTCGGAAGATCTACCGTGACGGCCTTCAGTCCTGACCCGCTCGTTCAATCCCCCGCTCCACCGCATTGCAGATTCGGTCGAGCTCGGCCAGCGTAATCGCCAGCGGCGGCAGGATGACCACCACGTTGCCTAGCGGCCGGAGCCAAACTCCTTCGCTCAGCGCGTGGTCGCAGACCCGCTGGCCGCGGCGCTCGGCCCACGCAAACGGCTCCTTGGTCTGCCGGTCCTTGACCAGCTCGATGCCCGCGATCAGGCCACGCTGGCGGACGTCGCCGACATGCGGATGCCGGGCGATGCGGGCCAGGTGTTCCGCCAGCCGCTCGACTTTCGCCGGCAAATGATCGAGCGTCCGTTCTTGGGAGAAAACGTCGAGCGTGGCGAGGGCGACGGCTGCTCCCAGCGGATTGCCGCCGTAGGTGTGCCCGTGAAAAAAGGTCTTCGACGCCGCGTAGTCGCCGAGGAAGGCCTGATAGATTTCTTCGGTCGCGAGCGTCGCCGCCAGCGGCAGGTATCCGCCGGTCAGGCCCTTCGCCAGACAGAGCAGGTCGGGCACGACCTCCTCGTGTTCGCAGGCGAACATCTTGCCCGTGCGGCCCATGCCGACGGCGACTTCGTCGGCGATCAGCAGCACATTGTAGCGCCGCGTGATTTCGCGCACTCCCCGCAAAAAACCGGGCGGATGCATCAGCATTCCCGCGGCGCATTGCACCAGGGGCTCGATCACGACGGCCGCCAGTTGCTGATGATGCTGGGCCACAGCCGATTCAAACGGGGCCAGATAGTAGTCGCAAGCGGCATCGCGCGTAATGCCCGGCGGCAGGCGATAGGTGTCGGGCGCCGGCACTCGAACTACGTCGAACAACAAGGGCCTAAACATTTCGTGGAACCGGGCGACGCCTCCCACGCTGACGCTTCCTAGGGTGTCGCCGTGATAGGCGTTGTCGAAGGCGAGGTATTTGGTCCGGACGGTCGATGGTCCCACGACCGAAGAAAGTCCCTCGCTCACGCTTCGGGTTGGTGTGGAGCGAGATTCCTCGCTCACGCTTCGGGTTGGTGTGGCAACTTGTTGCCAGTATTGAAAGGCCATTTTCAGAGCGACCTCAACCGCGGTCGCGCCGTTATCGGAAAAGAAGACGTGATCGAGGTTGCCCGGCGCGATCTCGGCCAGCCGGCGGGCCAGCTTCACGGTCGTCGGATGGGCCATCCCCAGCAGCGTAACGTGCGCCACCTGGGCAAGCTGCTGGCGGATCGCCGCGTCGAGCTGCGGGTGCCGGTGGCCGTGAAGGTTGCACCACAGGCTGCTCACCCCGTCGAGATATTCGTTGCCGTGGACATCGACCAGCGTGCAGCCGTGCGCCCGCTCGATCAGCAGCGGCTCGTGCTCGGCCATCTGGGTGAAGGCGTGCCAGACGTGCGAGCGGTCCCAGTGTTGGAGGTCGTCGAGCGAAGGTTCACTCACCACTTCACAACTACCTTCTCGCCCACGCGCACCCCCAGCATCGCCTGGGCGCTTTCGCCGACGATCGTTAGCTCCAGGCAGCCGCTGGGGCCGAGAATGGCCATCAGAGTACACTGCTGCTCCACGTGATCGGCCGGAAAAATGCCGACCGTCTCGTGCTCGTCGCAGGCGACGGAAACCCCTTCGCCGCGCGGCACATCGTGCAGCCGATCGTGAGGGATGTCGGACACGAGATTGCCCGCGTCGCTGTAGGCGACAATCTGGCCGTCGATCTTTCCGGGCACGCGCGAGGCTCCGGGCGCGAGAGGAGGGGTGACGAATGGAAATGCCGGTCGCATTGTAAGGATTGCGGGCGGACAGGCCAAGACTTTTCCGCCTACGCGGCTTGCCTATTTTCACAAACTAGCAGGCGTTTTTTGCCCATTTGTAGCGCACCGGCAAGGCGTCGCCGGAAGGGGGCTTGGCAGGCTAGAATAGAGGAAGTGAATTCAAAGAGGATCGACCGACATGAATCCCTTACTACACGGCGACCCACGACCAACCTTAGACGACGGCGCGAGCATTCCACCGCTGGAGCCCGGCGACCGGCTGACGCGCGACGAGTTCGAGCGCCGCTACCACGCAATGCCACACTTGAAGAAAGCCGAACTGATCGAAGGGATTGTCTATATGCCATCGCCCGTTCGAGCTTACCGACACGGCACCCCGCATTCGCATCTAATCACCTGGCTGGGTGTTTACCGAGCCTCTACGCCAGGAGTCGAATCGGCCGACAACACCACAGCTCGCTTGGACATGGACAACGAACCGCAGCCCGATGCGATGCTGTTTATCGAACCGGAGCGAGGAGGAACGGTGCGTGTCAGCCCGGACGACTACATCGAAGGAGCGCCGGAGTTTGTCGCCGAGGTTTCTTCGAGCAGCGTCAGCTTCGACTTGCACACGAAGATGAACGTATATCGCCGCTGTGGCATCAAAGAATACCTGGTTTGGCGCGTGCTCGACCGGGCGATCGATTGGTTTATTCTGACGGCCGGCGCTTACGAGCCGCTCGCGCCCGATGCCGATGGCTTGCTGAAAAGCCGGACTTTCCCCGGTTTGTGGCTCGATCCGCAGGCCCTGCTGACGGGCGACCTGGCCCGCGTGCTGGCGGTGGTCGGGACCGGCCTGGCCAGTTCCGAACATGGCAAGTTTGCCGAGTCGCTGCGCGCTGTAACCTAAGCGGCGAGCGTCGTAAGACAATCCACAGCCTCACTTTTTTTCCTTCTGACCGTACCCACCGCCGCTTTGATCCATGTCGCACGACCGCTACGAAAATCCGCTCAACACGCGCTATGCCTCGCACGAAATGTCGGCCCTGTGGAGCGAACAGCGGAAGTTCAGCAACTGGCGCAAGTTATGGGTCGTGTTGGCCGAAGCTCAGCGAGAACTGGGGCTGGCCATCAGCGAGCAGCAGATCGCCGAATTGCAGGCCCACACCGACACCATCGACTTTGCCGCGGCCAGCGCCTACGAACGCAAACTGCGGCACGACGTGATGGCCCACGTCCATGCCTACGGCGATGTCTGTCCGACCGCCCGGCCGATCATTCACCTAGGGGCGACCAGTTGCTACGTTACGGACAACACCGATCTGATGTTGATCCGCGAGGCATTGCAAGCGATCGCCCGCCGCCTGGCGACAGCGATCGATCTTTTGGCGAACTTTGCCGCGACGCATCGCAGCCTTCCCTGCCTCGGCTTGACGCACCTGCAGCCGGCCCAGCCGACGACCGTCGGCAAGCGGGCCTGCCTCTGGGCCTACGACCTGGCGCTCGATCTGGCCGAGGTCGAGCATCGCCTGGCGTCGTTGGCGGCTCGCAGCGTCAAAGGAACGACCGGCACTCAGGCTAGCTTTCTGGCCCTGTTCCACGGCGATCATGCCAAGGTGCGCGAACTGGAGCGCCGAGTCGCCGCCAAACTGGGATTCAACGCGACCTATGCCGTCACCGGGCAAACCTACACCCGCAAGGTCGATGCCCAGGTGCTCGACGCCCTTTCCGGCATTGCGCAGTCGTCGCACAAGCTGGCGACCGACTTGCGGCTGCTCGCTTCGCGCAAGGAAGTGGAAGAGCCGTTCGAGGCGGACCAGATCGGCAGCTCGGCCATGGCCTACAAGCGCAATCCGATGCGCAGCGAACGGGTCTGCGCCCTGGCGCGGTTTGTCATCAGCCTGCAATCGAGCGCCGCGAACACCGCCGCCGTGCAGTGGATGGAACGCACGCTCGACGACAGCGCCAACCGCCGGCTGGTCATCCCACAGGCCTTTCTGGCGATCGACGCGGTGCTGATCCTGCTCGAAAACATCGCCGCCGGGCTGGTCGTCTATCCGCGGGTTATCGACAAGAACCTCCGCGAAGAATTGCCCTTCATGGCAACCGAAAACCTGCTGATGGCGGCAGCCCTGGCGGGTGGCGACCGGCAAGAACTGCACGAACGGATTCGTCGCCACAGTCAGGATGCGGCCCGAGCGGTCAAGCAGGAAGGGCGGCCCAACGACCTGCTCCAGCGGCTAGCGGGAGACGAGGCATTTGCGAGCGTCGATCTATCGGCGGCGATGGAACCGGCCAACTATATCGGCCGGGCGCCCGAGCAGGTCGATGAGTTCCTGGCCGAAGTGGTCCAGCCGATCCGCGAGCGCTATCCGACCGGGCAATCAGCCGCTGCCGATGTGAAAGTTTGACGGCGCGCCGGCGACTTGGTAGGAATTACCCTATGCCTCGATCCGGCCGCCCGTTCTTCCTTCATGTGGAATTCCCTCATGTTCCGAATCGCCCCGTTTGTTACTGCCACGCTGGTTGCCGTGTCGCTCGTCGCGGCCGTTGCCTCCCCGGCCTTGGCCCAGCGCCGGGCCGGCGCCAAGGGCCAGGCCCAGTTGCGCGAGAAGATCGCCGTCCAGACCGATGTCGAGTACGCCAAGGCGGGCGACATCAGCCTTAAACTCGACATTTTTCAGCCCAAGGTAGCCAGCGATCAAGCGCGGCCCTGCATCGTTTGGATTCACGGAGGCGGCTGGCAGGGTGGAAACAAGTCTGGGGGTATCGGTCGTCTGGCTGGCTACGTCGCCGGCGGCGACTATGTCGGCGTGAGCGTCGGCTATCGGCTGAGCGGCGTCGCCACCTGGCCCGCTCAAATCCACGATTGCAAAGCGGCCATTCGCTACGTTCGCGCCAATGCCAGCAAGCTCGGTATCGACCCCGAAAGGATCGGCGTGTGGGGCTCGTCGGCCGGCGGTCACCTGGTCAGCCTGCTGGGAACGTCGGGGGACGTGAAAGAGGTGGAAGGGGACCTGGGAACGACCGGCGTCAGCAGCCGCGTCGCCTGCGTGGTCGATTACTGCGGGCCCAGCGACTTCCTGGCGTTCGGCCTGGGTTCGCCGCGCATGAACCAGCCCGGCCAACCGGTCTTCAAGCTTTTTGGCGGCCCGCTGAAAGAGAACGATGCGCAGGCTCGGCAGGCTTCCCCGGTCACCCACGTCACCAAGGACGATCCGCCATTTTTGATCGTCCACGGCACCGCCGACAAGACCGTCCCGCTGCGCCAGGCCGAGATCCTGCACGCGGCGCAAAAAGCGGTCGGCATCGACACCACCTTCGTCAAGATCGAGGAAGGGGGCCACGGCATCGGCGGACCCGAAATTGAGAGCCGCGTCCGCGCGTTCCTCGACAAGCATCTGCTGGGCAAGGACGTTGCCGTTTCGGCCGAACCGATCGTCTTGAAACAGTGATCGTTTGGCTAAGAAGCTGCCCGCAGTTGGCATTGCGAATCGAGCAGCTCTCGATAAACCTCCAGGTTTCCCGCCACCATCCGTCCGTAGGTAAAATGGCGGGCCACCAGGCTGCGGCCAGCCTGGCCCAGCCGGCGTCGTAGCGGCGGATCGCCCAGCAAGCGATTCATGGCCGCGGCCAGTTCGCCGGCGCTACCCGGCTCGACCAGCAGGCCGTTTTCTCCGTCGCGCACGATCTCGGGAATGCCCCCCGCCCGCGAGCCAATAATCGCAACGCCCGCGGCAGCGGCTTGAATCAAAGCGACGCCCAGCCCTTCGGCCAGGGCCGGATGCACCACCAGGTCGAGCGCCGGCACAATCCGCGGCAAGTCGGAACGAAAGCCGACCAGTCGCACGCAATGTCTCAAGCTGCGTCTGCTGATCTCTGCGCCAAGACTCGCCTCGAGCGGTCCCCGCCCAAACAGCAGGACTTGCAATTGCGGATAGGTCGGTTGCAATCGCTCCACGGCGTCGAGCAGCACGACGTGTCCTTTACGCGGAATCAACTGCGCGACCAGGCCCACCAACAGGGCGCTTTCGTTCAGCCCAAACTCGCGGCAGAGCCACGCCCGCTCCGCCGGCTGCGAAAAGGGCGTCGTGTCGATCCCGCTGGGGACGCACCGCAGTTTCGCTTGCGGCACGCCCGCCGCACGCAGCACGCGCTCGATGCACTGCGAAATGGCGATCACGCGGTCGAACAGCCGGTATTTGAGCGCTGCGACCAGTCGCGACTCGGGCGTATCGACTCGCCGCGAGAGGATTACCGGCCGTCCCCCCCACCACCCGGCGAGCCCGCCGAATGTGTCGGCCCCGCGCCGGCTGTGCAAATGCACGAGATCCGGCTGTTCGCGCCGCACGATGCGCGCCAGTCGCGAGGCGAGCGACCAATCCAGTTCGCCCCGCAAGGAAAGCTCATGCACCCGGCTGGCTGTAGGCGACAGCATCCGGCCAATATCGCTGCCCTCCGCGCAGACCAACACGTTCTCAATGCCCCGCTCGCCCAATCCGCCAAGCAGATGCACGACCTGCTGAGCGCCGCCATACAGGTGCCGCCCCATTTCTACGTGTAGCACCCGCCGGGGAACGTAGTCTTCGGGAATTGGAGTGCAGTGTCCGGGAGCCATGCCAAAGGTCGTGGTACCGAGGAATCAAGCACGGCACCGAATCGCGCCGCGAGCGAATCGTATCTTGCTCGGCCCCTTCGCGGGATAGCAATCGAGACGCAGTGCTAGCACTCGCTTTCATTTTTTTGGCGTTTTACTCCTACTTTTCCGGGCTCCAGGGGGTCTTCGTCATATAATGGCGCTCGACCTTGAGGATGATCTTGCCGCCCGCCTCGCTGGCATCGCGGGCTGCTTTCCACTCCGGGTCTTCTTGAAACGCCTGCCAGCTTTTGTCGGCTGCTGCCTGGCTGGCGTGCGAAATGACGTAAATCAGCGTGTTGTCTTTGAACTTGGGATCGGTTGGCACCCAGTACATTTCGTTTTTCATGCCGTGCTTTTCGAACAGCTTCATCGTGTGGTCGGCAAATCGCTTCTCGAGCGCCGGCAACCGGCCGGTGTGCGTGGTGTAGGTCCGCAGTTCGTACACTCGCCCGCTCATCGGCTCTGCTCCGACTAGATTGCCGCCGGCAAAGCTGGCCAGCGAAATTGCCAACATTCCCACCAGGCTCCCGATCTTCGTTCGCGACTGCATACCGAAATCTCCTTGGGCGTGCGTAGTAAAGGCTCCTCGTCCCAGCATCTTAGCCGCTGGCGCTTGCTCCGTCCTCCGGGCAGTTCAAGTTTCGCCCGGCATTAGCGACTCGCACTCGTTATCCGGCCCACGCCGAACTGGTCGCCGGTGGCGATTGGCCGGTCGCCGCGAAAGTGGATTTCGACCATCTTTTCGCTGTGAACTTCGCGGCCCGTCTCGTCGGTCAGCGCAGCGACGACTTTCTTCGTCGCCGTGTCGATCACTTCGCCGGTGGAAGGATACGCATACTTGCCGTCGAGGCTGAAGGTGATCCAGCCGGGCTGTTCGCGGACGGCGATGCTTTGCTTCTGCACGGGGGGCTCGACCGTATTGTCGAAGACGTGCAGCTTTTGGTTGGCCGCATCGACCACCCAGACTTCCCGCTCGTCGGGGGTCAGGCCGATGCCGTGGCTCGGGCAGCCGTGGCGTTTGATCGGCCCGCGGTCGAAGCCCCGCACCTCGACCCGGTGCAGCTTTTTGCCGCTTTCGAGGTCGCCAATTTCAAAGCCCAGCAGATCGTTCACGCAGATATAGGCCCGCGAGCCGCGGCCGTTGGTCGTGAAGGGGCGGATCGAGCCGGCGAAGGGGCCAACTTTCTGAACGATCTTGTGCGTGGCCGTGTCGGCCACGAAAAGCAGCGGCGATTTTAGCCCGCCCAGATACATCCGCGTGCCGTCGCGGCTGACGACCGTGTTGTGAGCCCCGCTCTTAGTCTCGACCGCGGCGAGCCACTTGCCGCTTTCGCCGTCGATCACATTCCAGGTTTCTTTCTCAAACGACGGGACGTAGAGAACTTTCCCGTCGGGCGCGATCGACATTCGGTCGGTGCCATTCGGCGGTTCGATCTCCCAAACGATTTTGTCGGTCGCCAAGTCCAGGCAGAAGAGCTTCGAGCGAGTCGTAAAATACAGCCGGCCTGCCGCCGCGTCGTTACCGGATTTTTGGAGCGCAACCGCGCAGACGCCCTTGATGTTGTCGGGCTGCTCCTCGCGGCTGGCGGGCGTTTCGATCCGGCGGACGAACCGGTGGCCCGCGCCGATGTCGAAAACGAGGATGCCCGCGCCGCCGAACTCGGGATAGTTGCGGATTCCTGGGCAGACGACGTAGAGATAGCGGCGTGCCGCGTCTTCGCCGAGTAGCGGAGCGGCGAAGAGGGCCAGTAGTGTCAGCGCGAGCAACCAGCGTCGCATGAGCGTTCTCCTTGGTGAAAGGCTTCCGGCGATAGCCTAATCTTGCCGAAAGCCAATTGCGAGGAGCATTCGCCAAGCGACGAGGCGATAGTGCCAGGACTCTCGCGGCGCTAGGTCAGTTGGGCCAGCGCCGCCAGCGCCGGTTCAATGCCGCCCGCCGTCGCCAGAAAAGCGGCCAACTGCTCGGCCTGCTCGAGCGAGATGTCCGCTCCCGCTTCGAGCAACAACTCGCGGATCTCGTCGATTGCCAGATCCTGCGGATCGACTTCCACGTCGTCGAGCATGGTGTCCTCTCTCCTGGAACTGCTGGTGGTAAACGATTCCTTACTTATGCCAGTTATCGACCTCCGCCACGCCGGGTCTGCAGACGCCAAAAACGGATCGCCCCTGGGCAGACCGGGTAATTTGCGCGGCTTGTGGCGGTTCGGTATAACAGTCCGAACATATGCCCTTGCAAAGCCGATGCTGTCTTACGAGTTCCTAACGCAACCTGGATTCCTGGAATTCAGGAAGTAGTGGGTAGCAGCGGGTTGGTTGCGTTTGGGATTTCAAGATCCTGCGGGCGGAAGCTGCACTTTCTGAAAACACGAGGCCGGGCATGGCGCTGCGGCTCGAATCGCGGGCAGAAGAACGTTGTTCTCGCATGCACCACGCACATTTGATCGAGGCGGTTCGCCGCCTGGTGACCGCTAGTTTCGTCGAATTGGGCGAGCCACACGCCGAACAATTGCGCGAGACCATCCTGATCCGCGGCGGCGCATACTGCGGCCGCCGATTCGAAGCCGATACCGCCACGGCGATCTGGTTTCTGGAAGAAAACCAAGTCAAACTCTACCGCGCCGATGGCTCGGTCGCCCGCGTGATCGGACTGGCGTCGTTGACGCCCGGCCAGCGCGCCGCCGCTTAGCCCGCATTGGCGAGCAAGGCGGCCTAATCCTGCAGTTCGCGCAGCCGCGTTGCGAGAAACCGCCGCTCCGGCTCTTGCCGGGCGAGGGCGAGCGCCCGCTGGTACGAGGCCCGCGCTTCGGCCGTTTGGTCGAGCCGGCGGCAGAAATCGGCCCGGGCCGAATGGGCCAGGTGATAGTCGGCCAGGTCGCCGCGCGCCAGGATGGCGTCGACCAGCACGAGACCCGCCGCCGGACCGTCGCGCATCGCCACGGCCACCGCCCGGTTCAGTTCCACGACGGGCGACGGTTCGATCCGCGCCAGCACTCCGTACAGCTCGGCGATCTGGGTCCAGTCGGTAGCGTCGGCACTCGGCGCTTCGGCATGTACCGCCACGATCGCCGCTTGAATGGTGTAGGGACCGAACCGCCGCGACGACAACGCCCGTTGCACCAGCGCCGATCCCTCGGCAATCAGCGGGCGGTTCCAAAGCCCGCGATCCTGGTCGGCCAGCAGAATGAGCTCGCCCGTCGGCGAGGCGCGTGCCGCGTGCCGCGATTCGTGCAGCAGCATCAGCGCGACGAGGCCGACCGCCTCGGGCTCCGGCAAGAGCTCGATGAGCAATCGTCCCAGGCGGATCCCCTCGCCCGAGAGATCGGCCCGCGTGACCGAATCGCCCGACGAGGCGGAGTAGCCTTCGTTGAACACCAGGTAGATCACATGGAGCACGGTATCCAGCCGGTCGGGCAGATCGGCCAGCGCGGGCACCTGGTAGGGAATGCCGGCCCCCTTGATTTTTGCCTTGGCGCGCACGATCCGCTGGGCGACCGTGGGGGGGGCGGTAAGGAAGGCGTGCGCGATTTCTTCGGTCGTCAGGCCGCACACTTCCCGCAACGTGAGCGCCGCGCGGGCCTCTGGCGGCAAGGCGGGGTGGCAGCAAGTAAAGATCAGCCGCAGGCGATCGTCCTCGACATCCTCGGCGTCCTGCCCCGCAGCGGCGCGAGTGTCGGCGTCGAGGCGGTGGGCGAGATCTTCGAGCGAGGCGTCGAACCGGCCGCGGCGGCGGACGGTGTCGATCGCCTTGAAGCGGCCGGCCGAGACGAGCCAGGCCCGCGGATTGGCCGGCACGCCGTCCCGCGGCCATTGTTCGACGGCCGAAGCAAAGGCGTCGTGCAAGGCTTCCTCGGCTAACTCAAAATCGCCCAACACTCGAATCAGCGTGGCGAGCACCCGCCGCGACTCGGTGCGATAGACGGCGTCCACCATCTCGCGCGCGGCGGCTGCGTTGTCGGTCATGGGATTCTTTTGCACGAGTGTGCTTGAAGCTTGCGGCAGCGCGATGAGATCGGATGATTAGAACCGACAAGAATTAACCTTGGCGTTTTTCATTCGGAGGATTTTGAACAAAAGCTAACGAAGGGAACTAAGGAAAGAGAGGGTGCGCAGCTCGGTCAGCACAATCGTACAACGCCGGCATATCGCCGGCCATGCCGCCGCCCCCCAGCAATTCAGCCCGGCTATTCAATCGCCAAGATCGGCCGTCCGGTGCGGCTCGATTTGGGCAGGGGCAAATGCCGTCCCAGGGAATACCTGCCGGGTCCGCACAGCAAGATCGGGGCCAACAGGCCAATCAGGGCCAGGTTGTATTCGAACCCATTGTCGCTTTGAAAGAAGCCGTTCTTGCCGTGAACCAGGGCGATCGCGCCGAGCATGATGACGAGCAGCGACGCCGCCGAGAAACGCGTCAAAAAGCCGACGATCAGGCCCACTCCGCCGAAGAACTCGCCAATGCTGACCAGGTAGCCGAGCGGCCCCATCAGCTCGACGGTTGCCTCCAACCCCTTCCCGCCAAAGACGCCGAACAATTTTTGAGCGCCGTGGGCGGCAAAAATCAGGCCGACAACCATCCGCAGGATCAGCAGCGAAACCTCCACCGCCTGGCGATCGGCGGGCGTTTTATCGGAATTCATGTTTGCACCTAGGATTCGTGGGCAAGGTACGCACCGGGGAGAGCTTCCGGCAAATAAGCGCTGATCGGAACGGGCATAGTGTGGCAGGTGAACCGCGTTGTTTCCAGACTGCGCTGGTTCCAGGCGGCCGCAGCCCGACGAAGAAGGCCCGTTAGGCATCGGGGCTCCTGGCCTCCTGGGACGAACCGTCAAGGGGCTAGTTCCTTTAGGGAGGGGCTTGATATACTTAGCCCTTCGTTTCGCCGCCCGCGAGGCTTGGGGTCGCTCGGGCGCAGGGCGGAACAGGAGCCGCCCTCTCTACCATTTGCCGCGCAACTCATGCAGCTTTTTGTCTTACGAATCGCGTTCGTGCTGGTGGCCATCGGCATTGCAACGCTGCTGGTTGGGCAGATCGTCGATCGCGGAATTCCCTGGCTCCCCTGGGCGGCCTTTCTGGGGGTCCTTGCGGTGGCTTGCGTGGCGATCGTGGTCGATATCGTCATCCCGCAGAAGCGGATCGACATCGTCTCGACGGTCTATTTCGGCCTGGCGGTGGGCGTGTTTTTGACCTACGTGTTGATGCTCGCCCTGACCCCCCTCTTGCAGCCGTTGCAGGACTCGAATTCCGACAAGGACGCGTTTTTCATCACCCGCGCGTTCTTGCAACTCGTTCTGGGCATGGTGCTGTGCTACGTCTGCATCAGCCTGTTGATGCAGACCAAGGACGACTTCCGCTTCATCATTCCCTACGTGGAATTTTCCAAAGAGGTGAAGGGGCTGAAGCCCTACGTGCTGGACACGAGCGTCGTGATCGACGGCCGGATCGCCGACCTGGTCGAGACGAACGTGCTCGACAACCAGCTCATCATGCCCCGCTTTGCCCTGGCCGAGTTGCAGGGGATTGCCGATTCGAGCGACAAGTTGCGGCGGGCCCGCGGCCGGCGGGGGCTCGACATTCTCAACCGCCTGCGGAGCAACGAGAACGTCGATCTGAAAATCTACGACCGCGACTTACCCGAATTCGCCGGCCAGGCGGTCGATATGAAGCTGGTGCTGCTCGCCAAGCATCTGGACGGAAAGATCGTCACCGGCGATTACAACCTCAACAAGGTCGCCCGCCTGCACAACGTGCAGGTGATCAACCTGAACGACATTTCCAACTCGCTCAAGCCGGTCTTCCTGCCGGGCGAATCGCTCAACGTGCGGATCGTCAAGCAAGGAGAAGAGATCGGCCAGGGGGTCGGCTATCTCGACGACGGCACCATGATCGTCGTCGAAGGGGGCCGCGACTTTTTGGGCAAGGAAGTCAAAATCAGCGTGACCAGCGTCCTGCAGACGAGCGCCGGTCGAATGATTTTCGGCAAAGTGGCGGTGTAGGCGCTTGCCTAGACCAGTGCTTTGTCAATACTTCAATTTCGGGTCGGGTGCCACGTCCCACGCTTGCGTGGGCGTGCTCACATTGCCGTTCACACGCCCACGGCATCGGGGTCCAATCGAAGGTCAACGAGTCAACGGCCGTGGGCGTGGCACCCAAATTCTAAGCCTGGACATAGCACCAGGCCGCGCTATTCCTTCTTCGCCGCCTGCCGCTGGGCGAGTAGCCAGCCCACCAGGTCGAGAAACTCGTCGGGCGGCACGATCTCGGGCACGTTGGCCGGCATCAGCGAGAGGGGCGTTTTTTGCTGCTGGTCGATCTCGTCCTTGGCGACGACGAACTCCTTCCCCTGGTTGTCGGCCAAGACGATCTGCGCCCCTTCCTCGCGGCGGAAGAGGCCGCTGACGACGCGCCCGTCGCCCAGTCGCATCGTCGTCGTTTGGAAGGCGACATCGACGTTCCGATTGGGATCTAGCACGTCCTCGATGATCCGCTCCAAGCCCCGGTTGCCGATGCCGTCGAGTTGCGGCCCGACGACCGCCCCCTGGCCCGCCACCTGGTGGCAGGCGGCGCAGTGCTTGGTGAAGACGGCTTGGCCGCGCTCCAGGTTTGGCGGGTGCCCGGCAAACGCACCGCGCCGCTGGGCGATCAGTTTGTCGAGCGTTTCGCTCGTCGCTGGCAGCCGGGCGGTGGCGGCAGCAACTCGCTCATCGAGCTCGATATTTTTGAGTGCGACCAGCTTGCTGCTGACGCCCGGTGCGAGCAAGAGCCGCGGCGAGGCATGTCCCGCTTCGACCAGCGTTAGCAAGGCATCGGCCCCGGCCGCGTCGCCGGCCAGTGTTTCGGCGACCAGTGTTTGCAGCCGCGACGGCGCCCGCTGCATCACCTCGCGGAGGTTGTCGAGAAGTCCCTCGCTTACGCTTCGGGTTGGTGTGGCTCCCTCGCTCTCGCTGCGGGCGAGTGTGCGGCCGATGGCCGTCCGGAGCTCGAGCGGAATCACCGGCTCATTCAGCGCGGCAACGAGCGCCGCCGCCCGGCTGTCGGGATCGAGCGCCACCAGCGCCTGGCCGATCGCCGCGCGGGCCGCGCCGTCGGTGCGGGGGCTGGCGACGAGCGCCGCCAACTGCGGCCGCAGCGAAGCAAGCTTGAGCTTGCCGACGATTTCTGCGGCAAGTTGCTGCCTCCCGGCCTGGGGGCCAGGGTTAAGCGGGTTGAGCGAGAACCGCCCGATGGCCAACCAAGCGTAGGCATCGCCCGTGTCGCCATCGACCAGTTCCACATAGCCGCGACCAGTGGTCGCGCTCTGCGCACCTTCGCGACCAATGGTCGCGGCTTTGGAGAGATCCCATTCGATTCGCCGGGCCACGTCGTTCCGGGGAGGGCGCGATTCGGCCAGCACCGCGTGGGTCGTCGCATCCCGCAGCCGCACCCAGTTGCCGTCGTTTAAGGGTTTTCCCGGAAAGCCGCTATGCCCCGCGCACCAGAAGCTGAGTTTTTCAGGCAGTTCAAACGCCGCCGAGCGATAGATGCCCGTGCGCTGTTCTCCCTTGGGAAGGCTGTAATAGAACGGTTGGTCATTCTTGCCATCGGCACACGGCCGCGCCGCGATAACCCAGGGATTTTCCGAAGCAGGCAGGCCTTCGACGGGGAGGGCGGTCCAGCCGAGGGTGTCGGCGGAGGTAGCTGCCAGCAGTACGTTTGAGAGGTTCTCGCCCCAAGCGCTGAGCGGAGTGGTCACGTCAGGGCTGGGCCGTTGCGCCAGACCGGCGTGGAGCGATAGGAGAATGCTCGCCTGGAGATCTATGTCGGCGGCAAACTTGTTGCGCACAAGCGCGATCAGCGATTCCACTCCGTCGCTCGGCGCGTAACGGGCGGCATGTCGAAGATAGAGGACGAGCTTTTCCCGCGGCACGTCGGAAGTGGATACGTAGTCGATGAGCAGCGAAGCCGCCGCAGGAGTATTGACCGCCACCGCGATGTCGGCGAGTGGCTGCCGATCTTGTGGTCGAAGCTGCAGCTTGTGGATTGCAGCGGCCGAAGGTGTCTTGGCCAGTTGATCGCGAATAGCCATCCTGATCGTCAAGCTGAGGAGCGGATCTTCGGCCGGGATCTTGGAAAGGTTGTGCAACAACTGGGGCACCCAGCTCAATTCTCCATGTCTTCCAATCGCTTC
This sequence comes from Pirellulaceae bacterium, assembly GCA_040901775.1. Taxonomy (GTDB): domain Bacteria; phylum Planctomycetota; class Planctomycetia; order Pirellulales; family Pirellulaceae; genus CAYLLN01. Next base: position 17,909 of record JBBDYF010000073.1, on the reverse strand, counting down.
CGCGGCCTCGCGGGTCTGAAAGGGTTCCCAGTCGCCGTCGCGGGGTTCCAGCGGCGCTGTGGTGAATACGTCGTCTCTGGGAAATTCGGCCAGCGCCTTGGTAGCATGCACGCGAACCTCGCGCAACTCGTCCGCCATGCTAAGGACTGCACTTTCGGTTGCTTTCGCAAGGCCGAGCCGCTGCTCCAACCAAATGCCACACGCCAAGGCACCCGGCTGCTTGCGACTGATGCTTACCTTCTCCCATTCCGCCTTTTCATTGCCGCGCACGTCCACCAGATAGTTCAGCACCCGCAGCCTGTGCTCAAGTTGCGGCGAGTCGAGCTGGGCGATTAGCTCGTCGATCGACATTTTCGTGAGATCGAATTGTCCGGGCTTGGCGACTGCTTCGTCTCCGCCGCCCGGAACGCCACGGAGGGCGTTCGCTACAGCCTTGTCGGCGTTCCCCGCGTCCGGCTCCCGAGCCCCGAGCCCCGAACCCCGAGCCCCCGCATAAACCACCCGCCAAATCCGCCCGCTCGTCCGGTCGCGGCCGGGGTGCGGCAGGGGGACTTCATAATGCCCAATGATCCGGTTGTAGAAGTCGGCGATGTACAGCGCCCCGTCCGGGCCAATTTGCAGATCGACCGGCCGGAACCAGGGGTCGCTCGTGCTCAGAAAATCGGGCTGCTCGACGGCCTTGATCGTGCTGCCGTGGTACTTGGGCTTGTTCCGGTTGATGCGGCTCGTCATCACATTGCCGCTGAGGAAATCGCCCCGATACTCCTGGGGAAAATTCGCGCCCGAGTACTTCACCAAGCCGCAAATCGCCGTGCTGCCGTGCAGGTGGTCCATCATCGGAGGCACAAAGCCCAGCCCGTCGTGGGGTTTGCCGAAGCTGGGATAGTAGCCGCCGCGGAGCAGTTGATAGATCGGCTTGCTGTGGCAATCGGCCGTGAAAATGTTGAACAGCTCGTCGAAACACATGCCGAACGGATTCACCTGCCCGTGCGTGAAGTGCTCGATCCGGCTGCCGTCGAGGCGGAAGCGAAAGGTGTTGCCGCTGTTCAGGTGGACCTCGTGTCCGTCCTTCCCTTTCACGCGGCTGTCGTTGTTGAAGCCGTGGCAGGCATAAACCCAGCCATCGAAGCCGCGGCGGAGGCTGTTGACCATGCCGTGCGTATCGCGGCTGGTGTCGAACGGGCCGTATAGGACCGTCCGCTTGTCGCACTTGCCGTCGCCGTTTGTATCTTCAAAATGCCAGATGTTGGGAATGCTCCAGGCGATGCAGCCCCCTTTCCACGGACAGATGCCGATGGGGATATTCAAGTCGTCGGCGAATGTCTGGATTTTCTCGAAACGCCCGTCGCCGTCGGTGTCTTCCAGGATCTTGATGCAGTCGCGCCCTGGCCGGTCGGGCGGAGCGGCATACGGATACTCGACCGAGCAGGTGAGCCAGATTCGCCCCCGCTCGTCGAAGGCCATGTTCAGCGGCTTTTGAATGTCGGGCTCGGCGGCGACCAGTTGAATCTCAAAGCCCGGCGGCAGCTTGAACGCCTTCTGTTCGTCGGCCGGGCTGAGCCAGGGAGTCGTCCGCACCCCGGCGGCAAAGGGATCGTCCTGGGCGATGGCGGAAGACGGAGGACAGAGGGCAGAGGTCAGGAGCAGGCCGAGGAGGAGCGCGGAACGCGGAACGCGGAGTGCGGAGTGGAGAGACATGGGGGATCAGGGCAGGGGTGCAAAAGGTGGGGACAGGATTGGAATCTATTCGCCATCGCGGGCTATAATTCCAAGATGAACAGCGACCTACTTTCCTCGCCCATCGTGGCGACGTTCGACACGGCCATTCTAACCCGGACGATTGCCCCGGTGCGAAGCCAGTTCTCGCCTGAAGTGGCGGGTGAAATCCTGCAATGGGATTTTTCGCCTGAAGATCAACGCGAAATGGCCAATCTGTCGGCCAAGGCGAGCGCTGGAACGCTGACGGTGGAAGAAGAGGCCAAGATCGACAGCTACATTCGCGTGTCGCACATCGTGAACCTGCTGCAGGCCAAGGCCAGACTGGCGACTCCGCACCCGGTTTGATAGGCCCGGAGGGCCGGCAGGCAATAGCCCCCGGCGTGAGCCGGGGGAGTCGTGACACCGCGAGCGTATCAAGCCCCGGAGGGGCGTTTTGGCTGCGTCCGTCGCGGTCAATTTCAGTTGGAGTTCATCGAATGGGTGACGGCGCAACACGTGGTCGATCAACGGATCTCGGTGTCGGACAAGAGTTCGCCAATGCGGTGCTCTACAGTTTGAGCGACCATCCGAAAGCCACTAAACGCGATGACGGAATCTGGTTGCCGATTGACGACGCAGTTTGGCAGCAGGTCTTCAAGATCGAGTTTCCCAAGAAGCGGAAGTGCAAAGGGAAGCCTACACAGTCCTTAGAAGACTACTGCCACAAATACTTCAATCGCGGTAGGAGCGGCATCGGGTACGATAATAATGGCCAACGAGACTTTGGAACTGGGTCGAGGGAGGGCCACCGTTCAATGGGCAAGATCGGGGAGAACGTGTCCGGTACCAACCGCGCAGTTCACCCTGGCGAGGTGTCGCACCTTAAGCCAGAGGAGGTAATTCAGTTAGCGACGGCGTACTGGGAGTCGAATCGTCAAGATGCGAATGGCTTGTTCAGTTCACTCGCAGCCTTGGCTGTATCCGTAAATGAACAAATCGAGGAAATAATCCTTGATCCAATCCGACGCGAAATGGTGATCGAAGCTTTTGAACGAAAGGCGAGCTGGGCGATTCGTGCTCGGAAGCTCTATGGATTTGAATGCATGATTTCGGGATGCGAATTCAAGCTCGTCAAGGAAGATGGCGAGCAATACATCGAGGTGCATCACATTACACCGATGTGCGAGGGCGGAAGTCCAAATGACACGAAGAATCTTTCTGTCCTATGTCCCAATCACCATCGTGAAATCCATTACGCAACCGGAAGACAATGCAAAGCTCTGACGAAACTCGTCCGACAAGAGCAGAGCCGACGGCTTGCAAATGATTCCCATTAGCAACGCCTGATTGTTCGCGTTTCGCCCCTCCGGGGCTTGGCGTCATCGTGTGTCCGATTCCCCTGGCTGACGCCAGGGGCTATTACCTGCCGCCGCTTCGCGGCTGAGAGATCCCCATGCAACGCATCCCCTTCGGCCCGCTCAATTACACAATAACTCGCCCCACTCGCCCTACGAGCTGGGCGCGAGGGACGAGTCCATTTGCAGCTCGACCATCTGCCGGTAGCGGCCGCTGCCGGCCATGAGCTGGTGATGGGTGCCGGTCTCGACGATCCGCCCCTGTTCGAGAACGACGATTTTGTCGGCCCGGACGATCGTGCTCAGGCGATGGGCGATCACCAGCGAGGTGCGGCCCTGCATCAGCCGTTCGAGGCTTTGATGGATCAGCCGTTCGCTTTCGCTGTCGAGGTTGCTGGTCGCTTCGTCGAGAATCAGAATTCGCGGATCGGCGAGCAAAGCCCGGGCGATCGCCAGGCGCTGCCGCTGGCCGCCGCTGAGCCGCACGCCGCGCTCGCCGATCAGCGCCGCGTAGCCCTTTTCGAGCTGGCGAATAAAGCCGTCGGCATTGGCAGCCACGGCGGCGGCGACAATTTGTTCGTGCGTGGCGCTTTTGGCGGCATAGCCAATGTTCTCGGCGATCGTGCCGTCGAACAAGAACACATCCTGCTCGACGATCCCCAGCAAGCTGCGATACGCTTCGACGGGCAGGGCCCGCAGGTCTTGCCCGTCGAGCCGGATGCTGCCGGCCGTGGGATCGTAAAACCGGGCGACCAGGTTGCAGAGCGTCGTTTTGCCCGCGCCGCTGCGCCCCACCAGGGCGACGGTTTCGCCCGGCTCGATGTCGAGGTCGATGTCTTGCAACACATATTGCTCGGCGCCGGGATAACGGAAATCAACCCCGGCGAGCGTGATTCGGCCGGCTGCTCGCGCCGCGTCGAGCCGGGCGGTGGGAGGCGTGTGCGACGTTTCGAGCGGCTCGGCGAGCAGGTCGAGCACCCGGTCGAGGCCCGCCAGGTTGTTCTGAAACGTGGTGGCGCTGGTGGCCAGCGTTTCGAGCGGCCCGAGCAGCATGGTGAGATAGACGAGGAACATCGCCACGTCGCCGATGGTCAGGTGCCCTTGCAGGACGCGCGTGCCGCCGTAGATCAACAGGGCGATCGACGCGATCGGGATGATCACTTCCCAAATGAACTCGATGGCCCGCGTCCACCACCAGACGAACAGTTGCTGGCGAACGATCAGGTGGCTGCTGGTGACGAAGCGGCCCGTTTCGCTCCGCTCGCGGCCGTAGGTGCGGACGACGCGCATCCCGCCGAACGATTCGGTCGTCTGGCCGTCGATCTCTTGCCGCTGCGTGCGGATGTCGCGATAGAGGGGGCGAATCCGATTGATCCAGGTGCGATGCGTCACATACACGGCGGGCAACAGCAACAGGCCCCCCAGCATCATCCGCCAATCGACCCACACCAAAACGATCAAACTGCCGGTCAACTGAATGATCGCCCGCCAGGGGTTGTAGAGCATGCTGAAGACCAGCTCGGAGATGCCCCCCGCGTCGTCGCGCAGAAGGCTGGTCGCCCCGCCCGATTTGAGTTGATAAACGCGGTGCAGCGGCAGCCGCACGGCATGGGCGAACACACGGCGGCGAATGCCGACCTGCAAGCGATTGACCGCCTTGGTGGCGAACCAGCGGCCGCAGAGGTGGATGAGCGTGGCCACCAGCGACAGAATCGTAATCGCCGCCCCGATCAGATAGAGCAACTGGTAGCGATCGGTGGGCAGGCCCCACGCGCTCCAGGCCGCGGGAAGCGGACGGTCAGCCAGGATGTTATCGAACACCACTTTGGTCGCCAGCGGCGGCGCGAGGCGCAAAATGGTGGCGAGCGTCAGCGTGGCCAGGCTGAAGCCGATCGCCCAGCGATGCCCCTCGATCAATCGCAAGAACTCGATCAGCAGGCGGCCGAACGAACGGCTGCGCTTAGGGGCGGGCTCGCCGGCCGTGGGCGGTGGAGTTTTATCGCGCTGGCGGCGCGACCGAACCCGCTGGCGATATTCGGAATAACGGCGACTGCTGCTGCTGGCGGATGCCATATTTGCCTTTGACCCAGGAAAACGTCGTGCGGCGGGAAGGAACCGCCCCACTTCATCATTCGTCGTTTGTCGCCGGGGGCAAGCCCCTGGGGGATTGTTGGCTTGTTGTTGGCAAACCGCGCCGACCCTAGAATGGCGGGCAGTCCCCGCGTCCAGTTGCGACGCGGGCTGTTTCCCTCTTTACCCCGAGCCGTTTTATGTCTAGCCGATTGTCGTCGTCGATTGCCGTGTTGGCCCTCTCCCTCTTGCTGTTACCCGAGGCTCTCTTGTCAGCTCAAGAATCCAAAGATGTTCCGCTGCCGAAGCTTCCCAAGGGAGCGGGAAGCGTCGATAAAGACGCGCCCAAACAGTTCACCAAAACGGCCTCGGGCCTCAAGTATCGCGTGCTCCGCAAGAGCAACGGCGGCAAGCCCAAGGCGACCGACACCGTCAAGGTGAACTATCACGGCTGGCTCGACAACGGCAAAGTCTTCGACAGCTCGTACGAGCGCGAAGAGCCGATTTCGTTTCCGCTCAATGGCGTCATCAAGGGTTGGACCGAGGGGATGCAGTTGGTGGGCGAAGGAGGGATGATCGAGCTCGAAATTCCTGCAAACCTGGCGTACGGCGATCGCGGCGCGGGGGCCGATGTTCCTCCCAAGGCGACGCTGCACTTTTTGGTCGAACTGTTGAAGGTCGAATAAGTTTTACTGTGCTGGCGATTACCGATTGACCACCGGCGGCGGGGCGAGACGCTCGGCCGCCGGCTTGGTTTCGTGCAGCCGGTAGTAGCTGCCGGGCTGCAAGCCGTCCCAGTGCTGGGTCTCGCCCCAGCTCCAGCGGACGGAAAGCCGGCCCGGCTGGCCATCCTTGCCGAGTCCGAACAGCAGGCGGCGGTCGCCCGACGACAGGTAGCTCCCCCCGCCGTTGACAAACCGCGCGAGCCGCCGCGAGCCAACCTGCAGGGTGACCGTCGAGCCGGCGACGTTGCGGGCGTCCTTGCCGACGAGTTCGACACCGAGCCAGTGATGCTCGCTTTCAGCGGCCGCATTGCGCAGCAGAACGATCGGCGCGTTGCTATGGCCGATTACCAGGTCGGGCCAGCCGTCGTTGTCCAAGTCGCCGATGGCCAGCCCGCGACCGATGCGGGGCAATTGAAAGTAGTCGCCCCCGCGTGAACCGGCATCTTGAAAGAACCGCCGCTCGCCGCGCGAGACATTGTGCATCAGCACCGGCCGCTGGCGGAGCGGCGCGATCGTGGGATGGCGGAGTACGTGGCCGTTGGCAATCGCAAGATCGAGCCAGCCGTCGTTGTCGACGTCGAGAAAGCCGGTTCCGAAGCCGACGAACTGTCGCCCCAGCGCGGCAATTCCCGCAGCCTTCGATTCGTGACGGTAGAAGCCGTTATCCAGGTTCGTGTACAGCGCGTGGACTTCACGCTGAAAGTTGGTGACCCAGAGCGAGGGGCGGCCGCTGCCGTCGTAGTCGCCGGCATCGACTCCCATGCTGCCGTTGTAGCTCCCCTCGTCGTCGAGCGCGACCCCCGCCGCGGCCCCCCGTTCGTCCCAGCGGCCATCCTGGTTCGAGTACAGAAAGTTGGCCGTGGCGTCGTTCCCCACGTAGATGTCTGGCTGGGCATTCTGGTCGAGATCGGCCACGATCACCCCCAGGCCGTAGCCGTCGCCCCGAATGTTCTGCTCGCTGGTGGCATCGCGGAACGTGCCGTCGCCATTGTTCAGATACAGTTGGTCGGGCTGGGGCTGGAACTTTTGCGGCGGGCAAACGTCGCGGCCCGAAGGACTGGCGGCCTGCTTGCAGATCGGATCGTTAGCGAACGACCAATCCGCGTAATGGCAAACGTACAAATCGGGATGGCCGTCGCCGTTGATGTCGCCCCAGGCGGCGCTGGTGCTCCACAGGGGATCGACCAGACCGGCCTGCTGGGTTGCCAGCACAAACCGCCGGTTGCCATTGCCGCCAGGCACATTGTGATAAAGCGCCAGGCCGCCGTACCCGGTAATCAGCAAGTCCGGCCAGCCGTCGCGGTCGTAGTCGGCCACCGCGCAGCCGTGCGTGTACAAGCCGGTCTGTTCGAGGCCGACGTCGGCCGTCGCCTCGGCGAATTTCCAGCCTCCCAGGTTGCGAAACAAACGGGTTGGCAAGCCGTGGATTCCGTCCCCCGTCCGGTCGAAGGTTCCCCCGCCGGGGAGCACGATGTCGAGCCGGCCGTCGCGGTCGTAGTCGATCAGGCCGACGCCCCCGCCGAGCGATTCGAGCAAGGTGTAGCGGTCTGCCTCTTCGCCGTTGCGATAGGTGAAGCTGACTCCCGATTTGGGGGTCGCGTCCTCAAACCAAGCCGCGGGGGCGGGGGTGGCAGTTGGCAATGCCGCGTCGGCCGATCGCGGAGCGGCCCTCGGCGCGGGTGGTGTCTGCCGCTGAAAGAAATACCACGCGGCCAGGCAGAGGGGAATCGCCGCCGCCGCGCCGAGCAGCGCCCCAAGCCAGCGCCGGCTTTGTTGCGCCGGGGCGTTCGAGGAGCTTGGCAAGGTCGGACGGGGCATGGCGAGAGATTTCTTTCAAGGCGCCGGCTGCTGGATTGGCGCATTGCCCGGCGGCGATTCCTTCTTGAGTACGTCCTTCAGTTGCGCGCGGATCTCGGCTTCGATCGTGCGCATCCGCTGCTGATAGCGCTCGACCTCGGCCGTTTGCCCCGTGGCGCGCGCGTAGTCGATCATTGCCAGCAGCACCTCGCGATACTTGGGGGCGAGTTGCTCGGCCCGGTGCAGCCATTTGCCGGCGGCGTCGTTCTGACGCAGCTCCAGGGCGACCAGGCCCCGCTCGACCAGCGCCGCCACATGATCCGGCTCGATCGCGAGCAACTCGTCGAGGGCCTGGGCCGCTTCGTCCAGCCGGCCCAGCGTGCGCAGCACCTGCGCTTGTGGCAGCAGGATCTCGGGATCGCGTGGATGCCGCTCTTTCAGAATCTTCAGGTGGCGGGCCGCTTCGTCCGGCTCGCCCAGAGCGAGCAGCTCGGCCAGCACCAGACGCGCCTCGCGGTGTTCGGGCGCAAGTTCGACGGCGGCGCGACAATCGGCTTGCGCGGCGGCCACCTGGCCGGCAAGCTGGTGGGCCTGCGAGCTCCAGAGCAGCCCTTGCACGCGGTCGGCCGGTGGCAGCGGCCGCTCGTTCCACTGGGCGAGATAATTCAGCGCCCGTTTTTCGTCGAGCGCGGCCAGGCTCCCCTCGATTTGGGCTTCGAGAATGAGCGCCGCTTCCTGCGACTGCGGAAATTCTTCGCAGTATCGGTCGAGACTTTCTCCGCCGCTCAGGTCGCCCGCCTGCAATCGAAGCAGGCGCTGTTCGAGCGCCACCGGTCCCGCCATCGCGCCGCGGGTCGAGCAGCGCCGGAGCCGCCGCAGCGCTTCTGCTAACTTTCCTTGCCGGCGGGCCGTTTGCGCGGCCAGCAGCTTGAGTTCGGCGCTGTCGGGCTGCGCCTGCAAACCCTCCTGCAAGGCAAGCTCGGCGGCGGCAAAGTCGCGCGCGGCCAAAGCGGCATCGACCTGGCGGCGGAGCGCGATACGGCGAACTTCCCGGCCGATCTGGTAAAGGGCCAGGCCGATGACGACGATCAGCACGCCGGCCAGCACCAAGCGGACACGCCGATCGCCGATCCGCACGGGGAGAGTCTCCGAGGCCAAAAGATTTGATTTGAGACGTTCGTGAAGAAATTGATTGCCCGGAAGGTTCCCGTCAGGCTAATTGGCAGCGCGCTCGTTCGTCAAGCAGCGAGGAAACATGCGGTCCCCGCTCAGGTGCCGTGCTTGGTTTGGTGTTTTCTAGAGCGGCAGCACTCGAACGCGGACTTTTTTTACATCGACGACGACCAAGGCACCTGCCGCAAGTGCGGCGTCGTGTTGACGTAGCGCGGCGATCGCTACTGGCCCGATGTCTTCGGGCAAAACATTTTGGCCGCGGAGCTGCAAGACGCTCGGCCCGGTCGCATGGGTCAGTGCCAGCATGGTGCCGAAATCCAGGTCGTGGGTAAAGACGACATAGCCGTTGGTCTGGGCCCACGCCATGATCACCGAGTCTTCGGCGGACGGATCGCCGATGGTGGACCAGTGGACCGCAGACCACCCGTGCCTGGCAAGTTCGGCGACCCACTCCACCGACAAGTTCATGTCAATGACCAGCGGCACGCTCATGCGACGACCAACGGTTCTTCCCGTTCTTCGAGCCGCCAGGCGGCGTAGGCCAACGCCGCATCCATGTCCTCTTGCTCCAAGTAAGGGTACGCTTGCAGAATCCGTTCGCGCGACTTGCCACTGGCCAACAGCCCCAGGATGGTCCCGACCGTCACTCGCAAACCCCGGATGCAGGGTTTCCCTCCCATCACCGTAGGATGATGGGTGATTCGCTCAATCTGCATGGTCGGTCTCCTTCTCTTCGGTTCCAGTGCGGGAAACCACGGCATCGACAACCGAATTGGCCCGCCCGTATTCTACGCTGAACCTCTGGGCTGCGTCGATGTCGAACACCTTCCTGCATGATGGCAGGGTGCATGTTACGATGCGTTTTCCAACTCGAACTCAATCCCGCCGGGAAGCCTTGCCATGCCTCGTTTCCGCGTCTTGTTGACCGATTACGCCTGGGCCAACCTCGATCTGGAGCGGCAAACGCTCGCCGAGATCGACGCCGAATTGATCGTGGCCGACAAAACCCAGCAAGACGCGGCTTCGCTCGCCCGGCTGGCGAAGGAGCACCAGGTCGATGCCATCATGACCAACTGGGCCCAGGTTCCCCGCCAGGTGATCGAGGCGTCCTCGCAATGCCGGATCGTCTCGCGGCTGGGAATCGGCTTGGACAACATCGACGTGGCGTACTGCACCAGCCGGAACATTCCGGTCACCAACATTCCCGATTATTGCCTGGTGGAAGTGGCCGAACACGCGCTCGCGCTGCTGCTGTCGCTATCGCGGAAAGTCGCTTTCTACCATCACGAAACCCAAAGCGGCCGCTATCTATTGCAGGCGGGGCCGCTGCTGCGGCGGATCGAGGGGCAGACGCTGGGGATCGTCGGCCTGGGGAACATCGGCCGCAAACTGGCCGAAAAAGCTCGCGGCCTGGGCCTGATGATGGTGGCCACCAGCCGCAGCCGACGCGAGCCAATGCTGGGGGTCGAATATGTCGAGCTCGACGAACTGCTCGCTCGGAGCGACTACGTTTCGCTGCACACGCCGCTCACCGCGGAAACGCGCCACCTGATCGGGGCGGCACAACTGGCAAAATTGAAACCTTCGGCTTATCTGATCAATACAGCCCGCGGCGGCCTGATCGACCACGCGGCCCTGGCCCAGGCGCTAACGGCGGGTCAACTGGCGGGGGCCGCCTTGGACGTGCAAGATCCCGAGCCCCCCGATCTGTCTCAGCCGCCATATAACGATCCGCGGGTAATTGTGACGCCGCATGCTGCTTTCGTGAGCGAGGAGTCGCTGGCCAACTTGCGGTCGCGAGTGGCCAGGCAGGTGGCGATGCGGCTGACCGGCGGCACACCAGAGAACATTGTCAATCAGGTGTCGAAGTAGGCGGCCTTTCGCGGCGCTTCTCGCGGATTCGGCACTACCCGGACGATCCGCGCCAACCGGCCCGGCCCCGCCGCCACGGTTGCTCTTTGACCTCGCGCGCGCCGTGACCTATAGCATTGAAGGGGTTCCTGCGCGTCGGTTGCCTGCGGGACGCTCTCCCTATTCCCCGGCGCTGGTTAGTATCCCATGGAAGAAGCAATTCGTGAGGCGGCGGTCGATAATTGGCGAGCAGGGCTTGCCCACTCGGTCGAGAAACAGCGCGAGCGGGCTCGCGCATTGCTGAGCACCGAGCAGCAGCGGCTGCGCGAGCTCGAGGCCCAATTGGGGCAGCGGATCGACGAGCTGGCCCGGCACTTGAGCCAACACCAGGCCGAAACGCAGCAACAAACGGCCGACGCCGGGGCCCGCGCCAGCCAGGCTGCCGAGCGAGCCGGCAGCCTCGACCAGCGGCAACAAGAACTGGCAGCCCGCGAAGAGGCCTGGCAACGCGGTCAGCACGAGACCGCCCTCCGCCAGCAGCAATTGCTGGACGAAGTGAATCGCCGGCTGGCCGAGCTGCAAAGCCGTCAATCGGAGCTCGAGGCGGCCGGCAAGGAACTGCACATCCGGCAGACGGAATGCGCCCAGCGCGAGGCGGAGCTCGCCCGCCAACATGCCCAGCAGGGGGGCAAATCCGAAGAAGTCCAGCACCGACAGCACGAACTAGCCGAGCAGCAAAAGGGGTTCGAACAGGCGCGGAACGATCTGCAGCGGCAGCAAGCGGAGCTCGCCCAGCGCGACCTGGAAACCCAGCGCCAGCGGCGACACGTCGCCCAGCAATTGCGGGCCCGCAAGAACGAGGTTTCGTCCGAGGCCGAACTGCACCGGGCCGAGGCGCTCGCCTCGGCCGCCGGCCAGGAGCTGCAGCTTCAGATGCGGCTGTCCGAACTGCAAGGCAAGCACGAGAAGCTGCGGGACGAACTGGTTCATCGCGATCAGCAAACGGTGGAGGCCAACCGGCGCGTCGCCGAATTGCAGCAGCAGCTCGAGACGCGGCAGAAAGAGCTGGATGTCCGCCACAAGGAGGTTGCCGGCAATCAAGCGGCCAAGGAACAGTTCGAGGCGCTCCGCCGCCAATTCGACACCGACAAGCAAAAACTGCACGGCGAAGGACAGAAGAAGCACGACGAAATCCGCCGCCAACTCGAATCGGCCCAGGGCGAATTGGCCAAGCGCAAGGCCGAGTCCGACGTGAAGGCGGGCGAAGCCCAGCGGCTGGCGGCCGAACTCGGTCGAGTCCGTAGCGAGATGCAGCAACAGATCGATACGCTCAAGAGCGATCAGGCCAAATCCAAGGATGGCCAGGTGCAATCGCTGCAGCAGCAACTCGACAAACTTCGTCAACAGCACGAACAGGAACGTGCGGCGGCCACGGCCCAGGCCGCCGAACAGGACCGCCTGCGAAAACAGCTCGAAGCGAATCTGGCAGCCGCCCAGAGCGGCGCGGGCGCGCCGGGCGAATCCGAAAAAGAATTAGCCCGCCTGCGCGACGAAAACAAGCAACTCGAAGCCTGGCTGGCCGAAGCCGAGGAAAAGGCGAAACAGGCGTCAGTGGCCGAGGGGAGCGAAACCGGCAGCCAGGAAGCGGACGATCAGCGGCGGCGCTTCGAGATGGCCCTGCAAGACGTGCGCGAGCTGAAGGCCAAGAACTCCGAACTGGCCGATCAGCTTGGCAAAGCGAAAGTCGCGGGAGGCGCGCCGCCTGCCGTCGGCGGAGGCGGCGGTGGCATGGATTGGGAATCGCAGAAGCGACGAATGATGGAGCAGCTAGAATCCGACTTCGACGAATCCGACGAAAAACAAAAGGCCGACAAGCTGAGCGTGCAGCAAGTGATCAAGTCCTCCGAGCTTGCCGTCGCCGAACGCGAGCAAGAGATCGAAGAGCTGCGCCGGCTGCTTGAAAATCAGTCACAAAACGTCGGCGAAGTGGCGGTGGGCGCCTCCGCCATCGCCCAGGCTTTGGACAGCGACGAAATCGTCAAGCAAGAACGCGAAAACCTCAAGCAGACGCACGCCAAGTTGCGCGAAGAATTAAAAAAATCCGAAGTCGATTGCTCGCTCGAACGGGCCAAAATCGCTCGCGAACGATCCGAGTTCGAAGAGCGGCTCCGCGTGTTCGAGGCCGAACGGGCCAGCCTCGGGCTGGTCGAGCCCGGCGTCGGGGGCGGCGGCGATAAGGGCAAAAAGCCGCAGGTCCGCGGCAAATGGCTGGCCCGCCTGGGCCTGGGCGAAGGGAAAGAGGGTTAGCGGAGCGGAAGAAGCGATGCCGACCAAACTTCTTGAACGGCTGATGTTCGCGCAAGGTGGTTTGTGTTTCTTTTGCAAGCAACCCTTGTCGAAGGACGATGCCAGCGTCGAGCATCTGGTGGCCTGCGCCAACGGCGGGTGCAACCGGGACGACAATTGTGTCGCGTGCTGCAGATCGCTGAACGCCCTGCTGGGTAGCAAGCCGCTGAAGGAAAAAATCCGGATCATGCTGAACCAGAAAGGGGCGTTCCAATGCCCCAGGGGCGCCCCGCAGCCAGCTTCTGTCTCGGTCAGCGCCAAATCGCCCCCAGCGGGGGCAGTCGCTAAGCCGCCTGTCAAAAAGCCAAAAGCGGACAAGCATTCCCAAGTCGTCAGCAACCTCAGACGCCTCGGTGACGCCAAGCCGCGCACGGTTTTAGCCCTCACCAACACGATTAACCTGTGGACACAGAACAAACTTCCGAAGCATGAGCTGATTCTGCTGCTTAAGCGGCTCGAAGAGGCGGGCACCATTACCATCTCGGGTACGCAGGTCGCCTATAAGTAGCGAGGAGCTGCGAACCAATTGCCGCGGGCGACATGCGACCAGGCATGTCGCTGAAAGAAAGTTTCAGGTCGTGCTGAACCAGCAAGGGAAGTTCCTGGCAGAGGGACGTATTAGCTGCGCAGCAGCGGAAGAGTGTAGCCGTGGGCGTCAGCCCACGGTCTGCGAGACCACGAACATCTTTTAGCCCCCCAGGGGCGGCATCCTGATGCGGCGCGAGTGTCGCCCATACGGGGCTTTCGATGAGACGGTTCGAACCGTTCCGTGGGCTTACGCCCCCGGCTACATGTTGTCGCCGCTGGGCGGCTGAAGAAAGCACTTGCCTGGGCGATCGGTTCGGGAGTTCGTGAGTCACTGTTTTCTTCGAGATTCTTATTGGTGAACGTATTGACAGATTCTCCTCTGGCGTATATATTTACGTCCAGTTTCGGCGCGGAGCCTGCGCGCTCGATCTTTGGCAACCTGGTTAACCAGTAGGTTCCGACCGCCGGGTGGAGCTTTGGGTAAAGGCGAGCGCCAGGCGTGAGCCTCCCGATAGGGTCGAACCAGGAAATCGCAAGATGCCATCGGGAAGCTTACGCATCCCGCTCGCCTGGAACTGTGGAACCAGGAGATCGGATCGCGTTGTGAAGTTTGCCCCGCCAGAAGCATTCTCGCCGGGCGACCGCTCACTCAAGGCGATGCCATCGGGAAGCTTACGCATCCCGCTCGCCTGGAACTGACGCCCGCCCGGCACTGATCGGTCTGATTAGCGAAACGAGTTTGGCTAATCGCTAATCAGGGCGCAAGTGCCGAATGTCCAAAGAGTTGCGACTGAGTAGCGAAACCCGGCTTGGGAAAAAAGCCGAACAGCGATTAGTAAAACTCGCCCCTAGCGGCTAACCATCCGGCTGCCGCTCAGTTGTGCCGGCTGACACCCTCGGTCGGCAGGAATCGAGGCATGTGCTTTTGCTGGAGCTGGTCGCGGAGCGGCGCGAACGGGCGAATACGAACGGCATCGCGGGAATCCTCGAACACTCCGTGGCCGGGCGCAACGAACTTGACGTGAACCAGGCCGACTCCCGACCAATCGGTATCGAACTCGGGATGCACGGCGCCAAACGGCAGCCGCAGTCGCGCTCCCTCCCCACCCCTCCCCCGCGTCAACTAGAATCACAGGGCATCCACCACGCGTCCTCCGGCGACCGATCCGCATGCAAACCGACGACGACATCCAGGCCGTGCATCAACTGCGCGAAGCTTATTTGCAGATCACCAACGAACTGTCGAAGGTGATAATCGGCCAGAAACAGGTGATCGAGGAATTGCTCGTCGCCATGTTCGCCCGCGGGCATTGCCTGCTGGTGGGAGTGCCGGGGCTGGCAAAGACGCTGATGATCCGCACGGTGGCCGATGCCCTGGCCCTGCAGTTCAGCCGGATTCAGTTCACCCCCGACCTGATGCCGTCGGACATTACCGGCACCGAGGTGATGCAGGAAGATCGCAGCACGGGCGAGCGGTCGTTTCGCTTCGTGCGGGGGCCGGTCTTCGGCAACGTCATTTTGGCGGACGAGATCAACCGCACCCCGCCGAAAACGCAGGCCGCGTTGCTCGAGGCGATGCAGGAGCATCAGGTGACCGTCGGCGGGCGGCGGCACCCGTTGCCCGAGCCGTTCTTTGTGCTGGCGACGCAGAACCCGATCGAGCAGGAAGGGACGTATCCGCTGCCCGAGGCGCAGCTCGACCGGTTCATGTTTCACGTTTGGGTCGATTACCCATCGGCCGAGGAAGAACTCGAAATCGTCAAGCGAACGACCGCCGACATTGAAACGCAGATCACTCCCACGCTGCATGCCGAGCAGATCACCGCCCTAACCAAGATCGTCCGCAAGGTGCCGGTGGCCGATCATGTCGCCCGCTATGCCCTGTCGCTCGCCCGGCTCACGCGGCGGCAAGAACCTGATGCCCCGGATTTCGTAAAAGAGTATGTCCTGTGGGGGGCTGGGCCGCGGGCCAGCCAGTACCTGGTGCTGGGGGCCAAGGCGCGGGCCGTGCTGATGGGGCGGTTTTTCGTCACGACCGACGACATTCGGGCGATCGCCCCGCCCGTGCTGCGGCATCGGCTCAAGCTAAACTTCAATGCCGACGCGGCGGGCGTGAACGCCGACGAGGTGATTCACCGGCTGCTGGCTCATGTTTCCGACACCGACAATGCCAGCCGCGGACACGGAACAATTCCCGACGTCTTTAAGAGCGCCTGACAATGATAACGATTCGACTTCCCAAAGCTGAGTGGGCGAAAGCGTGGCGAACCATGATCGAGGTCGCGCCGGTGCGCTTGGTAGCGTCTGATCCGATCTATGAGGTATTGCCTGCTCACGTTGAATTGCTAAACGCCCGAGGGTTTCACTACGAGGTTGTACCGATGCAACCGCGACGACCGGAGAAACGGCGACATGGCACGGCCGATTAGAGGCATCGAGATTTATCTACCCTTGGATTACAACGATGGCAGGCCTATTCCGCCTTCGAAATATCTGGCCCTTCAAGAGGAACTGCTGACTCGATTCGGTGGAGTCACTTCCCTCCAAAGACAATTCGCACTTCAGGGCATCTGGAAGTCGGGCTCCGATGTCTATCACGATCGAGTGGTCGTCTTCAGCGTGATGGATTTTCGTGACGGAACTCAGTTGGAATGCTTGCGCTATCTGGAGCGTCTAAAGGTTCGGCTGAAGAAGAAGTTAGACCAGTTGGAAATTCTGATTACAGTTGCGGAATTATTGGCGATCTGATTCGCTCGCTCCAACATGGACGAATCCCCGACCACTTTCGATCCCCACACCCTGGCCAAGCTCAAGGGGCTGCAGCTCCGAGCGAGGCATATTGTCGAGGGATACGTGGCCGGGCTGCACAAAAGCCCCTATCACGGCTTCTCGATCGAGTTTGCCGAGCACCGCGAATACGTCCCCGGCGACGACCTGCGCTACGTCGATTGGAAGGTGCTGGGCCGCACCGACAAGATCTACCTCAAACAGTACGAAGACGAAACGAACCTGCTTTGCTACCTGGTGCTCGACGTGAGCGAAAGCATGCGCTACCAAAGCCGCGGCGCACCGCTCAGCAAGTTCGAATACGCCAGTTGCGTGGCCGGGGCGCTTGCCTGGCTGGTGCTCCAGCAGCAAGACGCGGCGGGCTTGGCCACCTTCGACAGCCAGTTGCGCACGCTGCTGCGCCCCAGCGGCAGCCGGTCGCAACTCGAACAGATGCTGCATGTGATGGAAAGCGCCCCGCCGGGCAAAAAGACGGCTGCCGGCCCGATCTTTCACGAGCTGGCCGAGCGCCTGACCAAGCGGGGCGTCGTCGTGGTGCTCAGCGACTTTTTCGACGATGTGCCGGCCCTCGTCGCGGGGCTCAAGCACTTTCGCCATCGGCGGCACGACGTAGTGCTGATGCACGTGCTCGATCCGGCCGAGCTCGACTTTGCCTTCAGCAGCCCCACGCAGTTCAAGGGGCTGGAGGAGTTCCCTGCGATCAACGCCGACCCTTCGGTCATCCGGCGGGCCTACCTGAAAGAGTTCGGGGCGTTCCGGCAAGCGCTCCAAGCGGCCTGCCGCGCCCTGCAGATCGACTACGTGCTGCTGCGGACGGATCAGCCGGTGGATGTGGCCCTGACGAGTTTTCTGGCGACGCACCGGCGGAGGGCGGGATGATCGCGGGCACCAGCTTCACTCCGCTAGTCGCTTTTTGGCAATTCGGCAGTGCCTGGATGCTGGCTTGGGCGATCGCCGCTGCGCTGCCGATTCTGATTCACCTCTGGAGCCGGCGGAAGTTTCGCGAAGAATCGTGGGCGGCAATGGAGTTTTTGCTGGCCGCGATGCGCAAGAACGCCCGCCGCATTCAGGTCGAACAGTGGCTGTTGCTCGCCGTGCGAACCGCCATTCTGGTGCTGCTGGCGCTCGCCCTGGCCGATCCGCAGTTGTCGCTGCTCGGCTCGTGGAGCGGACCTGCCGCGGCGGGGCAATCGCACGTCGTCTTGGTCCTCGACGGCTCGTACTCGATGGCCTACCAGGACGAAAGCCAGCGCCAAGACGACAAGTCGCGCTTCGACGCCGCCCGCGATGCCGCCAAACAGTGGGTCGCCGATGGCCGGCAAGGCGATGGCTACACGCTCGTCCTGATGGGGCAGCCGCCGCGGGTGGTGATCGGCCAGCCGGCGTTCGATCCTGAAGACGTCAGCGAAGAACTCGACAACCTGCAGCCCCCCCAGGCGGGCGCGAACCTGTCCGCCACCTTGGCCGAGGTCGAAACAATCCTCCGCCAGGCCGCCGAGCGCGAGCCGCGGCTGGCCCGCAAGCAAGTCGTGTTTTTCACCGACTTGCAGCAGACAACCTGGGGCGATGTGGCGGCGGC
>JBBDYF010000072.1:0-6306 GCA_040901775.1 Pirellulaceae bacterium | reverse complement strand
CACCGCTGCCAGTTCGGGCCGCGCGGCCAACTGTCGCAAGGCGATCATCGGCTCGAACTCGTCGCCGTGAACGCCCCCCGTGACCAGCAAGTGCGGATGCCCTTCGCCGAACGTATGCGATTGCAATTCCACGAGTCAATGTTTCCGCGTCAAGGCGATTCGTACAACCAGCTCACCGGCAACGAGCGGAAGCGCGACGAGATACGCCCTTTTTCCGATACGTAGTAAGAAAGCAGCAACCGGTCGCGAACGAAGAGCACGCTGGTATAGGCGAATCCCTGGTCCGGGTTCGTTTCGAGATTGCGGACGTGCCGCCACGTTTGTCCTTCGTCAGACGAGATGGCTGCGGTCAGCGGGGTGCGCGGGCCGCCGTGTCCCGCGCCCGGCTGATGGCTGTTGTTCCAGAGGAGCAGCAGGTCGCCCGTGGCCGGAATGCGGCGAATCGTGGCCGGTGCTTCGGGCGATTTCACGCTCAGCGCTGCCGGCTCGCTCCAGTGGTCGCCGCCGTCGGTCGATCGGCTGGTGGCGACGTGGCCGAGCTGCGTTCGCACGATCATCAGCACGTTGCCATCATTTAGCTCAATGACGCCGGGCTCCATCGCCCCGCGCTGAGGTTGATCGACCTGGCCGGCGCTCCTGCGCCAGATACGACCGCCGTCGTCGGACAGGTAGCACCACGAGACGAAGTGACCCCTACCCGGCTTGTGAACGTCGTCGGTCCAGGCGACGGGGCAAACGAGTCGTCCCGAGGTGAGCACCGTCAGTCGGTCGTTGTTCATCACATGGTAGCCGGGGGCGTCGGTTATCAGGATCGGCTCGCCAAACGTGCGGGCCTCGTCGGTCGAAATCCGCAGGTACGCTTTCAAATCGTTAGGGCCGTTCTTCACCAGATAGACGAGGCCCAGCGGGCCGTCGTGCCGGCCGGGCATCAGCCGACGCAGCGTGGCCGACATCACGTTTTGTTTGCCGACGTTCTCTTGCAACACACGCGGCTTGCCCCATGTTCGCCCCCCATCGCGCGATACGCGGGCGATGATCCGGGCAGTGGCGTGGTCGGCGCCGCCGCCGACAAACTCGGTCGTGGCGAACAACAGCGAACCATCGGTCAGCACGGCGATCGAGCCCTCGGAATAGCGCGGATGCTCGGCGGTTGCCGCGTACACGTCGCGGGCCAGGTCTTCTTTTGCTATCGCGATCGGCAAGCCGAGCTGCGATGGCGGCAGCGACAAAGCAATCAGCGATTGGGCGGCGCGAACGCGAACGTCGAGCTTCTTGTCGCCGAGCAGGGCCGCGAGCTTGGCTTGCTGGTCAATGTTTCGGGCATAGCCGGCAAAATCGGCGGCGTAGGTTCGAACGGCCGGGTCTTCCGCGGCCAGGTTCTCGGCGAGCAGTCGTTTCCCCTCGGCGTCGCCCAGGCAGGCCAAGGCATTCGCGCAGTAGGCCCGCGCCAAGGCGTCGTCCTCGCGGCTCAAGCAGGCGCGAATTCCGGCGATGTCGCTCTGCTGGCCAAGCTGGCCGAGAATCCAGACCGCCACTTTTCGAATCTCTCGATCATCGTGTTTCAATTGGGCTCGCACATCGTCGAGCGCCCGCGGATGACCCGCGCGAGCCAGGGCCGCCGCCGCCATCAGCTTCAGCCGCAGGTCTTCGCTTTGCGCCAGGGCGGCTCGCAGCGCCCGCCCATCGCCGACCTCGGCCACCTTGAAGAGGCTTTCGGCCGCGTGGATGTGGCCGTTCGATCCCGGTTTGATCAGGATTTCGAGCAGCGCGTGAATCTGGCGTCGATCGCCTGCCCGTACCGCTTCGCGAGCCAAGCCGCACTGTTGTTGATCGTCCTGGGCAGTGCGGCTGGCCAAGGCGCGGAGCACCTCGTCGCCGTGGCCGGCCAGGGTGAGCGCTTCGGCCGCATGCATGGCGGGCCAGAACTGGTCGCTCGTCAGACCCGCGCGAATTACCGTGAGGCACCGCTCGCGCAGCTCAGCATCCAGCTCGATCGTGGCTGGAGGCTCTGCCCACGCCTCCACGCCGAACAGCAGCACGAGAGCCATGACCAGCCAGGCTGAGCGGGAAGGCATCATGGTGAACGTCCTGGGCAATAGGTGTCGCAGCGCGATGGCTAAAATATTACTTCGGCCGACTTGAGCCACAACGCATGGTCCCCTTCGCTCTGCAAGCCAGCGGTCAGCCAGCCGCTCTGGCCGGCAGCGGGGGTTAGGTCGATCTCGATCGTTATCCAGCGATCGGGATGCGTCTGGTCGTTGATCTCTTCGGTCTTCAAAACCTGCTGGCCGAGCCGCACTTCCAGCTTCCAGCGGTGGCCGGCGTCGGTGGCCAGTCGCAAGCGGAGCCGTGGCCGCCCCATCGCGGGCAGGGCGATTTCGCGTCCCAAGACAACCGGCGCCGCGCGCGTCGAGCGGACGCCGAGCACCCCCTTCTCGCCATGCGCTTCGGCCACCAGTCCGGTTCTATCGCCGTCGTGTCCGCTGAGCAATTGCCAGTCGGGCAGCACGGCGTAGCTCGCCTCGCGCAGCGGCACTGGCACGCGCTGCCGCCACGGATCGTCGAGCACGCCGGCGGGCGTCGGCCGGTCGGCATCGCCCACGGGAAACAGCTCGACCAGGTCGCGATTCGGGTCGTGCTGCCCGCGGCCAAAGAACGTGATCAGCCGGTCGTTGTGCGGCACCAGCGGTCCCAGCCGCGGATCGCCGTCGGCTAGCTTGGAAACGAGGCTGGTCGCGGTCGGCTCGCCGGTCGTCGCGTCGAGCCAGACCAATCGCGTGAGCCATTGGTCTTTCTGGTCGGGCTTCCGCTCACGCAAGACGACGAGCACGGCAGCGTCGCCCGCAAGTTGAAAACTATGAGCCTCCGGCGCCGGATAGCGCCACAGGGTGTGGCCCGTCGCCGCATCGAGGGTGCGAATGTCTCCCTCGGTTCGCACGATCAGACGCAGCGGCTGGGCGGTGGCGTCGGTCTGGTGGCCCGATAGGCCGACGATGCCAAGCACCTCGGGCAAGACGGCGCTCCAGTGCTCGCGGCCCGTCAGCGGATCGAGGCAATCGACCGTTCGCACTCCCGGCTGGACCGCGTACATGCGGCCGCCGGCCACGATCGGCCGCTGATACATTTGCAGCACCCAGCGCGGGTCTTCCTCGTCCGGAATCGTTACGTGCTTGCGGACCCAGCGAACTTGGCCGGCCGCGTCGAAGGCCAGCGAAATGCCACCCAGCACCGCGACGACCGAATCGTCGAGCGGGGTCAACTCGCAGCAGGCGCGCTTGCCCCAGGCGCTGCGCAGTCGGACCAAGTCGTGCTGCCGGCGGAGCTCGCCCGTTTCAGGATCGAACGTATTCCAGCGCAGCACACCTTGCTGCTGCTGCTCGATGCTGACCGTGACCGCCCCCAGTTGTCCTTGCACGATGACGGGGTCTGAGACAAAAAACTCGCCGAGCGGCGCTTCGGCAATCCAGACGATCTTGCCCGACGATTTATCGAGCGAGACCAGCAGCGGATTGGGCGAGTACAACAGACGCACGAAAATGCGACTGCCGGTCACCAACGGCCGCATCGGAATCAGGGCCCAGTCTTGCGAGCGTTGCATCGGCCCGGGCGGATTTTCGCTCTGCCACAGACGCTTCCCTCCCGCCAGATTGTAAGCCGCGACTTGAAAATGGTTGGAGACATAGAGCAGGTCGCCATCGACGACGGTGGCGATCTGCCGGTCGGCCCAGGGAGCGCGGAACTGGTTCGTCCGCCGTCCGCCCACTTCTTCTTGCGGCTTCTCGCCCACCGGGCCATCCAGCCGGCTCAGCGTGCTTGCGTCGTAACGCTTGGCTGCCGGCACGGCGGGCGGCGAGGCACCGGCGGCCGCCGACGGCGAGAGCGTCGCCGTATTGCCGCGGGCCCGCATTTCGAGCACCAGCGATTCGAACTCGGCCGCGCTCATGGTGAGGTCGTTGAACTGCACCGGTGTCAGGATCGGCGCCCCCTCGGTTCGCCCGAGCATGGCCGCCGCCAGGCGAATACGCGGCTCGACCTGGGCTGCGAGCGAGGGCATCGCCGCTGCCGCCCGGCGATACTCGGCAATGGCCCGCTCGAACCAGCCGCTCGCCAGCGCTCGATCGGCCAGCCACTGATGCGCCTCGGCCGCGGCCTGGGTGCCGGCAAATTGCACGGTCGCCATTTCGACGGTCGCCGCGTCGCCGGCGGCCATTGCCTGGCCCACCCGCAACTCGGCGAGCGGCGCGAACTGGTCTCCCAAGGCCTCTTGCACCTGCGGGTAGTCGTCGAGGGTCAGCCGCACCGCCACCGGCAATGAAGCGAGCAACTCGCGATCTTGCAGGTACGGCGCCACGCCGGGCGCAGCCTGGGCATCGACCGACGTGATGAGCCGGGCGGCGTCGAGCCAGGCTTCGCCTTGCAGCAGGGCCTGCAATTCGGTCGTGGTGTTGTAGGTCTCTTTGCTCAGATCTTCGAGCAACGCCTCGCGCCAGCCGTCTTTGATTTTTGTCAGCCCTTCGCCGCGCGGCCTGCCCGGCGAATCTCGGGCGGCCAGCGACTCGATCCAATCGGTCAGCGGGGCAAAGCGGTCTTGATCGAACAGCCGCAACTGGCGGCAAAACTCGAGCGTGTCGGCAGGCGCGGCGGAATAAGCCCGCTGGATGATTTCCGCGCGAATCGGCCGCTCCAACTCGAGCGGCGCCAACTGGTGCGTGAACATGGGCCCGCTGTGAAAGGCGTGCCGCACACTCGACCAAGCCAGGCCCTCTTCTCGATCGGCGTGCGCCAGCCCCGCATTCACAAACCGCTGAGAGACACCGACGCGCATCGCCCCGCCGTTGCGCAGATCCCAGCACATGGGCAGCGCGTCGTTCAAGGCCGCCAACTGCTGCTCCAGCGGCAGGTCGCGGCGGAGCATGTCGTCGAGCAAGGCCTCGATCAGCGGATACGCCAGCTCGCGCGGGGCGGCTGCGCCCAAGGTGCGAATCGCGCAGGCTCGCAGCCACTCGTCGGTGGCCACGTCGGCCGGCTTGCGAGCGAGCGAATCGGCCAGCCACGGGCCGGGGCCGGCTGCCTGCGGCAGGGCGATGCCCCGCGCGCGCAGTTCGGGCGAA
This sequence comes from Pirellulaceae bacterium, assembly GCA_040901775.1. Classification (GTDB taxonomy): domain Bacteria; phylum Planctomycetota; class Planctomycetia; order Pirellulales; family Pirellulaceae; genus CAYLLN01. The sequence goes on along the minus strand of JBBDYF010000072.1, from coordinate 1,195 downwards.
GCCAAAGCCGAGAGCCCCGCCAGCTCGCGAACCACCACGCGCCGCAGCGTGAGCTGCGTCTCGGGCCGCTTCGCCACCAGGTGCAATCCCACGTGCGTCAACTGCGGGGGCGCGCGTTCGACCGGCATTTCCGGCTGGGCCCAATGCACGCCGTCGCTCGACAGCCACCAGGACAACGTGCCGCAGCCGTAGAGCAGTTTCACCCAGCACCGGGGCTGCACGACGCCGGCGGGCTTGTCGGCCAGCGGGGCAAAGTCGCGCTCCCAGCCGCCGTCGGCCTCGCGCAGCGTCGCCCGCAATTGGTCCGTCCGCCGATCGCGAAAGAAGCGGACCACGTACTGATTCTGGCCGGCTTCGTTGCACAGCAATACGCCGGTGCCGGGCGTTACGTCGTCGAGCTCCAGCACAATCTCGTGCAGCCCTTCCTGCGGCAGGCGGGCGTACGCCGTGACCGGGGCTTTCGCCCGATCGACCGCGAAGCGCAGACCGCCATCGGCCAGCTTTTCCGGCTGGGCGATCTCGGGATTGGTCGATTTCCACGGCAGATCGGCCGGTCGGGCAATATCGAGCGCGACCGGCGATGGAGCAAACGCCGCCGGCGCGCCTGCCGCCCGCACCAGGGCGATTCCCTCGAAGACCGCCCGCCCTTCGAAGAACACATCGGTCGGCGGCCCGGCAAGCGGCGCGCTCGTCAGCACGATGTCGCCCCGGCTGAGCACGATTTCCCCCGCGCGATAGCGCAGCTCGATCGGTCCGCCTTGACGCACTTCGCTCCGCCGCGCCCGGTCGTCGTCGCTGCCGGTGATGGCCCAGGTGTCAGGAGTCGGCTGGCCCGCTTTGCGCGTGGTGGCATACGCGACCCAGCGAAAGTTCTGATCCTCGTGGTAGATCAGCGTCGCGCCTCGATCGCCGCAAAAAAAGTGCAGCTTCAACCGGTTGTAGTTGTCCAGCGCCAGCCGCAGCACCGCATCTTCCGGCCACGGGCAACGCAGCCGGCCGAGCCCCTCGATCGACGCGCACGGGCCGCGTCGCGTCGAGACCTTGTGCAGTTGCAGGTTGGCGCCTGGCACCGGCTCGAACCACTCGCCCAGGTCTTCGCGCTGCGGCAACGACTTGGAGTGATCGAACGGCTGGAAGGCGACTTCGTTAAACGGTGGCGGCTCGCCGGCGTCGTCCAGCGCCGCTTGCCAGGGAG
>JBBDYF010000071.1:12878-39571 GCA_040901775.1 Pirellulaceae bacterium | reverse complement strand
AAACACAAGGAAGCACAAAAAAATGAGGCTCTCGCACTCGCTGGGCAAGCAGCAAACCATTTGAACAGAAGGCAACGAAGAAAACGAAGGGTGGCATTTGCCGACCCGATCCTCCCTCCTCCTCTTGGTTCCCTTCGTTTGCTTCTGTTCAACCAATCCTCGCCCATCCGCGACATTCCTCGCCATCCGCGGTTCTCTCGCCCTCCGACCAAAACTTGGCTCCAGCGACGCTAGACTGTGGAGTTCATAAATCGCGTGGTTCATTCAATCAACGACAACCCGCCAAGAAAGTCTGTGATGCCCGCGCCCGATCTCAACCCATATGCCGCGCCGCAGTCGTCGGGCGGTAACACGCTCGATACTCCGCCGCCAATGCTTGGAACGCCCGTGGTGCTCAGCGGCGTCGTGGGGCTCGACCATCATCTGCGGGCGCACGAACTCGAATTGGGCCGGTTCCGCATCGGCTGGCAACTGCCGCTGACCGGCACGCTGCTCATCGTTGCGGTGGGCTCAGCGACGGCGCTCGCCCTGCGCGACGGGCGACCGGTATTTTGGGGGCTCGTTCTTATAGCGCTGATCGGACCGCCACTATGCGTACTGTTGATCGTCGGGTTGCGGCGGCTCGGACCCTGGCGGACCAAGCGGGCCTTCGCGCGGGGCCAGTTGCAGCCGCAGCATGCGATCTGGACGATTTCGGACGACGGGGTGCATGCCGTTACGAGCGACGTGAACTCGCAGGAACGATGGTCGAACTATCGATCCTGGCGGGCCTCGGACGACATGCTTCTGCTCTACGGCCGCAACGCCGGTATTTATATCCCGCTGCCGCGCGAATTCTGTCCCAGCGAAGCCGACTGGCAGCGGCTGCGGGCCTTTGTGCAGGAAAGACTGCCGGAGAACGTTGGCGGCTCGCCGCGCTAGCTGCAATTCCGCCGGTCACGGGTTGCCTTTCGCGTCGGGAGAAGGCATTCTGGCAATTCGTCCCCTTTCCCTTCGTACGAATTGAGGCCCGGCATGTTGCGTCTGTCGATCGCTCTTTCGTGCTTCGCGCTGGCGATGCATGCCGCAATGCCCGTTGCACTCGCTGCCGAGCGGCCCAATATCCTTTGGATCAGCCTCGAAGACATGAGCGCCGATCTGGGTTGCTATGGCGACCAGTATGCGGTGACGCCGCACATGGACGCTCTGGCCCGCGAGGGGTGCCGCTACACGCAGGTTTTCACGCACGCCGGGGTTTGCGCCCCGTCGCGCAGCGGCATCATCACGGGGATGTATCCCACGTCGATCGGCACACACTACATGCGCTGCAAGGGGGTGCCGCCGGCCCACGTCAAATGCTTTACCGAGTATCTGCGGGCCGCCGGCTACTACTGCACCAACGACAGCAAGACCGACTACAACTTCGACCCCCCGCTGACCGCCTGGGACGACAGCCGCCGGGGAGCCCACTGGAGCAATCGGCCGACGCCCGAAACCCCCTTCTTCGCGGTCATCAACCTGACCACGACGCACGAAAGCCAGATCCGTCTGCCGCAAGGGCAGCTCGAGGCGCGGCGCAAGACCCTGACCGCCGACGAATTGCACGATCCGGCCCAGGCCGTGCTGCCGCCGTACTTTCCCGATACGCCGATCGTCCGCCGCGACATGGCCAACTATTACGACAACGTCACCTTCACCGATAAAGAGGTCGGGCGAATCTTGCAGCAACTGGCCGACGACGGCCTGGCCGACAACACGATCGTCTTCTGTTGGGGAGATCATGGTCGCGGGCTCCCCCGGCACAAGCGGTGGATATACGATTCGGGCATCCATGTGCCACTGATCGTCCGCTGGCCAAAGACATTGCAGTCCAATGAATTGCAGCCCGGCAGCGTCAGCGACGAGCTGGTCGCCTTCGTCGATCTGGCGCCAACGATGCTCTCGCTCGCCGGGGTGAAGATTCCGTCGCACCTGCAAGGCCAGGCGTTCTTGGGCGACAAAAAGGCTCCGCCCCGCGAGTACGTCTATGCGGCCCGCGACCGGATGGACGAAACGCTCGACATCATCCGCGCGGTGCGCGACAAGCGGTTCAAGTACATCCGCAACTATCGCCCCGATTTGCCCTACGCCCAGCCGATCACCTACATGGACGAAATGCCGACCATTCAGGAGTGGCGCAAGCTCGCCGTGGCGGGCAAGCTGGCCGGGCCGCAAGCGATCTTCTTTCAGCCCACCAAGCCGGTCGAGGAGCTGTACGACACCCAGGCCGACCCGCATGAGGTTCACAACTTGGCCGCCGATCCGCAGTTTGCGGGGGAACTGACCCGCTTGCGGGCGGCTCACGAAAAATGGCGGGAAGATACGGGCGACCTGGGACTAATTGCCGAGGCCGATCTGAACGAGCAGTGGCGACCGGGGGGCGAGTGGGCAGTGACGGCCGAGCCGACGATCGCCGTGGCCGCGGGAAAAGCCACAATCGCCTGCGCGACCGAGGGGGCGTCGATCGCCTATCGCCTGACGGACAAGCAGCGCGGCGGGCAGCGCCCCCAAGATACGCGCCGCGGCTGGCAGCTTTACACGTTGCCGGTCGAGATCGTCGCCGGTCAAACGATCGAAGCCCAAGCCTGTCGCCTCGGTTTCAAGGATAGCCAGCAGGTCACCGCCCCAGGACAGTAACCGCTGGCGAGGAGCCGCTAATGCCGCAGGTTCCAGTCGTCGCGTCCGTAGCGCTCGGCGACAAGCTGCTGGGTCAACTCCCGGGGCCAATCGACGAGCGGCTCTTGCGCGCCGAATTCTGCGGCGATCGCCTGGCGCAGATGCGGGGCGTCGGCCGGCAAGTTGGCGATGAACGATCCGTGCGAGCGCCCAGCGCGGTATTCTGGCTGTCGCGGCGGAGTCCGCAGCAACTGCTCGACCAGCGGCAAGTCGAAATTGTAGAGCAGCGTGCCGTGATACAGGACGTGGTCTCGTTTGCAGCGCAGGCTGTTGCCCGAAACTTTCCGCTCGGCAATGGCCAGGTCGCTCGTCCCGCGCGGCTCCGCGCCTAGGTTCAAACGATTGAGCCCAGCCGCCACCAGCGACAAGACGTGAGCATGCACCCTGTCGAGCATCCGCAGTTCGGGAAACCGGCGATAGCTGAGGACCACGCCATACATCAAGCAGCCGGGGCCGGCGAGCACGCTCGCTCCTCCGCTCGACCGGCGGAGTACGGGAATTTGCTTTTCGCGGCAAGCCGCCGCGTTCACCTCGACGGCGATCCGCGACGACCTGCCGACGACGACAAAATAGCTTGGCGGCTCCCACAGGCGGAGCACGTCGTCGCGCGCCGGATCGGCCTCGGCGGCATCGAGCAAAGCCTCGTCGAGGGCCAGGTTCTCGGCGGGTGTCGGCAGCGTCAGATCGAGCAGTTTCATGCCGCAAATCGCGTCGTGGAGTCTATTTAGGTAGAAACGGGGCGGTTGACGCCCTCCGCCGCCCACCTACACTTGAAGTGAAGATACGTTCTGCCCCGGAGTTATGCTATGTCGGTCCCCGAAGCCAGATCCGAGCGCCCGCTGGAGGGCAAACCGGCTGGTCAGTCGCTGCCCCCCGTGGAAGCCCCCACCGCGACGTTCATCCTGCAGTTGTTTCTGATTCCGCTGTTGATCGTGTCGATCGTCGTGCTGCTCTGGCTCGGTTTTAGCTGGATGGCGCAGGTGGGCCGCGACAACCCGCAAGACTTGGTTCAGGCGCTGCGGCGCGGCGACGGCAGTAGCTGGCAACGGGCCTACGAACTGGCCGATCTGCTGCGCAGCCCAGATCCCAAGTACGACGCGCTGCGCCGCGACAAGGCTCTGGCCGGTGAACTGGCCGCCATGCTCGAGCAGGATCTCGACATCCCCGTTAAAGGTGAGCGCGACAAGGTCCGCGTGATGCGGCGGATGTTCCTCTGCCGGGCGCTGGGGGCGTTCGAGGTGACCGCGGGGCTCCCCGTGTTGATGCGGGCCGCCAAAGAGGAGCGGGATCCGATCGAGGTCGAGGTGCGGCTGGCGGCGCTCGAAGCGATCACCACGCTGGCCAGCAACTGCGGCCCTGAACTGTTCGCTGCGAACGAGCCACTCATGGCCCTGCTGCTCGATTGCTCGCGCGAGGTGGACGACAGCGGCCCGTCCCCGACGACCGCTGTCGGCCAGCCGAATGCGTATCGGCCGCACGCCGAGATTCGGGCCGTCGCCGCCTACGCGCTGGGGGTGATCGGCGGCGACCGGGCGACCGAGCGGCTGCGGGTGATGCTGGGCGATTCGTACGCCAATGCCCGCTACAACGCGGCCACGGGCCTGGCCCGCCACGGCGACGCCGCTTGCATCGGCGTGCTGAAGGAGATGCTCGATCCCGACAACAACCAGGCCGCCCGCGACGAAAATAACGCGCGCGACAAAGACCGCAAGCGGGCGACCGTGCTGATCAACGGCGTGCGGGCCGCGCTCGACTATGCGGCGGCCAATCCTGGGGCCGATCTGACGGTTCTGAATGCCGCCCTGCAATCGCTGGCCGAATCTCCCTTGACGCAACTGCAGTCGGACAAGGGGAATATCCAAAGCGCGGCGGTCGAGGCGTTGCGACTGATTGAGAACCGGAAATAGTGGTTGGCTTCGTCAATCGCAGCCACCCCAGTCGCGGATTGCTTCGCTGGCGCGTCGAGCTTCCTTGCGACGCGAAAGCAGTTCCAGAAGTTCCGACAGCGAACGCATCGCGGCCGGTTCGGCGGCGGCCGATCCTTTGCGGGCGAGCAGCGCCGCCTGCCAACCGGCGGCGCGGGCACCCAGGATGTCGTTGGTCCGGTCGTCCCCCACGAGCAGGATTTCATCGGCGGCCAGGCCCAATTGCTGCTCGATTGTCGAGAAAAACCGCCGATCCGGCTTGGGATAGCCGACCTCGGACGAAACGAAACATCGCTCGCAGCGATCCAGCGGCGCGAGGGCTTGGCGGATCGCGTGCAGCCGGCGGTCGAAGTTCGAGGCAATGGCCAGCCGCACGCCCCGCCCGGCCAGTTCGTTGATTGCGAAGGCCACGTCGTGAAACAGCCGCCAATGCTCGGATTGGGCGAAATGCCGCCACAGCGTCTCGAACAGCGGGCCCCCTGCGTCGGGCACATCGGCGAAGACGCCGCGGACGAGCTGGCGCCAACGCTCCCGTTCGAGCGGTTCGCTCGTCGCCGCTCGTTCCAGCCCCGCGCCGGCTTCGGACGCGGCAAACGCGGCCCGCAAGCGCTGGGAGACATCGTCTCGGGAGAGCTGCGAACCGAATTCCCAGCCGGCCAAGTGATACACGTCGGCCACCGGAGGATCGGCATGGATCAGGGTGCCGACGGCGTCGAAGACGATGGCGCGAGGTAACACGAGCTTGCCCAATCGACAAATCGACAACAAGAGTTAAAACGCCTCGATCGAGTCGGTCGCGGCGCCCCAGGTGGTGGTGGGGCGGGTAGCAATGGCCAAGGCAGCCAGATCGCGCCGGATCAGGTTGTACATCACCTGCGCGGCCAGGTAGCCCACGCCGCTGGCCACGATCAGCAAAATCGACCAAACGCGGCTTTGCCCGCTGCTGACCACGAGCAGCAGGATGGCCAGGAACGCCACGATGATGGTCCCCGCGAGGCAAACGTAAGCGTCGCGGGCCAGCCGGGCCAAGCGCCGGTGTTCGTTCGCCGTGGGCGCGCTCGAAACGAGCAGCGAAGGAAAATAAACCCGGACATTCAGCCAGGTTGTCGCCAGAAACGGAAGGCAGCACGACATCAGACCGCAGGTAAACATCGACAAGAAAAAGTGAACGTAGCCGCGGACGGGAAAATCGCCCATCTGCAAGTGAATGCCCACCGGAAAGGCAACGCCCGCGGCAATCCAGAGGGCGAGTCCGACCCAGGCCACCCGGTGTCCGAGCGACAGCGATCGTAGCCGGGCGCGGTGCAGCAGGTCGGCCGAACATTCTTGTCGTTGGGCCAGGCAGCGGATCGCTCGCGCCAGGGGCCAGGCGTACCGCAGGATGAAAAAGATGCCCAGCGCGAACAGAACCCCATTCACGGGAAGCAGCAACGACTCGAAGGCCATCGTCAACTGCTCTTTTGCCGCGCGCGATAGATCGGGTTGGTTCTCGATGAATTCCTTGCGGTTGTACCAGTAGTTATAGACGCTCGTCAAAACGAAGGGGGGCAGGTTGATCGGAAACAGGGCCAGGATCGGCCAGCGGCGGGCCCAGTCGCGCCAACCGGTGCCCAAGTCGTTCACCAGGTCCCAGGCGTGCGGATTGAGGCAGAGTAAAATTTCGCGGGCCAGCGAGGCCCCTTCGGGATGCCGATCCTGCGGGGCGAATGCAAGGGCTTTTCGCAGCACCTGTTCGAGCCGCTTGGCGACCGGGTCGCGCGCTCCCGGGGGGCTTTCCGGCGGCTGGGTGCGGCGGAGCTTGGTCATACCGGTCAGGGTTTCGGCCCAGGTGCGGCTCACCTCGTCGTCGTAAAACGGGCGCTCGCCGTGCAACAGTTCCCACAGCAGCACGGCCAAGGCGTACAGGTCGCTGCGGCCGTCGAGGTCGGCCGGTGTCCGCTCGTGATTGGGGTTGCACGCATCGAGTTGTTCCGGCGACATGTAGGCGACGCTGCCGCCGAAATAAGCCGCCGGCGTTGCCCCTTCGATCTGCGAAGAGAAACTGATGTTGAAGTCGGCCAGCTTCGGTGCCCCGTCGGCCGAGAGGAGGACGTTGGCCGGCTTCACGTCGCGGTGCAAAATGCCCTGGGCGTGGGCATGGTCGAGGGCTTGGGCCAACTGCACCCCCAGGCGGCAAACCGTTTCGGGCCAGGTGGCCGCCGCCACCCGCTGCCGCCAGGGAGAATCTTCGGCCACCATTTGGCCGGCCCTCTCGGCAGCCTCGCCGACGGCCCGAATCAGGATCGCGCCGCTCCGCTCGAGGGGCGAAGTCGCCTGTACCGCCCGCACCACGTCGGCCAGCGTTCCGCCCGGCGCGAACTGCATGTACAACAGCCGCACCCGCCGCGCGGCCAGTAGCCGCTGATCATAGACGCGAATGATGTTCGGGTGATCGAGCGTCGCCAGGGTTTGCGGCTCGTTCCCCTTGTCGGCCGAAACCTTCAGCGCCACCAGGCGGTGCATCGACGTTTGCCGGGCCAGATAGACGCAGGCGAACGCCCCTTTGCCCAGTTCGGCCAGCAGTTCGAAATCGTCGATCTTCTGCCCTGGCGCGATACCTTCGATGTGGCGCGTCGGCGAGAACATCTGCGAGCTGACCGAGGCGTTCTCGGTTCCCAGCAATCGCTGCAGCGCGGCGGCCGAGCCCGGAAACCGCCGGCAGTAATCAAACAGCGATACGTCGTGCCCCGCCCCGCGACGAATGTGGAACTCCTCATAAATCAGATCGCACGGCGGCTCGCCGTCTTCCAGCAGTTCTGGGTATTCGCCGGCGTATTCTTCCAGCCGCTTGGGCGTCCCTTTGGCGGTTCGCCGTTCGAGATCGACCTTGATCAACTCGACCAGGACGAACCGCCGGTGCGACGGCGGCTCGGCAGGCAAAAAATCGGTGAGCGTCGGCTCTCCACCGTCATCCCACGCGGCAATGAACCGCTCCAGCCGCTCGGCCAGGTCGTCCCAGGCCTGGGTCGCTCCGGCGGCGGTGAGATGGAGAGTGGTCACGCACGTTCCTGCACTTGGCGAGACAAAAAGTTCGTTGTAGTCGAGCTACTGCGAACTGGCTACACTACCGGCGGTACACCACATTGCTTGAGGCGTTGCTTGGGGGCGTTGTTTGAGGCTCAGGATGCTCGCATGAGTGAAGACCTTTTGGCCCGCATCCGCGCGAAAGACGTGCAGGCCCTGGCCGACTTTCTGCAATCGCATCGTCCGCAGCTCATGGCCTTCATCGAGCGGCAACTGGGGACGGCTCTGCGTCGCAAGGTCGAGGCGGACGATGTCTTTCAAGAGGCGAGCGCCGAGGCGGTGCGAGCCTTGCCCGCGGCCCAACTGGGCGACCGCGATCCGTTTTCGTGGCTCTGTCAGATTGCCGAGCGGCGGATCATCGACTTGCACCGCCGCTTTTTCGACGCCAAGAAGCGCGACGCCGCGCGTGAAGTTCCCATCGGGTCGGGCGGGGGCACGCATCAGGCGGGGCTGATCAACATGCTGGTCGCCAGCATGACCACCCCCAGCAAGGCGTTCTCGCGCAATGCCCGCGAGGCCCGCCTGCAAGACGCACTGCTGGGCCTGGCCGACGAACAGCGCGAAGCGATCCGGCTGCGGTACGTCGAAAACATGCCCAGCAAACAAATTGCCGAAAAGCTGGGCAAGAGCGATGCCGCCGTGCGGGTCATGCTCACTCGCTCGCTGAAAAAACTGCAGGAACTGCTCGGCCCGGATGAGCCGCCGCCATGAGTTTCTATGCCCGTTATTGCTTCGCGCCGCTGATGGACTGGTCGCTGTCGCGGCCCGCGGTCAATGCGCTGCGGGCGAGCGTGGTCGCCCCGACCGCCGGGCGCGTGCTGGAGATTGGCTTTGGCACCGGGCTGAACCTGGCGTTCTACCGGCCGGAAGTGACCAGCCTGACGCTGCTCGACCCCGAAACACTGCTGCCGGCGCGCGTCAAGCAGCGGATGGATCAGTCCGCTGCCCGCCAGGTGGTCGCGATCTCGGCGACGGCCGAAACGCTCCCCTTTCGAGACGAAGCGTTCGATCATGTGGTCAGCACGTTCACGCTCTGCACGATTCCCGACGTGGCCGCGGCGCTGGCCGAAGTAAGGCGCGTCCTACGGCCGCGGGGAAGCTTGCGGTTCTTGGAACATGGTCGCAGCGACAGCCGCTCTCTCGCCCGTTGGCAGGACCGGCTGAATCCACTGCAGCAGTTCTGGGCCTGCGGCTGCAACCTGAACCGCCCCATCGAAAAGCTGATCCGCGGCGCGGGATTTTCGATCGAGCAGCTCGATCGCTCGCCCCTGCCGGGTGTGCCAAGCGTGCTGCTCGACCTGTCGCGCGGAATCGCGGTTCGCTAGGTTTCTGGCGTTAAATCGCGCGTGCCGCGAGGCCTTCCACGCGGGCCGCCCCGCTGGCATAACGCGGATCGATCTTCCCCAGTTCCTCCGCCACGGCGTCCGCCGTTTGACGCAGTTGGGCTTCGGTATGCGTCGCGGTGATGAAAAACCGCAAGCGGGCTTTCTCTTCTTCAACGGCCGGGTAGAGGATCGGCTGGACGTTGATCCCCCGCTCGAACAAGGCCCGCGACAAGAGCAACGCGTGCATCGAATTGCCCGTGATGATCGGCACGACGGCCGTGTTGTTGCTCATTCCGGTGTTCAGGTTGCGCTCCTTGGCGAGGCGTAAAAACAGGCGGGAATTGGCTTGCAGCCGCTGGACCCGCGAGGGATCCGTTTGCAACAATCGCAGCGAAGCGAGGGCCGCTGCCGCACCGGGCGGAGTCAGACCGCAACTGAACACGAAACCGGGCGAGGTGTACTTCAGGTATTCGATGAGTTCCTTGCAGCCGGCGATGTAGCCGCCGCAACTCCCCATCGCCTTACTCAGGGTGCCCATGAGCAGATCGACGTCGCGGGGATTGACGCCGTAGTGTTCGGTGAGCCCGCGGCCCGTCGCTCCGAGCGCTCCGAGCGAGTGCGCCTCGTCGATCATGAGGAGCGCCTTGTGCTTCTGCTTCACCTCGATGAAGCGGGGGAGGTCGGGATAGTCGCCGTCCATGCTATAGACGCCTTCGATGACGATCACGACACGGCGATATTCGCCGCGAACCTCCGTGAGCAATTCATCGACGGCGCGCCAATCGTTATGCGGGAAGGGCCGCCGCCGTGCGCCCGACAGGATCGATCCTTGAATAATGCTGTTGTGGGCCAGCGAATCGTGAACGATCAAGTCGCCCGGCCCGAACAGGTGTCCAATCGTGGATTCGTTGGTGGCATGCCCGCCGACGTAGCAAATCGAGTCGTCCAGGCCGTGAAAGCGGGCGATTTCCTGTTCCAGCTCGACGTGGAGCGTCTTTTCGCCCGAGACCAGGCGACTGGCCGAGGTGCTCGTGCCGAACTGATCGATGGCCGCCTTGGCGGCGGCCGCGATCGCCGGATCGCCCGACATGCCGAGATAGTTGTAGGTCGAGAAGCTGATGAACTCGCGGCCGTCGATTCTAGCCGTGTCTTGAGTGATGCCTTCATGCGGCCTGAAAAACGGATTCGGCACACCCGCCGTCGTCAACAGCGACATCGTCTGCTTGAGCCGCTTGTATTCGGGCATCTGGCCGAAATCGTAGCACTCGACCGGGATGTCGCCGTTGATCGCCCAGTTGGCGGCCGGCACGTCGGCGTGCCGCTGCACCCGCGGCTCGTTGCCGATATAGGTCTGAATCGCCTCGGCCACGTCGCGAATCGTCTCGATTTCGGCCAGCACGTCCTCGGGAAATCGTCCGCCGAACGTTTCTTCCAGCGAACTGGCGATCTGCAGCCGTTCGAGCGAATCGAGGCCGATGTCGGTCACGATGTTCGTGTCGAGCGACATGGTTTTCGCCCGCTCTTTGGCGATCGCCCGCACGTGATCCATCACGATCTGGGCCACCGCCGGGCTGACCACCGCCTGTTTGCCATCCACGTCGGCAGGGGCGGCCATTTCCAGAACGGAAGGGGGAACGATAGCGCCGGCGCGGTCGCCCGCGTGCTGGTCGCTCGTGTCCCAGCCGCGCCACTGGCCCACGATCTGCAACGTGCCGGCCAGGAACTCGTCGCGACTGGCGTGGCGCTGGATTTTTCCGCTCGAAGTTTTGGGAATCGACCCAAAGCGGACGAGCACCACGGCATCTGGCGGCAGCTCGTGCTCGGCGGCGACCGCTTTGCGGACCGCGGCGATCACGTCGGACCAGTCGTCGCGGCGCGTCCGCTCGACCTCGGCCACGATGATCAATCGCTCGCGCCCGGCCAGGTCGAGCGCAAACGCGGCGACGGCCTGCGGGGCGATCCGCTCGCTGGCCCGCTCGACCGTCATTTCAATGTCTTGCGGATAACGATTCACGCCGCGGACAATGATCATGTCCTTCAGGCGGCCGGTGACGAACAGCTCTTTCTCGTGCAGGAATCCCAAGTCGCCCGAGCGCAGGAACGGCCCTTCGTCCGTGCCGGCAATGCGGGCCTGAAACGTCGCCTGGGTCGCTGCGGGATTGTTCCAATAACCTTGGGCGACGCTGGGGCTGCCGATCCAGATTTCGCCGATCTCGTCGGGGGGCAACTCGGCCAGGGTTTCGGGCTGGACGATCTTCACCTGCTCGTCGGGAAGCACGCGGCCGCAACTGACCAGGGCCCGGCCTCCCGCCTTGCCCGCGTGGACCGGAACCACCTGCTTCGCATCGAGCTTGCGGCCGTCGAACGAGCGAATCGCCGGCAGCCGGCCTCGATAGCCGCCGGTGACGATCAACGTCGTTTCGGCCATGCCGTAGCAGGGATAGAACGCTTCGGGCCGGAAGCCGTAAGGACCGAACCGTTCGGCGAAGCGGGCCAGCGTATCGGCCCGCACCGGCTCGGCGCCGTTGAAGGCGACCTCCCAACACGACAGATCCAGACCCGCCAATTGGTCGTCGGTGATTTTTTGCGTGCAGAGCTCGTAGGCGAAGTTCGGCCCGCCGCTGATCGTGATCCGATATTTCGTGATCCCGCGGAGCCAGCGAATCGGCTTCTGCACGAACGAAGTGGGCGACATCAACACGCTGGGTCGGCCAAAAAACATGCCCGCCAGCACCCCGCCGACCAGGCCCATGTCGTGATACGTCGGCAGCCACGACAGGCCCGAACTGCGGCGATGCGGCTCGAAGCCGTAGGTGATGATCTGCACGTTGTGCATCAGATTGGCGTGCGACAGCATCACCCCCTTGGGGGTGCCGGTCGAGCCGCTCGTGTATTGCAGCATGGCGAGCGAATCGGGGCGAATCCGCGGGGCGGTCCAGCCCTGGGCGTCGCTATCGGGAATCTTGTCGGTCGCCAGCCACTTGAGCTGTTTCAAATGCGGCGCTTCGCCCAGCAAATCCTCCGAGCGGTCGATGATGCCGTGCTCGGTCAGCGCGATCTTGGCCTGCGCGTCGTCCGAAATGGCCTGAATCCGCAGCATGTTCCGGTTCCGCCGCGGCGGATAGGCGGGAATGGCGACGACCCCCGCGTACAAGCAACCGAACCACGCCGTGATGAACTCCAACCCCTGCGGATACAGCAGCAGGGCCCGCTCGCCCGTCATTCCCAGATCGACCAGCCGGGCCGCGATCGCCCGGGCGTGGCGGTCGAACTGTTCGTAAGTCAGGCTGGTTTCCGCCGCCTCGCCGTCGGTGTAGTAATACTTCACTTCCTGCGGCTGCTGCTCGACCCAATAGCGCAGCGAATCGACCAGCGAGGTGGCGGGGGGCGAAAACGGGGCGACAAAGCGTTTCAGGTCCACGTACGAGCAAACTCCGCGAGAACGCAGCCGAATAAGAAGGTGTGAATTTTAGCCTGTCTGGCCCCTGTTCGACAGGTCCGAAGTCAACCGCCGGGAAAGCGTTGGATTGCGAGCCACTCCGCTGCCAGCCAAGCAATTTCCAAGACTAGGCCTGCCACCACGACCCACGCCCATCGCAGTTCCACACGACTCCACTGGCGCATGCTGCCGGTCGCTCCCCCCGCGGTGGCGACGAGGCAGTCCGCATATTTCCAAGCTAACCACGAGCTGTAGAGGACAAGTACTGAGCGCACGCCGAAAACCAACCCACAATCTGAGGTTTGAAGGTTTTCGGCTGCGGCGGCTCGACGGCGGCCCGTTTTGGCCCGCGAAGCACGATCATCAACCCACCGAGCTAATCAGCCCCACCATCGCAAGGGCAAAGATGTTGACCAACCTCTGATTCATCGTTCTAAATCCCTACGTGGAATGCGCGCGAAATCAAACGTCTCGCATGGGCGGTGCCTCTTTGCGTTCTACCACTGCCAGGGAAATGTTGCCCGTCTTTGGCAATCGAAGGTCCATCGCGCGGCTGGCCGATTGGAATGGCGATTGTGGAATGCGTTCTCGCTTTCGGTTGCTGGCCTCATCCTTCTTCAGCCGCCCGTGACTTGCCAGCTCATTCGGCTGTTTGAACCCCCAGCGGGTCGGGAATGATTTTCGTTTCGCTCTCAGGGTGATTGCAAGCGCGCCGATTTAGCGCGGCGAAGTCGCAGCCAAAGCGTGACCCCGAGCGCGATCAGCGCCCCCCAACTGGCGGCACCGATCGACGCGCCGCGGTAAAACTTGCCTGGTTGAAACACCGTTATCGCTGGGCGCTCGGCTGCTGCCGTTTCTGATAACGCGTCATCGATCAGCCACAGCGTTGCGTCGGGGGGCAATCCGCTGGAGGCGATACGATCGGCAAAATCTGGCCATTTGTTTGGCGGCAAGATCAGATACTGCACGTCCAACTGCCTGAGAAGCTCGCGCGCGGCGGGCGACGACAGATCGTTTTCCCGTGCGCGCAAGGCGTCGAGCAGGCGTTCATATTCGGCCGATTTCAGGCCAACCGGCGAACCGGCAACCGTCAACTGGTCGAGCAAGGCATACCTACCGGCCAGCGTCGCTCGTTCCCAGCGGACGATCTCGTTCAGGCGGTCGGCCGAACCGTGCAAGGCAAAGTCGCGCGGCCACCAACGTCCGGCTCGATAGATGCGAGCGCCGCGATTGCCCCGCTCAATCGCGGAGGCCACCGCGGCCGGCTCGCGCCACAGCCTGGCGGGGGCAGTTGGAACGAGCCAGCGATTCGCCAGGGTCAACTCGGCGGCGCACAGCACCAGCAAAGCGGATTGCCGGAACCGCAACGTGAGGTGGGTTGACTCAGGGGGCTCACGCCCCCCGCTCACCTGTTTCAGCAGCCAGGCCCCCAGCAGCGCGACGACCGTGCCATGCAGCAAGGCCGCGACCAGGTCCATCCACGCCCCTCGGCTGTCGAAGGGACCGAAAGCCCGGTCGGTGACGCCGACTCCGAGTGTCACGAACTGCGCTACCACCAGCGCTGCCGCCGCCGCCGCTCCGCTGACGACGCCCAGCCCGACGAGCACCCGCCTCATCCACCGCGGCGGCTGGCAGGCGGCTCGGTCCCAGCCTACCGCCGCCAGTTGGCTGATTCCGAACGCCGCAACCACCAGCAATTTGGCCGGATAACGAAACAAAACATACTTAGGCAACGTTACGACGAAGAGCCAATAGATGCCCCCCACCGGGTCGCCGATGCCGAAGGGGGCGGTGCGAAAGCCAAGCGTTTCTGCGGCGTTTCTCGCCAGCCAGCCGACGCCAAACGTTCCCAGGCTTCCCACAAAGAACAGAATGGTTAACCACGAGAGCCAGCGAATCCGCGGATCCGCGCTTCGCAGGCGCATGGCGCCAAGGCCCAAAACGAGCGGCAAGAGACCCAGATAGAGCGATGGCGACCAGATTCGTCCCTCGCCAGGGAGCAGCGAGAACCAGCGGCGATGCGTGGGAAACATCCGGCCGCCGCAGTTCGGCCAAATGGCTTCGGCCCACCGCCACGGAGCGACGCTGAAATCGTAAACCGTCGCGTGGTGCGTGCCAGGCGTCGGCTGCCCAATCAGCCCCTGCAAATTTCCGGCGTCGGCAGGCAATTCGTAGAGGCTCCGCGGATGTTCAAAGCGGGCCCGCTCGCTGGCGGCGGTCGCTTCAGCCGCCGGCAGAATTTGGATGGCCGCCAGGAGGAAGCCGACGAAAGCCGCGGCGGCGAGAAGTGCCACACTTCGCCAGCTCGAAAACGCAACTCCAGCGGGAGGCTGACCCCTCCCGCTCGCCAACAGGACCACCCCGTACAGTCCGCCAAGCAAGATCGCGTGATAGGCCATTTGGGGGTCGCCCCCCAGGACCATCATTGCCAGCACCCCCCCCAATGCAATGGCGGCTTGCCATCGCCCACCGCGAAGCAAGTCGTCGAGCAGACCGGCCGCCAGTGGCAGCCAGGCAGCGCCGACGAGATAGACCACGTTGCAATGCTGAAAAACGACGCTCCCGCCGCAAGCGTACGACAGGGCCGCCAGCGCCGCGGCGTACCTGCTGCCTTGCCAGTGCCGCGCCAGCCAATATGCCGCGACGGCGCAGAGCACGACGTGACCGACGACGTACAGCTTGAAACGCAGGGCAAAATCGACGGGCAAGGCAAACAGCAGCTTGCCCGGATAGAACAGGCTGGCGGTTGGGTCGGCATGGATCGCCGTGCCGCCGTTTTCCAGCGGGTTCCAGAGCGGAATCCGGCCGGCACCCCACTCGGCAGCGCTCCACTGGAATAGCGGATAGTAATAGTGCCCGGCGTCGCGCATCGCAAACAGGCGATCGGAAAACAGCACCGGACCAAACAACACCAAAATCGGCAGCGCCACAGCCAGCCAGGCGAGGCCGCGTTCCAGGCACCGGCTAGAGCTGCGGAGTTCGTTCCCCTCCTGGCACTTCTTCATGCAAACTGTCTCGTTTGCAACAGGCAGAATATTGGGGCAAGAAGGATGTCAGACACCAGGTATTTGTCTCAATGATTCTGTCATTATTAGCGATCGGCCAGCGCTTCCACCTCGCGCTCCAGATCCTCGACCAGCCGGGCCAAGTCGGCGCGAACGGTGGTGTGGGCCTCGTCGCCGGGCAAATAGCGACACAGACGCGTGCTGGCAACCAGCCGGACCTGCGTTAATTCATCGTCCGCGAGCGACGAGCAATGGGCCAAGCTCGCCAGCAGCGAACCGAGCGACGAGTCGTCGGCCCCGGTACCCGCACGGGATGCAGGCGTAGCTTCGTCCGAACGCATGGCAATGGTGCCGATAACCGGGCTGGGCGAACGTGGCATGCGATTCTCGCGGCGATAGGCGGCTCGGGAGTGTTTCATGGATGGCACGGATCGTTCAGGCGATCGCCCGCGTTCGGTCGGCAAAAGGAGCGTCGAAACGGGAAGGGGCGGGTTCCAAGGGGGCCAGTTCGTACAGCCGCACGCCAACGGAATCTTCGGCCAGCGTCTGGCGGATTTCGGCAAGCAACGCTCGAACCTCGTCCGCGGCGTCCAGATTTTCAGCCAGTTCGTTGGCCCCGGCGACGCGCAAGTGGGTCGCGTCGTCGTCGTGTGGGGAGCGGCGGGGCGGGTGGTCGATCACCACCTGCATGGCGAACGGACCCATCTCGATCAGGTCGCCGTGGAACAATTCGCTCGTTTCCAACTCTTCGTCGCAAACGACCAGCACCGGCCCCGATCCCAGCCGGCGGATGGAAACGTCGGAGCCATCGACGAAGACGTAGGCATACGCCTCGGGAAACTGCAGGTCACCCAAAACCAGGTCGCAATCGTTGGCCGACCCAATCAGAAACACGCGGCTCGCGATCTGCCGCGTTCGTTGCCGGACCCGGCCGCGAGTAATCTCGAGCGACACCCGCGCAGCCGCCGGCAAGCTGTGCGGCTTGGGCAAGCTGTGGCGGTCGAAGCGGAGGATCGGGACATCCATGACGAACATCGCCTAAAAGAAAGCGGCCTGCGGGCCGGGCGCAGCATCCAGCCCCGTGGAAGGTTCATCGGCAAGAGTTCGCAACAAGAGTGACGCACAAGGGGCCGCGGGCCGACATTTTTTCCAAAGCCAACGGACCGGCGGCTGTTATTACCGTGCGCGCCGCGCGACTCGAATCTGGGCGCGGGCCTGCGCGATCTGACGATCGCGCATTTCAAGCTGCTCGCTCGTGCTCGCCGGTTGACGCATGGCGCTGGCCAGTTGCATTTCGGCCGCGGCGCCGTCGAGCTTTCCAGCGGGAACCGCCCGGTTCGTCAGCACCGACACCACGTTGTCGGCCACCTCCACAAAGCCGCCGTCCAGATAGAGCGTTTTCGTGGTCCCGCCGCTCTTGATCCGCATTTCGCCATAACCGAGCCGACCGATCAGCGGGCTGTGATTGATGCCGATGCCGATTTCGCCGTCGTACAGCGGCAAGGCGACGAACTCGGCCTCCTGCTCCAAGACAGTCTGTTCGGGCGTGACGACGACGCAGTGCAAAGTTTCGGCCATTGCTTATTCCTGACCCCTGACCTCTGACCCCTGTTCCTACTTGCCCTTGGCCATCTGCTTGGCTTGTTCTTCGGCTTGCTCGATCGAACCGACGTACAAGAAGGCTTCTTCAGGCAGGTGATCCCACTTGCCGTCGCAGATTTCCTCGAAGCTGCGGATCGTGTCCCCCAGCTTGGTGATTTCGCCCGGTTTGCCCGTGAAAACTTCGGCCACGAGAAACGGCTGCGAGAGGAACCGCTCGATGCGGCGGGCCCGATGCACCACTTGTTTGTCTCCTTCGCTCAGCTCATCGACGCCCAGAATGGCGATGATGTCCTGCAATTCGCGGTAGCGTTGCAGCGTGCCTTGCACGCGGCGGGCAACACGATAGTGATGCTCGCCCACGTAGTTCGGGTCGAGAATGCGGCTGGACGAGGCGAGCGGATCGACCGCCGGATAGATCCCTTTTTCCGAGATCGACCGCTCCAGGTAAAGGAATGCGTCGAGCTGGCCGAAGGCAGTGGCGGGGGCGGGATCGGTCGGATCGTCGGCCGGCACGTACACCGCCTGCACCGACGTGATCGCCCCCTTATTGGTCGAAGCGATCCGCTCTTGCAAAGCGCCCATTTCGGTGGCCAACGTCGGCTGGTAGCCGACCGCGCTGGGCATGCGTCCCAACAGGGCCGAGACTTCGCTCCCTGCCTGGCTGAAACGGAAGATGTTATCGACGAACATCAGCGTGTCTTTGCCGGTCGCATCGCGGAAGTATTCCGCCATCGTCAGAGCCGAGAGGGCCACCCGCAGCCGAGCGCCCGGGGGTTCGTTCATCTGGCCGAACACCATGCAGGTCTGCTCGATGACTTTGCGCCCGGTTTGGCCGATCTCGGCTTCCTGCATTTCGATCCACAGGTCGGTCCCTTCGCGGGTCCGTTCGCCCACGCCGGCGAACACTGAGTAGCCGCCGTGCGAACTGGCGACGCGGGCGATCAACTCTTGCAGAATGACCGTCTTGCCCAGGCCCGCCCCGCCGAACAGACCTGCTTTGCCGCCGCGGACGAAGGGGGTTAGCAGGTCGATCACCTTAATGCCGGTCTCGAACAGTTCGGTGCTGGTCGAAAGATCGGCCACCGCCGGCGCGGCGCGATGAATGGGCCAATATTCGGTGGCGTTGACCGGGCCTCGGTCGTCGATCGGTTCGCCCAGCAGGTTGAACACGCGACCGAGCGTCGCCTCGCCGACCGGCACCGACAGCGGTGCTCCGGTATCGACCACGTCTTGCCCCCGGATCAAGCCGTCGGTGCTCCCCAGCGCCACGCAGCGGACGCGTCCGCCGCCCAGTTGCTGCTGCACCTCGCCGGTGAGGTTGATCTTCACCCCTTTGTGGTTGGAATTGATTTTGACGGCGTTGTAGATTGCCGGCAGTTGGTCTTCAAGGAATTCGGCGTCGAACGTCGAGCCGATCACTTGGGTGATTTTGCCGATGTTGCCGGTCAGCGTTGCGGTTGCCATACAAGAATCTCGATGATGCGAAATGGTGAATCGTTTGAGTCTATTTGCCCTTCAAGGCCTCGACGCCGCCGATGATCTCCATGATTTCGCCCGTGATCTGGCTTTGGCGGGCGCGGTTGTAGGTCATCGACAGGTCCTTGATCATTTCCGAAGCGTTCTCGGTCGCGCTCTTCATGGCGACCATGCGGGCAATCTGCTCGCTGACCGCCGCATCGAGAAAGCACTTGAACAGTTTGGCCTTGAAGCTGGCGGGCACGACTTCCTGCAAAATGCTGGCGGCCGACGGCAAAAACTCGTACATCGAATCGCCGGCGACGACCCCCGGCGGCTCGCCCGGCTCGACCTCGGCCAGCGAGCCCAAGGGGAGCAGCGTCTCGACGACCGCCACCTGCTTGCTGCTCGATATGAACCGGGTGTATGCCACGTCTAGTCGATCGAGCTTGCCCGCGATGTAAGCCGTCGCGTAGCGGTTGGCAATCTGTTCCACGTCGGCAAAGCGGGGCTGATCCTCGAAGACGTAGATCGGGTTCCCTTCTTCGTCGCGGAAGTTCTCGTCGATCGAAAACCGCCGGAACTTGAACGCCGAAATGCCACGCTTGCCGGAAACTTCGAGCCGCACGGCAGCACCCGTCGATTGCAACTCCGTCAGGCGTGCTACGGCGGCGCGAATCACGCTGCCGTTGTATCCGCCGCACAACCCGCGATTGGCCGTCAAAACCAGCAGCACGGCGTTTTTGGTTTCGGCGTGCGTTTCCAACAGGGGATGGCTCACTTCCAGCCCCGACTTCGCCAGGTCGGCGACCACCCGCGTGATGCGGCTGGTATAGGCCGTGGCGGCGGTCGCCCGGTCCATCGCCTTTTTGAAGCGGGCGGTGGCGATTAGCTCCATCGTCCGCGTAATCTTGCGGATGTTGCGGATCGACTTGCGACGTTTATCGAGAGCGCGGGCTTTGGCCATGAGTAGCGATCAATGTTGGAACAGAAGCTAAGGGTTGAACGAAGAAACTTGGGCAGATTCGTGGTTGCCGTGGCGGGGTGACCAGCAGGCAACAGGAATGGAACAGAAGGCAACAAAGGAAACGAAGGGTGTTTTTTGCTGGCCCGATTCCACTCCACTTTCCCTCTTTGTTACCTTCGTTTCCTTCTGTTCAAAATCCTTGCTTGTAAACTGCGAAAGACTGTGAGACCTCAGTTTTTTGGCGACTACTTCACCTGCTTCACGAACGTTGCCTTGAAATGGTTGATCGCCTCGGTCAAGGCGGTTTTCAGTTCGGGGGTCAGCTCTTTCTTTTCGAGAATCTGGGTTCGAAGATCCCCCTTCAAATCGCGGACGTACTGCAAAAACTCGGTCTCGAAGTCGCGGACCCGCGCGAGCGGAATGTCGTCGAGCGAGCCGGTATTCCCCGCGTAGATGATCATGACCTGATCGACCACTTCCAGCGGCTGATACTGCGGCTGCTTGAGCAATTCGACCATCCGGTAGCCGCGGTCGAGTCGCGACTGGGTGGCGGCATCCAAATCGGTTCCCAGTTGGGCGAACGCTTCCAACTCGCGGAAGGCGGCCAGGGCCAGCCGCAATCCGCCGGCCACTTGCTTGTCTTTCATCGCTTTGATCTGGGCCGCACCACCGACGCGGCTGACAGAGATGCCGACGTTCATCGCCGGCCGAATGCCCTTGAAGAACAAGTCGGGCTGAAGGTAAATCTGGCCGTCGGTGATCGAAATGACGTTCGTCGGAATGTAAGCCGAGACTTCGCCTTCCAGCGTTTCGATGATTGGCAAGCTAGTGAGCGAGCCGGCCCCGCGCTCGTTGCTGAGCTTGGCTGAGCGTTCCAAGAGGCGGCTGTGGCAATAGAAGACATCGCCGGGGAACGCCTCGCGTCCCGGCGGCCGCCGCATCAAGAGCGACATTTGTCGGTAGGCGACCGCCTGCTTCGACAAGTCGTCATAGACAATCAGGGCGTGCTCTCCCTTGTAGGTAAAGTACTCGGCCATTGCGGTGCCGGCGTACGGCGCGACGTATTGCAGTGGGGCAGGGGCGCTGGCTCCCGCCATCACCACCGTCGTGTAGTCCATCGCCCCGTGCTCTTCGAGCACCTTGATCGTATTGCGAACCGACGAATCCTTTTGGCCGATCGCGACGTAAAAGCACTTCACTCCCGAATGCCGTTGATTGAGGATCGTGTCGATCGCAATCGTTGTCTTGCCCGTCTTGCGGTCGCCGATAATCAGCTCGCGCTGGCCGCGGCCGATGGGGGTCATCGCGTCGATCGCCTTGATGCCGGTTTGCAGCGGCTCTTTCACCGGCTGCCGGCCGGCCACGCCGGGGGCCATGAACTCGACGGGGCGGTTTTCGGAACTGGCGATCGGCCCCTTGCCATCGAGGGGAATTCCTAAGGGATCGACCACGCGGCCAATCACCGCGTCGCCCACCGGCACCGAAAGCAGCTTGCCCAGCGCTTTGACCTCGTCACCCTCTTGGATTTTCAGGTAGTCGCCGAGAATCGTGACGCCGACGCTGTTCTCTTCCAGGTTGAACGCCATGCCGATCGCGCCCGTGGGAAACTGCACCATTTCGCCGGCCATCACGTTCGACAGGCCATAGACGCGGGCGATGCCGTCCCCCACCTCCAGCACGGTGCCGACTTCCTCGACCCGGATGGCGTCCTGGTAGTTCTCGATCTCGGCCTGAATGACCGAGGCAATCTCGGCTGCGTTGAACTTCGTCATCGAAAGGACCTTCTGGATGGACTGCCGCCAGCGCCCGCGCGGAGCGCTGGAGGTTGAATCAAGTGAGCGAGAAACGAGCGAGGGACTCGCGAATCGCGTGGGTTGTCTGTTCCAGCGTGACCGCCTGCATCTGCTTCAGCTTGCCGGCGAGGCTGCCGTCGTAGACGGTGTCGCCCACCCGCACGAGCAGACCGCCGAGCAAATCGGGATTCACTTCGGTCGTCAGGACCACTTCGCGTCCCAGCATTTTCCCCAGCTTGGCCGCGATCGTGCCGCGGAGTTGGTTGTTCAGCGGGGCCGCCGACTGCACGAGCACCTCGACCCGGTTTCGCATTTCGTTGTACCGCAGGCGGGCTGCCCGCTCGATCGCCCGCAGGCAATCGAGTCGTTCGTGCTGCGCCACGACTTTCAAAAAGTTCAGCGTCAAGGGCGTCAGCCTGGCCGCGAACACGCGCTCGAGCAGTTGCACTTTCTCTTCGGGCGGGATCCGCGGGGTTTGCAAGGCTTCGTCAAAGTCGGGCAGTTTGTTCAGCACGTCCGAGATGAGCGCGCCGAGCTCTTCCAGCACGAGCTCGGTTTGCCCCGCCTGTTCCGAGGCGCCGAGTAGGGCCTTGGCATAGACGGTCCCCAAACGCTGCCGCGCGGGGTCGAAGTTGGGGGTAGAGCGTGGTTTGGCCATTTTGCGTCATTCTCAGAGGGGCTTGCGCCCCCCGCTCGCCTGCTAGTTCAACCGCGAAAACTGCTGCAACGAATCGCCGATCAACTGATCGTGGTCTTCCGGCTTGACCTCGCGGCGGACGATGCTGCTGGCCAGCGAGATGGCCGTATTGACGCTCTGCTCGGCAATCTCGCGCAGCGCCTCGTTCTTGGCCGCCGAGATGTCCGCCACGGCCCGCTCGCGCTCTTTCCGAGCCGCTTGCTGCGCCTCGGCGACGATCCGCTCCTTGGCGGCTTCCGCGTCTTGCCGGGCCTGGGCGACCATGGCCCGCGCCTCGGCGGTAGCCGCCGCCACCTTGCGCTCGTAGTCCTGCAATTGCTTGGCCGCCAGCGCCGAGGCGGCCCGCGCCTCGTCGATCTGGCGGGCGATCAGCGCTTCGCGCCGCTCGAGACCGGCGGCAATCGGGCCCCAGGCAAACTTCGTCAAAATCGCCACCAACAGCAGAAACACTAGGAACGTGGCGATCCCCAGATCGAACCGCAATTCCTGAGCCGCCATAAGCTGCGCGGAAGGATCGCCGTGCGACAGATCGGTCTGATCGTGATGCCCATGATCCGCCGCAGCGTGGTCGTCAGCAGCATGATCCGCAGTGCCGTGCGACGCCTCGGCGGGCGGCGCAGACTCGGCGGGCGGCGCAGACTCGGAGGATTTTTTCGCCGGCTCTTGGGCCGCCAAAACCTTGGGAAAAGCCGCAGAGGCCCCCCAGGCAATCGTCCAGCCGCAAGCCAGCAGAACAAAGCGATTCATCGTTGGGCGCTCGTATTGGCGGGTGGTGAAACCAGGCGTCCGGCGGACTAGTTGCCCATGAAGCAGATCACGAGGGCGAAGAACGTGAAGCCTTCGATCAGAGCGGCCGCGATGATCATCGCCGTTTGAATGTTGCCGGCGACTTCGGGCTGGCGGGCCATGCTTTCCAAGGCGCTGCCGGCGAGCCGGCCAATGCCGTAGGCGGCGCCGCAGGTGGTCAGGCCGGCCCCGAAATACTTGGTGAAATCAATGAAGGGGATCTGGGTGGGAACGCCGGCCGCTGGGGTACCGGCCTGGGCAAAGGCCGCGGTGGCCAGCACGAGCAAACCCAGAATCGCAACGGCGAACGTGGCAAGTTTCTTCACGGGAAACGTCTCCTTGGACAAAACGGGCAAATAGGCGAAATAGGCACGAAAGTTTCTTCAAAAGGCCGAGGCGATACTAGTGCTTGTGGATCGCGGCCCCAATAAACAAGGCGGAAAGCAGCGTAAAGACATACGCCTGCAAAAAGGCGACAAACAGTTCCAACAAACTGAGCAGGGCACAGCCGACGACCGACAGCGACGCCGCCAGCCACCACCAGGGACTGACCGATCCGTCGGCCGCCACAAAACCCGCCGCCGCCGTGCTGCCGAAGGCGATCCCCATGATCGCCAACAGCACCATATGCCCGGCCAGCATGTTGGCCAGCAAGCGGACGGAAAGTACCCAGTGCTTGATGATCAGGCCGAGCATTTCGATGGCAAAAATCACCGGCTTCAAAATCGGACCGATGTACCAGGGCAAATCCATGCTGGGAACCTGATTCAGGAAATAGCCCGCCACGCCGAACTGCCGCATGCCGCCGGCAGCGCCTACCAGTAGCGTCACCACGGCCAGCGCCAAGGTGACGGCCCAGGTTCCCGTCGGCGCGCCGACCCAGGGGAGCATTCCCGCCAGATTGCAGCCCAGGATGAAAAAGAAAATGGTGCAGAGGAAGGGCGTGTAGCGCTGACTCGGCGACGGCCCGCGATCGTGCTTGACGACGGTGGCATGGCCGATCCGATCCGCCAGCGCGTCTTCATCCATGTGCCCGTGGCCAATGTGTCCATGCTCGGGGTGCCCTTGCCCGGCATGGGTGTGTGTGTCGTGGCTGTGAGCGTCGTCGCCATGTTCCCCGCCGTGATGACCGTCGAGCGCCGGCCGGGCGATTTCGTCCCGAATGAAGGCCACGAACATTTCCAGCAGGTTCCAGGCCTTGCCGCGCGGAGCCCCCCCCGACAGCAACCGTTTGCCGAGCCAGCCGAACAGCAGCACCAGGACCAGCCCGACCGCTACTTCGATGACCATGAACTTTGAAATCGCAAAGCCGAAATGGTCGCGATTCAGCCAGTTCGTCTCCTGGCTTATGATCGACGACTCCGCTTCGTGCAGATTGCGCAGCTCGCCGAAGGGCTGCGGAATAAGCACCTTGCCGGACAGGTGGTAGTTGTAGGCGTCGATCCTGTCTTGCGGCCACTCCGGGATCGACTCGTCCTGCTGGTACTCGCGGACGGCGGCGTAGCTACCTGCCTCTGCCTGCGCCTGGCGCCACTGGGCCTGGAATTCAGGCGTCTGGCGGAGCAGGCTGAAACCTGCGTAAGGATCGGAAACGTCCGCCGAGTTCAGATAGTCGTCGAGCCTCAGCCGCTCGGCATTCGCCAGTTCGCCGGCTTCTTCTCCAAGCTTCGCCGTCGCGACCTTGCCTTGCTTCCAGACCTGAAAATCGGCCAAATGCTGCTGGTATTTCGTTTCGAGAAACTCGTCGAACGGTGCGGTAAAATGATCGTGGCTGCTATGAACCCAGGCCTGCCAATCGTCGCGGGCCTGGTCTTTTGGCGGCAGCGCGGCCTGCATCGCGGTCAGCGAGTTGTAGAGTTTGCCGAACTCCCACTTTTGAAAGTCGGGATCGAGCTTGACCCAAACTTCAGGAAAGTCCTGGCGACTGCGATACGTGGCGGGGGCCAGCACCTTCGGCAATTCGAAGAAGTAGCTGTCTTTGATGTGCAGAACCGGATCGGCCATTGCTTGCTACCCCCCTTCCACGCCGCCTGCAACGGAAGCCGTCTTGTCCCCGGCTACCTTGCTCGCAGCCACGAACGTGGATGGCACAAAGCGCAAAGACAGAAGCGTTTCGGCCACGAGAGCTACCAGATAAATGCCCAAAATCATCGGGAACACGCCGGCCTCGGCCAGCGGCTCGTTGGTCTTCTGCAAGGCGATTCCCGCCAGCAGCGGCAAGCCCATGCGAAACATCATCCCACCTAAAATGCCGCCGATCGGTTGATCCAACTGCTGGCCTATAAACGCAGACGCCAATGCCAACGAGCCCGCCGTCCAGCAAACCGCGGCAGCGATTCCAGCCGCCGCCAGCCCCGTCGGCCCACTGTTGCCATGGGCGAACCAGGCCACCAAGCCCGCTACGGGAGCAATCGCAACGGCCAGCAGGACGCACGAAGCGAGAAGACTCGATATCGAGCTAGCCTTTTGGGTCACTCTAGCTGCCTGCGCTTCCACGACCAGAACTCCCGTCGCCTTTGGACGAACGTTTCCGACTCTTCGGCTGGGTCATTCGAATCAGGTGCCAAATGCCGACTGTCACACCCAACACCAAGCCCACCAGGACCCAATAATTCGTGCCCCAGCGCCGGTCAAGAAACCGCCCACCCACCGCGGGCAGGACCATCTCGAGACCCACGGTTGTGATCTTCGCCACCCACTCGGTCGCCGCGGCGAACGGATGAGGTTCTCGAAGCGGGTCCTTCACGCTAGGCATATCCGATCAACCGCCGATAAGACACGCTTCTACGGAATGCAAGCAGACGCGGCCAGCAGGGCAGATCAAACTAAGGACGCAAACGCGGCTCACCCAAAAAACCGACGCAAAACTGCCCATTACGAGAACGACAGGTTTGCGAAAGGTGGTAATTTAGTGCGGCCTTAAAGGTCGGTCAACGTACCAGAGGGCATAATTCGTGTTATTTTTCACAAAGTCAGCCGTGACGATGTAAGGGGTTGCAGATTAAATACTTACGCGCTAGCGACGCGCTCGTCACGGGAGCTGTAAGGCTGGGCACGGGTCTCGGCCAAACCTCATGCTTGGGCCTCCGATAGGAAGCTTGCCGGAACGCTCGCAGGTGTTGCAGCAGCGGACGAGACACATGCTGGGTTTCAAAGCAGCCAGACTTGCTCGACCGGCAAGTTCGGCACCCTAATTGCCAGAGAGCGGCGTCCCAATGTCCGAAAAACGCTCTTTCGGGTGGTGTGCTAGTTGCGTTAAGCCGCTGCGTTGATTACATTGAGAAGGGTTGACAGCGAGTTTGGATTTGGAACGCAAACCAACTTGGCATAATGACTTGACGCACTGCCGAGCTGGGTGAGCGTGCCTGCGTTGGAAATTCGTTAGTAAAGATCTGGATCGGGCGCTGCGGTCGATCATAACCGCGTGGCGAAATCGGTCGGTTCGTCGTAAAGTCCGTTTGATTCGTTACTTGTGGTCGCATCGGCACCGACCAATCGTTGCTGCTAGTCAGCAGCCGGAGACGGAACTCCGACTGCGGACGGTTACTCTTGGATGATCGTCACGGAGGGCCAACAAACCATCGTATCGGGTGGTGCGTAAGAGACTTACGCTCACCCATCGGTTCCTGCGGAGGCTCGGTCCCTTGATTACGACATCTTCATTGAAAACCCAGACCTGGAAAGATCTTGCCGACATGGCCAAGAGCAAGGGGCTGGCTGGGTGGAGCTCCATGCGCAAGGACGAGCTGGTGAAGGCTCTGGTACGCTCGGCCAAGCTGAAGAGCCGGTCGCGGCCCAAGCCGGCCGCGCCCATCAAGGCCAAGAAGGTGGTGCGCACGACCCTGCGGCGGGCGACGCCAATCAAGAACGGCCACGCGCATTTGAATGGAGCTAAATCGAACGGAGCTAAATCGAACGGAGCTAAATCGAACGGAGCTAAAT
>JBBDYF010000071.1:8666-12778 GCA_040901775.1 Pirellulaceae bacterium | reverse complement strand
AATCGAACGGAGCTAAATCGAACGGAGCTAAATCGAACGGAGCTAAATCGAACGGAGCTAAATCGAACGGCGTTAAATCGAACGGCAATGTTGCTGCCCATGTGATTCGTCCCGGCGTCAAACAGGTCAGGGCGACCGAGCGGATCCAAAAGGTGCATGCCGAGCGCGAGCGTCTGAAGGACTTGTCGAGCACGGTCGCCTTTCGCAGCAAAGCGACTGGCGGCAAAAAGCCGAACAGTGCCGAGAAAGACCGGATCGTGCTGCTGGTGCGCGATTCGTACTGGCTGCAAGCGAATTGGAATGTCCTGCGCCAAAGCGTGAAGCGGGCCGAGGCGGCGCTCGCCGAGCATTGGCACACGGCTCGTCCCACGCTGCGTCTGCTCGAGGTCGATGGGGGCCACACCACCAGCACCTCCGAGCGGGTCGTCCGCGAGATCGAGGTGCATGGGGGAGTCACCAATTGGTATCTCGACGTTTCGACACCGCCGCAAAGCTATCGGGTGGAACTGGGCTACTGCGCGTCCAACGGCAAGTTTTTCTCGATCTGCCGCAGCAATGCCGTCACCACGCCGGCCCCGGACAGCAGCGACTCCATCGACGAGAACTGGACCGACGTGGCCGAAAACTACGAGCGGGTGTTCGCCCTGAGCGGCGGTTATTCGGAAGATACCAACAGCGGCGAATTGCAGGAATTGTTTGAAGAGCGTCTCCGCCGACCAATGAACAACCCGCTGTCGTCGCAGTTTGGCGGCGGGGCGGAGCGCGTCCTCAACAAGCAACGCAACCTGGAGTTCCGCGTCGATGCGGAAATGATCCTGTACGGCCGGACAAGGCCCGATGCCCGGGTTACCCTGGGGGGCGAACCGGTCAAACTCCGCCCGGACGGGCAGTTCACCGTGCGAATGCCCATGCCCGACAAGCGGCAGGTGCTGCCGGTCGTGGCCAGCAGCGTGGATGGGGTGGAGCAGCGAACCATCGTCATTGCGGTCGAGCGCAATACGAAGGTTCTGGAACCGATGGTTCGCGAGTCGAACGAGTAAATCGCAGCTTTTATACGACCGTCGGCGACCCGATTCGCCATCCGGACGGTCGTTTTCTTGGCGATTGGTCCCAAGGTTGCAGTACCTGCGACGAACCGCCTGTCGGGCTGCCAAAACGCCTGCGCTGCTAGTTGGTCGAACCTCAATTGACCATTTCCAGCGGTCGCAATAAACTTTTGTGGCGGTACAAGTTGCGCAATTCCTACGGAACCCCCCCCCGCGGCACGGATTGCTAGCGTCCGGCAGTTACTTTGTCCGACAGTTACTTTGTCCGACAGTTACTTTGTCCGACAGAGCAGGCGTCCGGCAGAGGGGGGGCTGCGTTGTCGCCGGGCTTTCGTTGTCGTCAGGCAATGGCCTCGCGCGGGATTCTCCAGACAAGTCTGAGTCAGTCATGGATCTAATTGAACGGGCCTGGGATGGCGTCGGAAATTTCTTCGGCGGCCTGATGCACGGTTTCGAACGGGGCGTGACTGCCATGTTCGGATCGTCCAACGCCCGCTACGTACGCAAATTGCAGGCCAGGGTCGGTTCGATTACGGATCTCGAGCCCCAGTTTCAAGCGATGACCGATGCGGAACTGAGGCAGCAGACCGACAAGTTCCGCGAGCGGCTGCGCGCCGGCGAGACACTCGAGGACATCTTGACCGAGGCCTTCGCCATCTGCCGCGAAGGGGGTCGCCGCTTTTTGAACATGCGGCATTTCGACGTGCAACTCGTCGGCGGCATGGTGTTGCACAGCGGCGCCATCGCCGAAATGGTGACCGGCGAAGGAAAGACGCTCGTGGCGACCTTGCCCGCTTACCTGAACGCCTTGGAAGGCAAGGGCGTGCACGTGGTCACCGTCAACGATTACCTGGCCCGCCGCGACATGGAATGGATGGGCCCGCTGTACCTGGGCCTGGGACTGACGGTGGGCACGATCCAAAGCAACATGGACGTGGACGAGCGCCAGCAGGCCTACGACTGCGACATCACCTACGGCACCAACAACGAATTCGGCTTCGATTATCTGCGCGACAACATGCGTCCCGCCGCGCGCGGCGATCACCGTTTCCCGCGCGATCGCCAGCAATCGCAGCGCCCGCTGAATTTTGCCATCATCGACGAAGTCGATAACATCCTGATCGACGAAGCCCGCACCCCGCTGATCATCTCGGGCCCGGCTCACGATAATCCCGCCAAGTATGCCGACGCCGATCGCATCGCCCGCGCGCTCCAAAAAGAAAAGCATTTCGTCGTCAACGAAAAGGACCACACCGTCAACATGACCGACGACGGCGTGCGCGAGGCGGAACGGCTGGCCGGCGTGGAAAGCTTTTACACGGCCGGCAACATGGAATGGCCACACCTGCTCGACAATTCCCTCAAGGCCCATCACCTGTACCAGTTGGACGTGCGGTATGTGGTCGAAGATGGGGCGGTGATCATCGTCGATGAACACACCGGCCGCAAAATGGAGGGCCGCCAGTGGAGCGACGGCTTGCACCAGGCGGTCGAGGCCAAGGAAGGCGTTCGCATCAAGGAAGAGACCCAGACGCTGGCCACGATCACGCTGCAAAACTTTTTCAAGCTCTACAACAAAATCTGCGGCATGACCGGCACCGCCATGACCGAGGCGGGTGAATTCTGGAAGATCTACAAGCTCGACGTGGTGGCGGTTCCCACCAACCGCAAGATGCAGCGCAACGAAAACCCGGACGTGATTTACCGAAACGAGCGCGAGAAATTCATCGCCCTGGCCGACGAAATCGAACTGATCCACAAATGGGACGTGCTCGCGCTCAAGGACGGCGAAGAGCTGCCCGGCACGATCCACAAAGAGACCGACGATTCGGTCGAGTTTCAGCAGCGCGACAGCAAGCAGCGCGACGTCGTCGCCAAAGAGAAGATCGCTCAAATCCAGCGCAAGGGCCGGCCGATCCTGGTCGGCACCGTCTCGATTGAAAAGAGCGAACGACTGAGCCAGTTTCTGGAAAAGCGCGGCGTCAAGCACGAAGTGCTCAATGCCAAGCACCACAAGCGCGAGGCCGAAATCGTCTCGCAGGCGGGCCGGCTGAGCGCCGTCACCATTGCCACCAACATGGCGGGACGCGGCACCGACATTATCCTGGGCGGCAACCCCGAGACGATGGCCTGGGCCATACTACAAGGCAAGTATCCGACCCGTCTCGACGTGCCCCCAGCCGAGTGGGACGACCTGATCCGCGAAATTGAAGCTCGCGAAGGGATGAAGGCCGAGGGGGTCAAGGTCCGCGATCTGGGCGGCTTGCACGTCATCGGCACGGAACGGCACGATGCCCGCCGCATCGACCTCCAGTTGCGCGGGCGTTGCGGCCGGCAGGGCGATCCCGGCTCCAGCCGCTTCTATCTGTCGCTCGAAGACGACCTGATGCGGATTTTCGCCGGCCCGTGGGTCAAGACGATTCTCGAATCGCTGGGCATGAAGGAAGGCGAGCGGATCGAAAGCCGGATGGTCACCCGCCGCATCGAGGCCGCCCAGAAGAAACGCGAAGAGCACCACTTCGAGGCCCGCAAAAACCTGCTCGAATACGACGAGGTGATGGACGAGCAGCGCAAGCGTGTCTATGGCTTTCGCCAGCGCCTGCTGGGCGGCGGCAACTGTCGCGATTCCGTGCTCGAAATGGTCGGCAAGCAGCTCGACAACCAGTTGGCCGAATTCCTCAAACCCAACTATGGCCCCGGGGTGTTTGCCGCCTGGGCCGGCCAGCGGTTGAGCGCCAAATTCGAGCCGCGCGATTTCCGCGGCATGGATTACGAACAGGCCGAACAGTACGCCAAGGATCAGGCCGAGCGGATCGCCGAAACGCACGTGCAAGACGGCATCGACGAAAACCTGTCGGGCGACGAAGGAGACGAAGAGGTTCAAAGCGAGTGGAACTGGGAAGCGCTCGCCAAAATGGCCTTCACTCGCTGGGGCTTGCAGATCAAGGACCGGGACTTGAAGACGGTCGGCCGCAACAACGTGGCCGAATACTTGATCGAAGCGGCCCGCGAAGCGATCCGCAAAGTCGATCTTTCCGAGGGAGCGCCGCTCCTGGAGGAGGATTT
>JBBDYF010000071.1:0-8656 GCA_040901775.1 Pirellulaceae bacterium | reverse complement strand
TTTTCCTCAGAAAACCGTGGTGGCTTGGGTGCATGCCCAGTTCGGCATCGACCTGCCGCTGGACGAGATCAAACGGCTCGAGCCAGTCGCTCTGAAGGAACTGGTCCGCCAGAAAATCCTCGCCGCCTACGAACAACGCGAAGCCGAATATCCGGTGATGGCCGGCCTGTACCGCTATACGCTGGGGCAGGGGCCGCAAGCCCGGCTTGATCGCGAGGGACTGGTCGCGTGGGCCCGCGAGCGGTTCGACGCCCCAATCGACCTGGATGACCTGAAAAGCAAGCAGCGCGACGAGATTCGCGCCCTGCTGGTCGGCCTGAGCCGGGCCACGCAGCGGAAGGCCGAGGAGGCGGCGACCGAAATCCGCGCGCGGCTCGACAAACTGTTCGGCTCGACCGAAACGGACCAGCCGGCCCGGATGTTGTCGTCGGCCAATGGCCAGCTCGATTCGCTTACGGCCTGGCTCGACGAGACGTTGCGCTACAAGCTTTCCAAGGAAGAGATCGGCGAGCTCGGCCGCAACGAGCTCGAACAAAAGCTGCTCGCCGCCATCGAAGATCGCTACCGCCCCGAAATGCGGCGGATGGAGCGGATGCTGCTGCTCCAAATCGTCGATACGACCTGGAAAGACCATCTGCTGGTGATGGATCGGTTGCGCAGCTCGGTCGGCCTGATGGGCTATGCCCAGGTCGATCCCAAGGTCGAGTACAAGCGC
Organism: Pirellulaceae bacterium; assembly: GCA_040901775.1. Taxonomy (GTDB): domain Bacteria; phylum Planctomycetota; class Planctomycetia; order Pirellulales; family Pirellulaceae; genus CAYLLN01. The sequence continues at coordinate 7,941 of JBBDYF010000071.1, read as the reverse complement.
GAGGGAATGAAGCTGTTCGAAGAGATGTGGAAGCACATCGGCGATCGGGCGACCGAGTACGTCTTCAAGATCGAGCAGCTCAACGAGGATTTCGTCAGTTCCACTTGGGTCGAAACGGCTGCCACGCATGCCGAGGCCCCCGGCGCCACCGAGGAATTCCAGCGGAGCCAGCAGCAGACCAACGCCTCGAACCAGTCCGACGCCCGCCCCGAGCCGATCCGTAACCGCGGACCGCGCGTGGGCCGCAACGAGCCGTGCCCTTGCGGCAGCGGCAAGAAATATAAGAACTGCTGCATGAGAACGGGTGGCGGAGTCGTCTGAGCCAAAAGGTCATTCGACCCGCAGCCGAAGGATTGGCGACATGGCCTACGTTTTCAACCTCGTCTATCTGTTGCTGGCGGCGGTCGGTGCGCCGTGGCTCGCGTACCAGTCGTGGCGGACGGGCAAGTATCGCGAAGGGTGGGGGGCCAAGTTGCTGGGACGGGTTCCGCTGCGCCACGGCGGCAGCCGTTGCCTCTGGTTGCACGCGGTCAGCGTGGGCGAAGTGAACCTGCTGGCGCCCTTGATCCAGCGCTTCGAGCAACTGCATCCGGACTGGGAAATCTTCATTTCGACGACGACCCAAAGCGGCTATCAGCTCGCCCAGAAGCGGTACGCGCCGCGAACCGTCTTCTATTGCCCGCTCGACTTCACCTGGGCCGTCCGGCGCGCGATGCGGGCGATTCGTCCCGACCTGCTGGTCCTCACCGAGTTGGAACTGTGGCCCAACTTGATCGTCGCGGCTCGCCGCCACGGCGCCAAGGTCGCCGTGGTCAACGCTCGGCTCAGCGAGAAGAGCCTCCGCGGATACCGGCGAATTGCCTGGGTGGCCCAGCCCGTCTTTCGCCAGTTGGATCTCGTCGCCGCGCAGAACGAAGCCTATGCCGAGCGGTTCCTGTCGCTGGGCGCGCGGACCGCGGCGGTGCAGGTGACCGGTTCGATCAAGTTCGACGGCGCGCGGACCAATCGCGACAACCCCGATACCCAGCGGCTGGCGCAGTTGGCGGGCATTCGCCCCACGGACATCGTGCTGCTGGCCGGCAGCACTCAAGAGCCGGAAGAATCGCTGGCGCTCGATTCGTTTACTTCCTTGGTGGGCATTCATCCCGCCTTGCGGCTGATCCTGGTGCCGCGGCATCCGGAACGGTTCGACGCGGTCGCCGGCTTGCTCAATCGCCGGGGGGTGCGCTGGCAGCGGCGGTCGCGATTGGATGCCGATCGGTACGATCCGGGGGCGCGGGTGCTATTGATCGATGTCGTGGGCGAACTCGGCGCGTGGTGGGGGGCCGCGCACATCGCGTTCGTCGGCGGCAGCCTGGGGCAACGCGGCGGCCAGAATATGATCGAACCCAGCGGCTACGGCGCGGCGGTGTCGTTTGGCCCCAATACGTGGAACTTTCGCGATGTCGTCACGCAATTGCTGGCCCGCGAGGCCGCCGTCGTTGTCCATGATGGCTCGGAACTGACGGCGTTCGTCCGCCGCGCCCTGGAAGAACCGGACTTCGCCCAGCAACTGGGAAGCCGTGCCCGCGAGCTGGTTTTGGAGCAGCAAGGAGCAGCCGACCGCACGATCGCCCTGCTCGACGGCTTGCTGCGGGGGGACTCGCGGCCGTCGAACCGGCACGCCGCTTAACCGGCACGCAGATTAACCGACGAGATCGAGCTCGCCCCCCGATTCGCCGGTCGGGTCTTTGCCGGTGGGACTGGCGGCATCTTCCGGCGCGGGCTGCCCTGGGTGGCCCGCCTGGGGCGGCCGTTCCCACAGACGCCGGCCGTCGGCATCGCGTTCGGAGGTTTGCGAATCCTCCTCGGTCTCGCCGATGCCCGAGGCGCTTTCAGCTTTCAGCTCGGACTGCGTCTCGCGGGCCCGCTCGGCTGCCTCGCGTCCCGCGCGATCGACCTCCGCGGTCCGTTGCGATTGGGCCGCGGTTGCCAATCCCCCGATGATCCCTAGCGATCCGATGCTCACGACCGGTCCTCCGCGATGAAACGCGTGTGCTCCGTCAAGTACTTTCAGTCTATCTTCGCGGCAAGAGGCCCGTGCGCTGGAGGGCCTCGCGCGGCAAGGAAAGGATGGGCGTCGTCGGTTCGCTGGCCGCCGCCTGGCGGGCCAATTCAGGAAATAGCTCTTGCAGACGCTCGTCGATTCCGGGAAATACGGTGCGGTTGACTTCCGGCCGATCGAGCGTGCCGGTCGCTTCGATCAGCATGAACTGGCGGCTGGTTCCGCCCACGAGGGGCCGGAAGAAGGGGAGCTGCACTTCATCGCGTCCCAACTGCGGATAGAACTTGAGCTCGATCTGCCGCTGCCCGTTCATGCGTCCCTTCCCTTTCAGGCAGAACGCATCGCCGTTGAAATCGATCCGATCGAAGGCCAGGTCGTCCCCTTCGATCCGAAAGTCGATGTTGCTGGTGTTGAACGCGGTTCGATCCGGCCGTTGCACGCTGACGAGCTGCAAAACGGCGATCATGACCGGCAATTGATAGATGTCCGCATCGCGCAGGCGAACCTGGCCGTTGCCGCGCCAGGTGTGCATTCCCTGCATGGTCCCCGACACGTTCACGACGCCAAAGACTTTGCCCGAAAGGCCACGCTGCCGCGGGACATCGCGGACGATCGCTTTGAGGTCGGCGTTTTCGAGAGCTGCCTGCACCTGAAATTCTCCGGCGGGCGAGAGCTGCAACTCGCCATTCACGACCAGTTGCCCGTCGAACGCATCGGCGGTGATCGCTCGGGGAACGCGTCCCTGCGCGTCGCGCTCGGCGGCCGCCCCGAAGATCACGCGCTGCCCATCGATCACCAACGGGCCTTGCACCTGGGTGAGCTGCACTCCGCGAACGAACGCGGACTCTACCTCCAACTCGCCCCGGCTGAAGGCACCCTTCGGCCCGCAGCCCCCGACGAGCCGAACTCCGCCATAAATGTGTTCGACCGGAATCGTCGTCGCCATTCGGCCGTTATCGACATCGAACGTCAAATCCCAGTCGATCTCGGGCGCTCCCTCCGAATGTCCGGGGACGGTGATGCCCAGCGTTCCGACGACGTTGGTCGGCCCCTGCACCGCCAGCCGCGCCAGCCCCTGCCCGATGGTCTGAGGTAGGGCCGCCAACAACTCCTGGTCGGCTTCCAGGCGGTTGGCCGACAGCCGCGAGAGCTGGAGCCGGCACCCGCCATCGGCCAGCACCTGCGACACCCCTTCCGCTTCGATGGTTGCCCGCCCGTGGACCGCCTGCAAGCCCTGGAGTTGCATGACGCCATCGACGTAATGAACCGAGCCCGTCAGGCTGTCTAGCCGGTAGCGAAACCAGGTCGGCTCGATCGACAGCGAGCGGCCCTCGACGTTTTGCCCCGGCGGCCACTTGTTCCCTTTCACATCGAGCGCGAGCCGTTTGTCGAGGGCGCTGTACTTCAGGCCGATCGTCAGGTGGTCGATGTTTCCCCGCGGCCGCAGGTTGGTCCACAGCCGCTGCGCCCCCGGGCTGAGCGCTTGCCGCAGTTCGTCGGCCAGGGGAACGTCGGTGGCGGTGAAGTGGAGCGCGAGCTGGTTGCCGTCGGCCGCCTCCGCCAGCCAGGCCCCTTCGCCGACGATGGAGGCACTGTCGTTTCGCCCGGTCAGGTTGCGAAACAGCCAATCGCGATCGGTCAACTGCAGCGAACCGTTGACCTTGTCGATGGGGTAGGAGAACTTGTCGTGCTGCAGCGAGCAGTCGTGTAGGGTAATGTGCAGCTTGCGATGCACTTCCTGCTCGCCCGCGGCGCGCTGCAGCCGCCCTTGGAACGAGATGTTTCCCCGCGGGCGAAACGCCCGCACAATTTTTTGCATCTTCGGCTCGAGCGCCACCAGCAGTTTTTCGTCCAAGGGAAGGGGGGCTTCGGATTGCAGTTCGACCCAGCCCGAAAAGTCTGGTCCCGGATGCAGGCAATCGGCGCGACACTGGATCGGCTGGCTGCCGGCCAGCAGCTTGAGCCGCAAGTTCAGCCGCTGGTTTTTCAGTTCGATCGTGCCGGTTCCTCCCGCCAGGCGGTAAGCGAAACGGTGGTATTTGACCGAGAGGTCGTGGCATTTGATCGTGAGATCGGGTTGCCAGCTTTGGCCGTCGAAGCCAAGGTGGGCGGTCAGATCGACCAAGCCCCGCGGGGCAAAATCGGCAAAGACCTTTTGCACCGCAGCCGGCAAAGAATCGACGGGCAACCGTTCGAGTTCGAGCTGTTTGGCTTCGATGTCGAGACGTAAGGGGCTGTGGGCGGAATAGCCGAACAGCTCGGCATTGATTTCGAGCTGGGTGCGGCCGCAACGGGCCGACATGTCTTGCACGACGATTCCGTGGTTGTCGGCCCGGATCGAGGCTTCGACATCGGTCAGCGGCTCGGGCAGGCGGGCATCGTCGATGCGCCCTTCGGAGATCTTGCCGGTGATGATGAATTCAATTGCGGGATCGTCCTCCCGCCGCTGCACATGAAATCCCAAATAGGTGCGTCCGCGGACGGTCGAAAGAGGCAAGAGGGCCGTGGCCACTTCCCGCGGCAATGCGGATCGCAGCCGGGGGCTGAACTCCAGCCCTTCGACCGCGCCGCGAATCTCCCAGCGGGCAGTCAAAGGATCGAGCAGGCCGTCGATCTCGATTTTTTCCAGATGATCGCCGGCCAGCGATCCGCGCACGCGGAGCACCTGCGGCGAAGCGTCTGACATGCCTGCCTGGGCCTCGTCCCCCTCGGCTTCCGGCCGCACCACCAGTTCGATGTTGCGCAGCGTCAGCGGGGCAGCCTGGCTCTGGTTGGGCTCGACAATCTCGAGCGAGGCGTCGCTGATGGTCGCAATCGGCAGCGGCCCCTCGCTCAAGCTGGGCAAAGGCAACAGCCGCGACAGGTTCCAGTAGCCATCGGCCTCGCGTTGAGCCCGCAGCCGCAGGCGTTGCAGGTGCAGGCGGACAATCTTGGGGGGCTTGGTCACGAAGTCGGGCAGGCGGGTGTCGCACTGGGCGAATACCTCGTCGATCGACACCAGAACCGGGGCGTCGGCCCCCTCGGCGGCCCGGATTTCGAGCCCCCGCAGCTCGACCCCTTCTCCCGCCACGCGGCGGGCCGAGCGCAGCGAAACGCCCAGCCCCCGATAGTGTTGTCGCAGTTGTTGCTCGACGCGGAGGCGAATCTCTTCGTTCAGCCGATCGACGCAGTAGTACTTGCCGGCGACAAACAGGGCGACGCCCAAGACGCCGACGACGACGAGCCGTTTGAGCTCGCCGGCCAGCCGAGCGGCAAGGCTCGGCCCGGTATCGGGTTGTCGTGGGGAATCCATTCCCGGACGGTACTTTAAGTTGAGGGAGCTGCGGTCGGCCGTGCGAGCCAACGGGTAAGGATGCCCGCCGCCAGCACGATCAGCACCAGCATGGCGGGCTGGCGATAGCGGATCGAGCTGACAAAGATCATGTGCAAACCGGTGAAATAGAACGCGGGAAGCAGGCAGAGCAGATACGGCCAATCGCGGCGCGTAAAACGCCACGCGCCCACCAGGGCCAGCGCGATGAGCGGCGTGTAGGTCAGGGCCAGGATCGCCCGCAGCGTGCCGGTGCCGAACTCCGCCGCATTGGGCAGCGGGTTCCACATCCGCAAGAATTTGATGCCCGCGAGTTGCAAGACACGAACGGGATGATTTGTCGCCCAGGCAAGGGAAGCATTTCGTAGGCGGCGATCGAGCCGGTCTTCGAAGGTGCCCCGCGGCGGAAGCGTCGCTTGCCGGTCGGCTTGGTCCCGATCGGCCTGGTCCCGATCGACTTGGTGTTGCTCGGCAATGAATTGCGGCACGAACTGCATGTCGCTGGCACCGGTCGCTTGCGGTCCCCAGCCATCGTAGAGACTCGCCCCCACTTGCAGCGACGTGGGAACAAACCGTCCTGCGACGGCGTAGTTGCGAATCCACCAGGGAGCCAGCGTTGCGCAGAGCGTCGCCAGCAGCGTCGCGCCGATCAGCATGTGCCGCCGGTAGGCAGCGCTCTGCGTGGCGCTGCGAAAAAATCTCACGCTCGCCATTCCCGCGGCGATGGCAAAGGGAACGAACAGCAACCAACTGGGCCGCATCAGCGTCGCCAGCCCGCCGAGCACGCCGGCCGCCGCGGCCCAGCCAAACTGTTGACGCCCGCTGTCGGCTCGCCAGGCCCGCGTCCAGGCCACCAGTTGAAAGACCATCAGCGGGCCAAATGGGGCTTCGCTCAGGACGAAAGTGCTGGCCGCGATCGCTTCGGGATAGAGGGCGGTTAGGGTTGCCGCGAGCAGGGCGGTTCGCTCGTCGAACAGCAGCCGAGCGAGGCTTGCGACGCCTCCCACGGCGATCGTGCCACAGATGGCACTGAGCGCTCGCGCCCAAGAGACGGGCGGCTCGTCGCCTGCCAACAGAAACAGGCCTGCCAGCAAGATCGGGTAGCCCGGAGTGCGAAAGATCGCCAGCCGCTCGGGGCCGAATTCGTAAGGCTCGCCGCGCGCGATCTTGCGGCCCAGTTCCCAGTAGCTTTCGCTATCGGGAAAGCCAAACGTCTTGCCCGCCGGCAGCCGCTGTTGCCACCACGCGCCGGCAGCCAGCCGCAGCGCCAGCGCGCACGCCAGGATGGCGAATAACGACCAGCGGTAGGAAAGGAGAAATGGCATGAGGGACGCGAGGCGCACACAGCACTCCAAACGGATCGAGGGCGACGGATGGTACGGGTTAGGCAAGTTGGGGGTCAAGACGAGCGGGGTCTGGTGGAGGCGAGCAAAAAGTAGCAGTAAACGCGATGGGAATTCATTTACATTGCTAGCAGGCGTGTGTATATTCGCCTACTTTGCCACCCAGTTCCCCTCCTCTCCTCGGAGACTGCTCGTTATGGCTCATTCGCCAGCGTCGAAAAATGCCGCCGTGCCCAATGCCTCCCTCCTGCTCCTGGCCGGATTCTTGGCGATTGCCGCGGCTGGCGTCGGTTTCGCAATTCGCGCCAAGATTCTGGGGGACTGGGGAACCGAGTTCGGTTTTACCAAGACGGAGCTGGGCAAGATCACGGGGGGTGGGTTGTGGGGCTTTGGCTTGGTGATTCTGATCGTCAGCCCCTTTGTGGATCGGATTGGTTACAAGCCACTCTTGGGCATTGCCTTTCTGTTGCACGTTTTGTCGGCAGTGATCACCCTGGCCGCCACGCCCGTTTTCAACGCGATGGGAAAGGATGCCTGCTACATCTGTTTGAACACCGGCATGATCTTGTTTGCGATTGCGAACGGCATCTGCGAGTCCGTCGTCAATCCACTCACTGCCACGATCTATCCGAAAAAGAAGACGCACTATCTCAACATTCTGCACGCGGGGTGGCCGGGCGGACTAATTGTGGGGGGGCTGTTTGCCTACTTCTTCTGCGGACCCGAGGCCAAATTCATGCAGTTGGGCTGGGAAATCCCCATGCTGATGTTCCTGGTGCCCACGCTGATTTACGGCTTTATCGCTTTGAAAGAGCCGTTTCCTCGCTCCGAGGCGGCTACCGCCGGCGTCTCGCTAGGCCAGCAGCTTGCCTGTTTTGCTTCGCCCGTGCTCATCTCGCTGCTCGTCCTGCACGCCATGATCGGCTATGTCGAGTTGGGCACCGACAGTTGGATCACGAACATCATGAACAACGTGGTCGGCGAGTATGCGATCTTGCTGTTCGTGTACACATCGACCTTGATGTTTGTCTTGCGTTTCACGGCCGGCCCGATCGTCGAGCGGATCAATCCTGTCGGGCTGTTGCTGGGGAGCTCGGTGCTGGGCTGCATCGGCCTATACTGGCTGGGCATCGCGGAAGGATTGGCCGTGCTGGTTGCGGGTACGGTTTATGCGCTCGGCAAAACCTTTCTCTGGCCGACGATTCTGGGCGTCGTCGGCGAGCGATTTCCCAAGGGGGGCGCGC
>JBBDYF010000070.1:0-39921 GCA_040901775.1 Pirellulaceae bacterium | reverse complement strand
ATGTTCAGTTCCTTTCAACTGAAAAGAGCCATCAAACTTGCCTGACGCACCAGAGGCCGCAAAGGAATACAATGGCCTTCCGTTACGCCTTGGCGATCTTTGCCGCTTTGCGTTAATAAAGCGGTCGGTATGAACCTAAGCCGGCTTTCGCGGTGAGCGTTTTTCGGATTCATTTGACACTTGCCAGAGAATTTGGCCAAACACGCCCAGCCCCCGCGGACTTGCGGGCCGGTTTTCGGAATGGTAGTTAATACGGCCACTTCTCTGGGCACGGATCGCGCCAGCCTTGTTGCACTTCAGCCTGCCACACTTCTTGCGAGGTATCCGCTCATGCACACTCCCTGGCTTGCGTCCAAAAATGCAACTCGTTCGTTACGCCCCTTGTTGGTGGAACCACTCGAGCCCCGGCAAATGCTGGCGGCCGACATGGTGCTCCGTTGGAACGACGTGCTGCTCGATACCGTGCGCTCCGCCAATACGCCGCCCCCGATAGCCGCCCGGGCTATGGCCATCGTTCACACCGCCATCTACGACGCCGTGAATGCGATCGACCGCACGCACGAGCCGTATGCCTTCCGCATGCTCGCCGCGCCGGGGACATCTCGCGAGGCCGCCGTCGCCGCCGCGGCGCATACCGCGCTCGTCGGCCTGTTTCCCACATTCGCGGCCACTTTCGACGCCGAACTGGTCGCGTCGCTGGCAACCGTTCCCAACGGCCAGGCCGAAAACCGCGGCGTCGCTCTGGGCAGCCAGGTTGCCGCGCAAATGCTCGACCTGCGGGCGAATGACGGGGCAACGGCGATCGTCGTGCATACGCCCGGCAACCAGCCGGGAGATTGGCAGCCGACGCCTCCCGCCTTGGCGACTGCCGCGTTTCCGCAGTGGCCCGGCGTCACGCCGTTCGCCATGACCAGCGGCGCACAGTTTTCGTTGGACGAGATTCCGTCGCTGACCAGTCAGGCCTACACTGCGGCTTTCAACGAGGTGAAGTCGCTCGGCTCAGCCGTCAGCACCACCCGCACCGCCGACCAGACGAACATTGCCCTGTTTTGGGCCAACGGCGGCGGCACGGCCACGCCTGCCGGGCACCTGAACATGCTGGCCACGGTGGTCGCCGAGGCGCGGTCGAACACCCTGTCTGAAAACGCCCGCCTGTTGGCTGCGCTCAACGTGGCGCTTGCCGATGCGGCGATCGTGGCCTGGGATTGCAAATTCGACACCGATTTCTGGCGGCCGGTAACGGGCATTCGAGCCGCCGATACCGATGGCAATCCCCAAACCGCCGCCGATCCGGCCTGGACGCCCCTGATCGCCACGCCCCCGTTCTCGTCTTACGTTTCTGGCCATTCGAGCTTCAGCGGGGCCGCGGCGGCGGTGCTCAAAAACTTTTTCGGCCGCGACAACATTCGGTTTACGCTCCCCTCGGAGGATCCGAACGTTCCGGAGCGCTCGTTCCGCAGTTTTTCGCAGGCGGCCCAGGAATCGGCCGACAGCCGGCTCTACGGCGGCATCCATTGGCGGTTCGACAACGAGGATGGTCTGACGGCGGGGCGACAACTGGGAAACTACGTCTCCAGCAACTTCTTTCAGAAAGAGGATTGGGGAGCCGAAGCGGGCCTGATCGACGGCACGTTGGTCGTCATTGGCTCGCAGCGGAGCGACGTGTTGACGCTCGACATCGTTGCTGGCGAGATCGTCGTCTATCGCTCGGGCCGGCTGCTCGGCGCATTCACGTTGAACGATGTAACCGCGATCGAGATGGATGCCCGCGGCGGTCACGATTTTGTCGCGCTGAGCAGCGAAATCGTCGTCGGCGCGACCATCCTGGGAGGGAGCGGCAACGACATTTTGCGCGGCGGTTCGGGCGACGACCTGCTCGACGGCGGAGACGGCCACGACCTGCTGTTTGGCAATTGGGGCGACGACCTGCTCGAAGGGGGCGATGGCCACGATCTGCTGTGGGGAGGCCCGGGCGAAGACACGCTGCTCGGCGGACGGGGCAGGAACCGGCTGTTTCCGTAGCCGGCCGGTTCGAATCGCTTAGGCATCAAAATACATCTGAAATTCGTACGGATGCGGACGCCGCTGGAGCGGGGCAATCTCGTGCTGCCGCTTGTGACGAATCCACGTCTCGATTACGTCGGGCGTGAACACGTCGTCCCGCAGTAGAAAGTCTGAGTCCCGTTCGAGGGCCAACAGCGCCTCGTCGAGCGACGCCGGCGTTTGGGGAAACTCGGCCGATTCTTGCTTCGCCTGGTGGTAGAGATCGCGATCGACCGGCTGGCCGGGGTTCAGCTTGAGTTGAATGCCGTCGATCGCCGCCATGACGATCGCCGAAAAGGCCAGATACGGGTTGGCGGTCGGATCGGGACAGCGAAACTCGATCCGCCTGGTTTTTGGACTTTGACTGGCCAGCGGAATGCGGCAGGCGGCCGAGCGATTCCGCTGCGAGTACACCAGGTTGGCCGGGGCGTCCGAACCAGGCGCCAGCCGCTTGTAGCTGTTGGTCGTGGGATTGGTTAGCGCCAAGAGCGCAGGGGCATGCCGCAGGATGCCACCCAGAGCGTGCAAAGCCAGCTCGGACAACCCAGCATAGCCGCCGCCAGAAAACAGCGGCTCGTCGTCTTTCCAGAAGGAGAGATGCGTGTGCATGCCGCTCCCGTTATCGCCGGCCAGCGGCTGGGGCATGAACGTCGCCATTTGCCCGTGCCGGCGGGCGACGCTGCGCACGGAGTGTTTGTAGATCATCATCCAATCGGCCATTTTCGCCAGCGGCTGGAACCGCAGGTCGATCGCACACTGCCCAGCCGCGGTCCCGGTCTGCCAGTGGGCCCCCACGTCCAAACCGCAGTCGAGCATGGCCTGGACCATCTCGCTGCGCAGGTCGGTCAGTCGGTCGGCTGTAGGGAGAGGCGGTTCGTGTGCCTTCCCATCGAAGCGAGCTTCGTCGAAGACGTAAAACTCGGCCTCGAGACCGATCTGTGCGACGTCGGCCAAGCCGGTCAGTTTCAGGTAGTTGGCCGCCTTGATGGCTATCTGGCGGGGATCGCGGCTGTAGGGCTCGCCCGTCACCGGATCCTGAACGTTGCAGATCAAAGCCAGCGTCGGCGTGGCGGCGAACGGGTCGAGATGGGCCGTATCCGACTGCGGCAGCGCGAGCAGGTCGCTTTCGTGAACGCTTTGCCAGCCGCGGGGACGCGCCCCGTCGAAGCCCAGTCCGTCCTCGAAGACTCCTTCGTCCAGCTTGCCCACGGGAAGGGTGAAATGCTGCCACGAACCCAACAGGTCGCAAAACCGCAAATCGACGGCTTTGACATCTTTTTCGCGGCACAGGGCCAGAACTTCGCGGGGTGTCACGAAACGAACTTTCTCGTTGAGAATGTTGGACTACGACGAGCGTTCGAGAATCGCCCGCAAATGTTTGGGCACGCTGGCAAATGCGCTGCTATAGGTTTCTTCCAGCGGCACGTTCACGTATCGGTCTTTCCGCAGGAAAAGAGGCATCTCCGTTAGCGCATCGCCGACCGCCAACGGCTGAGCGTATCCGCGGCGGCCGCTGCGAGCCAAATACGAAACCTGCGTCAACGGCTTGGCAGGATCGAGACCCGTCACCTGGCTGCCAAGCGCCTCGGCAATCGCGGCGTGGATTCCTTGCGGGTCGCGAGCGGTCGGCGGGTGCAGGTCGATGATCAAGAGATGCAACCCCTGATCCAAGGCCGCCAATATCTTGTCGAGAAACTGTTCGAAGGCATGGCGGCTCGATTTGTTCCCTGCCGAGACGATTTCGACCAGCGCCACGACCGAGTCGTCCGACACATGCCGAATGACCAGCGTGCGACGTTTGTGAACGTAAGCGTCGGCGTCGAGCTCGGTGACGATCGCCACGCGCGGCGGGGCTTCTTCAAGCAACAGCATGTTTGACGAACCGGTGGTCGAGAACGAGTCGGTCTCTGCTGGTTCTGGTCCGCGCGAATGCAGCGTCAAGAGATCGGGTATCGTCTCGCCTGCGCACTGTTCGGCCAGTGCGTAGTAGCCTTCGGGCAGCAAGCCGCCGTTCAATCGCTCGTAAAGCTGCGCGATCCATGACAGATGGAAACTGTGAAAGATTCCATCCTCAACGCGGGTCCAATCGTGTGCCGGCATGGCCAGTTTCCTCTGCAAACATTTCCGCGGGCGAACGAGTCTATTCTACCCTCGCTGCACGGATCGAACATTGCCGACAAAACCGCGCGAAGCAATCGGAGCATAAAAAAGTGGGAGGCGTTTTTCGCCTCCCACTTGCGTTTGTCGATCGAACCCGTTGCAAGCGTCGCCAAGGATGCTGTTTACTTGATAAACAGCATTTCCTGATAGGTCGGCAGCGGCCACAGATCGTCGGCCACGTACCCTTCCAGTTTGTCGGTGAACTCGCGGACTTTCAGCATGGCCGGCACCACGTTGTGGCAATATTGCTTGCACTCGTCCAGCAGCGCACCGCCGTGATGGGCCAACGACTTTTCCAGGACATTCGTGCTGTCCTGCAAGCCCTTGACCAGCTTCGTGATTTCGTCGAGCGTGTCGGTGTCGAACGTGTAGCCCAGAGCCTTCAGATTGGTGCAGGTCGAGGCCAACTCGGCTTGATACCGAACCGCCGAGGGGAAGATCATCGTGCGGGCGATCTCGACGACCAGTTTGGCCTCGGTGCTGACGCATTTGACGTATTGCTCGAGGTAAATGTCCTGCCGGCTTTGCGCCTCGCGAGCGGTCAAAACGCCGTACTTCTCGAACGCGGCGACCGCCTCGGCCCCGGTAATCTGCGGCAGTGCGTCGATCGTCGTCTTCAGGTTCAACAGGCCCCGCCGTTCGGCTTCTTCGTGCCACGCTTGCGAGTAGCCGTCGCCGTTGAAGATGACCGCGCCGTGCCTGGTGATGATGTCCTGCAACAGCTTCTGCACGGCGGCGGGCAGCTTGGCCGGATCGCCACCGGTGGCCTTTTCCAGTTCGGTAGCGGCATAGTCGAGCGACTCGGCCACGATCGTGTTGAGGGCGACCAGTGGCCCGGCGATCGACTGGCTTGAGCCGACCGCGCGGAACTCGAACTTGTTGCCGGTAAAGGCGAACGGGCTGGTCCGGTTCCGGTCGCCGGCATCCTTGGGCAGGTCCGGCAGCGTATCGACGCCCACGGTCAGCGTGCCGGCGGCTTTCGAGGTTTTGGCGCCCCCCGACTTAATCTGCTCGAAAACGTCGGTCAGTTGATCGCCGAGGAAAATCGAAATGATCGCCGGCGGGGCCTCGTTCGCCCCCAGGCGATGGTCGTTGTTGGCCGAGGCAACCACGGCCCGCAACAGGCCGCTGAACTTGTGGACCGCCCGGATCACCGCCCCACAAAACACCAGAAACTGCATGTTCTCGTGCGGCGTTTCGCCCGGTTCCAGCAGATTCCCCTGCGTGCTGTTGCCCAGCGACCAGTTCAGGTGCTTGCCCGACCCGTTGATGCCCGCGAACGGCTTCTCGTGCAGCAGGCATTCCATGCCATATTTCTGAGCCACCTTTTTAAGCGTCAGCATCACCAGTTGCTGGTGGTCGGTGGCGACGTTGGCGTTCTCGTAAATCGGGGCGATTTCGTACTGCGACGGGGCGACTTCGTTGTGCCGGGTTTTGACCGGAATACCCAGTTTGAACAGATCCCGCTCGGATTCGAGCATGCAGGCCAGCACCCGATCGGGAATGTGGCCGAAGTACTGGTCTTCGAACTCTTGCCCCTTCGGCGGCTTGGCGCCGAACAGGGTGCGACCGGCATTCAGCAGGTCGGGCCGGGCGAAAAAGAAGTTCCGGTCGATCAGAAAGTACTCTTGCTCGGCGCCGGCGGTCGATGCGACCAGGCCGACATCGGTATGGCCAAACAGCTTCAAAACCCGTTGGGCCTGGGTATTGAGGGCCTTCATCGAACGCAACAGGGGCGTCTTCTTGTCGAGCGCCTCGCCCGTCCAACTGACAAACGCCGTGGGAATGCACAGGGTCGTGCCGTTCGGATTTTCCAGAATGTAGGCCGGGCTGGTCACGTCCCAGGCGGTGTAGCCGCGGGCCTCGAACGTGGCCCGAATCCCTCCGCTGGGAAAGCTCGAGGCGTCAGGCTCGCCCTGGATCAATTGCTTGCCAGTGAACTCGGCGACGGCCGAGCCGTTGCCGTCGGGCGAAAGGAAACTGTCGTGCTTTTCGGCGGTCAGGCCGGTCAACGGCTGGAAAACGTGCGCGTAGTGCGTGGCCCCCAGTTCGATCGCCCAATCTTTCATGGCTGAGGCCACAATATCGGCCACCGTGGGGTCGATCTGAGAGCCCGTCTCGATCGTCTTTTTGAGCGACTTGAAGACCGGCTTGGGAAGCCGCTTTTGCATCACAGATAGGCTGAAGACGTGGGCCCCAAAGATTTCGCTGGAGGACAACTCCTTGAAATTGACGGGGGGCGCTCCCGCCTTGTAATTGTTGACGGCCGCAATCGCCTGCAAACGAGCTGTACTGCCACTCACGGTTCTACCACTCCTACCCTAGATAGATACGTACCCGATAGACACGATTCAGAAGTTGCGGAGCGAGCCGCAAACAAATTCGCTAAAGCAGGTCATGTGCCAATGCTGGAAACGAGAATCCGCGTTCGGCAATGCAGTCAGAACTCATTGACAGAACGGCGGTTGCGTCGATCCGCCAACAACTCCACAGGGCCCGCTGGCGGAAATAATATGCCTGTTTGCTAAGCATCGCTGCCTAAGCGACAGGCAGCGCCTCTGCTCGACGCAATCTCGCTCGCCTGCGATTAGCGCGATGTTCTAATGCCGGATGCGGGCGTTGACAAGCACCTATCGCGTTCCGCCACAGGCCTCAAACAGCAGCAGGGCTTCGCGCACCTCGCGCACGTCGTGGACGCGAATCACTTGCACCCCCTGCCGGGCCAGGGCCAGGGCCCCGCCGAGGGTGCCCGCCACGCGCGCCGACGCCTCGGCCCGATCCCCCACTGGCTCGTTGCTGGCTGCGCCAGCTTGGATCAACTTCCCGATAAAGCCTTTGCGCGAGTGCCCGACGAGCAGCGGGCAGCCCAGTTCATGAAATCGCCAGCAGTTGGCCATCAGCGCCAGGTTGTGCTCGTAGGTCTTGCCAAAGCCGATGCCGGGATCGAGGCAAATTCGCTCGCTGTCGATGCCGGCCGCGACTAGCCAATCTCGCCGCTGACAGAGGTAACTGTAAACGTCTTCGACCACATCGTCGTAGAACGGATTGTCCTGCATCGTTTGCGGCGTCCCCTGCATGTGCATGACGCAAACGCCCACGCCCGTCGTCCGGGCGACATCCAGGGTGGTTAGACGATCCCCGTCGGAGCCGCTGTGTTGGCCAGGGTCGTTTGGCTCGGAAAACCCCGTCACATCGTTGATGATCTGGGCCCCTGCCCCGACCGCCGCCGCGGCCACGGCTCCCTTGCTGGTGTCGATCGACAGAATTGCCTCGGGCCGCGCGCGATGCACGGCCTGGATGACCGGCAGCACGCGGGCAATTTCTTCCTCGACCGAGACCGGCGCAGCATAAGGGCGCGTGCTTTCGCCGCCCAGGTCGAGCAGGTCGGCTCCCTCGTCGAGCAATCGCAGGGCCTGAGCCACGGCGGCCTCGTGAGCGAGAAACTTTCCGCCGTCCGAGAAGCTGTCTGGCGTGACATTCACGATCCCCATCAGGAAAGAGCGTTCCCCGAATTCCAGACTCCGAGTGCGCATTTTCCAAGCCTTCGCCCGCTGTGGGTACCGCCGAACGGGACTTTCACTGGTCATGCCAGCATTCTATCGCCAGCCGCGTTATGCGTGCGGCGTCGCACTCTCCCGTGTGAGCGTCTCGAAAGTAGCCGGCTCCTCTTCCGTTGGCCGCGGAGGGTGAGTTTCGCATATTCCGTATATGCCATTGCTTGGCAGCATTTTGTAGAAAACTTTCTTTCTCGCCTATTGACTGGTTCCGCCCCCCCGCCTAATAATGCGCCCAGCGCCTCGAAATCGGGGAGGTTTGAGATGGACCGCAGGTCACTACCGCCGGTCGCAACAACGCGCCACGCATTGGCCCCTTCTGGGCACTCGCGGCTGGTTCGCGGGGTTTCTCTTCTCGCCTGGCTGGCCCTGTTTTGCGGATGTTCGTCGGGCGATGCCGCGCCAGGCACCCGGGCGGAACAGATTGTTATCCCGCTTTCCGCCCAAAGCGGCTCGCCGACCCGCATCGACCTCGGCCAGCTAGACGCTTCTCGCAAGGTCGAGCGGCTGGTGCTGATCGAGAACCAGAGCGCCGCTCCCCGGACCATCGCCCGCATCCAGGCGAGTTGCGAATGCCTGAGCTTTCGGGATGCCTTGGTGGTGATCGAGCCGAATCAAACCGCGCGGGCCACCTTGGTAGTCGATTTAACCGACGATCCCGATTTCGCCGGCCTCATGGGGATCCAGGCGACCGGCTTCGATCCGGCGGGGCAGCCGGTGTTTGCCGCCGTGATATCCATCCGCGCTAGTGCCCTGGAATCGCCTGGAGAGGTAACCGGAGAGTAACCCATGATGACGCCACTTCCTCCCCCAGCCCTAACCCCAGCCCTTCTCATAGCCCCCAGCCCTAGCCCCTCCTTCAGAGCACGCCGCGCATTCTCGCTCGTCGAGCTGCTGACGGTCTTGGCGATTTTCTCGATCCTCCTCGCACTCCTTCTTCCCGCCGTGCAAGCGGCCCGCGAGTCGGCCCGGCGGGCAAGCTGCGCGAACAACGTCAAGCAATTGGGCCTCGCCATCCAGAATTTCGAATCCGCGCACGGCCATTACCCGCGGGCCTTTTGCGGCGTCTTCAGCGAGGGCAATTGGTGCCTTTCTCCGGCGGGGCAATTGATCGGCCAGCTCGATGATCGCGCCCGCGCGGACGCCATCAGCACGGTGGACCACTCGGTGCGGGATATTGAATGGGACTGGCTGCCGATCGACGCTCCGCCGGTTCTGCACTGCCCCTCGGATTCGCTCGCCGCGGGGCGGGCCGCCAGCTACCGCTTTTGCCGCGGCGTGTTGCCCCTCTGGCCCGAGGATACGGGAGGCGTGTTCCTGTACTATGCCCCCAAGCGGCCAAGCGACGTGACCGACGGCCTGTCGCAAACCGCCTTCGTCTCGGAGCGGCTGATCGGCACGGCCGCGGGCGACGACCGCTGGCGCGATCCGCTGGTTACTCCCTCGCAGGAGCACACCGCGCTGGCGGGCGACTGCGCGGCGGCCAACCAGGGGGGCCCCACGGCGCCGCCTTCCGCCGTGCTGCAATCCTCCCCCGTGGGAAGCCGCTGGCTCAGCGGCAATAGGCTGCACGCCAGCTACTATCACGCCTTCCCGCCCAACAGCGCCTGGCGCGATTGTACGGGGAGTCAATCGATGTTGGGGATGTCCCTGATGTCGGCCCGCAGCTTTCACCCGGCGGGGGTGCAGGTCGGGTTTGGCGATGGACGCACGGTGCTGGTCAGCAACCAGGTCGGTCTGGCGGGCCTGGGCGACGCGCGCGGGAGGGGAGAGCACTGCCGGCAACTAACGAAGGAACTGATCCATGAACATTCTTCCTGCCTTAATATTGTCTGCGGTCCTAGGTCAAACGCCGGTCGATCCGGCCGAACTGGACAAGGCGCGGACGGCCTTGGAATCGTACTACAGCAAGATCGTTACGCTGCAGATGACGTACAGCGAAAAGTGGACGCCGAGTGGGGACGCCCCTGTGGGTCAACTCGTGGACGATCACGATCTGCTCTGGGCCTACCCGTCGCTGCGGATAAAGGTTCTCGAACGCCGGAAAGACAAGTCGGGGGAGGTCGCGGAGCACGAGCTGGAAACGCGATTTCACAAGGGCAAGAAGATTCAAATAGACTACACGCACAAGCAATTCCAAACGACCACTTCAAGCAACCCCTACCATTTTCTCGGTCTTCCGCTTGATCCGTTCGGCCTGCGCGTGCTGCACACGCTGCATACGCCGCTGAGCGACTTGTTGAAATATCCCGATATCACGTTTAGTGAGGGGGAAGACAAGATCGACGGCGAGGAAGTCATCATTTTCAAGATCGGCCCCGGAATTCCTGAGACTGTCCGACCGCGCGGCTGGACCGACGAGGCGACCGTGACGGTCTGGCTCGCCCCCGAGCGGCATTACTTGCCGGTTCGCACCGAAATCCGGCGCAAGACCGCCAAGAAGCGCGACGAGGTGTTCCGCTTTTCCGCCGGTTCGTTTCAGCCGGTGCCAGACCTTGCCAGGGGGACCACCGTCCCTTTTCCGCACCGCCTAGAGATGGAATCACCCAATGGGGGCGTAAGCTCGATGGTAATTCACAGCGCGGCAATCAATCCGAAGGTCTCGGAGCGAGACTTCGTGATGACGTCCCCCCCCGCCGCCGGCTATTTCGTGACGGTGGATGGCAAAGCCAAGAGTTTGAGCGGGGGATCCAAGCAACGCGACGAGCGCGTGCGCGTCTCCGTTGAGGAAGCCAAGCGCTTGCTCGGTACGCTCGATCCGCCGCGCTCGTCCCCTGCCGGATGGTTCACGTGGCCACTGGGCCTTGTGCTCGTGGCAGTTTTCAGCCTATCGCTTGTTTTCTTTTTCAAATGGAGGACCGCACAATTATGGCGCTGAGCGTCAAGGAGCAGGGTCGCCGGCAGCTTCCGGTGCTCGACGTGGTGGAGAACTAGTTCCCCCTGTTCGACAACCTGCGGGATGCCAGCGCCACCCAAACGATGGTGGTCAAGACCATCGAGCAGATCGACTCCCCGCAGCCCGAGCGCTTTCATCTGCCGCTGCTCAATGCAAGCGGCCAGGCCGACTCGTTGGAGGTCGTCGCTTATCCTGAGTCGTGATTGCCACGGCTGGAAATTGCCTACCAGTTCGTAACAACGGTGCGCGCGGGTTCCACGCAACAAACGATCCAGAGACGACCATTGATATGTGGCACTGCGAGAAGTCATTCTCCAGTACACACCCTTATAGGGGGAAGACGTCGGGAAAAATAGAGTACGCGGTCGCTCCCAGAGGCCCTGCAATAATGGCCGGGAATCCCGCCTAAGGTTATGGCAGTGGGACTTGCGGGTGATTCGACAGATTTATCGCAAAACGGACTTGGCTTGCAATGTTGCCGCGAAACTTTAAGTTGATGAGTTGGCGCGTCGTGCGAGGAAGGTAAAAACGCTGGCACGTCCCTGTTCCTGAGGCGCGCGAGGCCTTCATTGTTTGCCTTGATCCTTCTCGGAGAGTGCTTCGCCGAGAGCTTGCCAAGTGCTTCCAAATATTCGTTAGACGCTTATGAGCGAGATCCTTTTCCAGTACCACAAGGTTGATCCGACGACGTGGGTTTATCTCTCGTCGCTTCTGATGATCGGCTTGTTCTTCAAGTTCAACCGGTTCTGGAGTGTGCGCAATCTCGATCTGGTGCTGCTGATCTTGCTGGCGCCTGGCTTGCTGATGGTTAACGAGGCCCTGCAAACGGGCGGTTCGGATCGCGAAGTTGTAGAGGCGGTCGCCCCGGCAGCGGAATCGTCGCCCTCAACGCAAGTCTTGGGCCTTTCGTCCAACCGCATCATGGCCTATACGGGATTCCTGTGGCTGTTTGCCGTTTCCGGCGTCTGGCTGGTGCGATTGCTGCTCGATCCGACGATGGTCCGCCGGCCGCTGCTCGAGCCGAATCTGACCAATGGCGGCCTGATCTTCATTAGCGTGGCTCTGTTCCTGTTCCTCATGGCCAACGTGATGACCAGCAAACTTTCGGCCGACGATCTGACCGGGGCCAAGGGGGCACAGGCGCTGCTTAAAGGGCAAGACACCACGAACGAGAAGAACAAGCCGGAAGACTACCGGCGTCACGGTCCCGGCTACTATCTGCTCTACGCGCTGCCGAGCATTCCGACATCGCCATTCTTCCGGCCGAGCATTGCCCAGCCGGACAAGGTGTTCGAGATCACCGCCAAAATCATGGCTATACTGTCTCATCTGGCGGTCGTCGCGGCCTTGGTGACGATTGGGTATTGGCACTTCGATAATATGCGGATGGGGATCGGGGCGGCAACGCTCTATCTGATGCTTCCCTATACGGCACAAATGACGGGGCACGTCGATCACGTCCTGCCTGGGGCCCTGCTGCTGTGGGCCGTGGTGCTTTATCGCCGTCCTGCGATGGCGGGCATCTTTTTGGGTCTGGCGATCAGCGTGTTTTATTACCCGCTCTTCTTGCTGCCGCTGTGGATCAGCTTTTACTGGCAACGCGGCCTGGCTCGTTTTCTCATGGGTATCGGCGGCGCCATCGCCGCGATGATTCTGTCGCTGGTCTTGGTCTCGAAGGACCTGGAATCGTTCTGGCTCAAATTTCAGCCCATGTTCGCCCTCTGGATTCCCAAGACCGAAGGGCTGGGCGGCATTTGGGATCTGGGCTGGGATCCGTGGTACCGCCTGCCGGTGATTGCCGGCTGCGGCGTGTTGGCGGGGGGCCTGGCCATCTGGCCGGCCCACAAAAATTTGGGCACGCTCCTTTCTTGTTCCGCGGCGATGATGGTTGGCGTGCAATTTTGGCACGGCTTTGGCGACGGCGGCGGCATGTACATGGCCTGGTTCGTCCCGCTGCTGTTGATGACCGTCTTTCGCCCCAATCTGGAGGACCGCGTCGCCCTGACCGTGCTGGGGGAGGGATGGTTCACCAAGCGCCGCGCTCGCTTGGCACAGTTCGACCGAGCGGCATAGTGCGCAGCGCTTACGTCATTATTAACGATTCGCCCCCGCGGTTTCGTTCACGAAACCCCCGCTGCCAAAAAAACGCGATTAGCGAAACCCACCGCGGCGAGCCGGCCAGGTTCCCTTTATCGCTGCTTGCCCGGCTTGCGCTGAGCGATGGCCGCGAACGGATCTTCGGGCCACGAATGTTTGGGATAGCGCGCGCGCAAGTCTTTCCGCACCTGCGCGTACGTGGTGGCCCAGAAGCTGGCCAGATCGTCGGTCACCTGGACGACCCGCATGTTCGGAGCGAGCAGATGCATCAGCACACTCACCCGCCCGCCCGCCACCCGGGGAGTCGTCAACATGCCAAAGACTTCCTGAATTCGCACGGCCAGCACCGGCGGCCGGTGTGGTTCATAGGCCAGGGCGATCCGGCTGCCGCTGGGCACCTCGATCCGCTCGGGCGCTTCGCGGTCGATCATTTGCCGCTGCTGCCAAGAGAACAGGCCCTCGAGCGCGGCGAGCCACGGCGCTTGCCGCAGTTCGGCCAGCGAGCGGCGGCCGATCGCCAGTTGCGGCAGCAGGGCAATCAATTGTGCCTCGTCGAGCGGCGGCAACTGCCTGTCGGGCATCCACGCCGCCAGGCACTGCGCGCGCGTCCGAAAGCCGGCGACCTGCGAGTCGTCGGCGGGAAAGACCTTATCCAGCCGCGAGGCGGCGGCCGCGGCCAGCACCCGCGCCACTTGGTCGCCCGCCGGCAACGCGGCCTGTGCTTCTTCCAGAACCAGGGAATGAAATCGGACGAGCTTTCGGGCGGTCACCTTTTCGCTTCGCTCGTCGAATTCGACCAGCGTTTCGCTAACGAGCTGCTCGCGGGAAAGCCACTCGTGCTGGGCGGCGGAGGCTTGCCGCACGAGCGCTTCGCCCTGACCGGCGTCCACGTCGATGCAAACGTAAAGTTCTTCGTCGGCCAGAGCGACTTGCTCGGCCAGGCGCACTCCGCGGCCCCCAACCATCAGGCCGCGGCGACTGCCGGGCTCGCGACGGCGCGCGAGACGATCGGGAAACGCGGCGAGCACGCTTCTCAGGAATGCTTCTTCGTTTTCGACTGGGCATTTCTTCAGCGGGCGGGCGTGGCCCACGAGGCGCAGCAATTGATCGCGGCTGTTGAGCACCTGCCGCGCAGCGCCGCGATGGAGCAGGCCGACTTCGCTTTCCAACCGGCCCTCGGCCTCGAAGGTTTCGAGCGAGTGGACGCGATCGAGCACATCGCTGCGGCTGTGGACGGCCACCTTGCGCGTCTGGCGGGGACGCTCGTCGCGTTGGAAAACGTCGCGCTCAGACAACAGGGCGGCGGTCAAGGCTGCCTGTTCGGAAATGCCGCGGCGCTCGCCTTCGATCAGCAGCCGGCCGAGTCGCGGATGCATGGGAAGGGCAACGATTTGCCGTCCCAGGGGCGTGACGGCGCTGTCTTGGGCAGCGCCGAGCGCGGCCAGCAGTTGGGCCGCTCGCTGCTCGGCGGCGAGCGACGGGGGTTCGAACCACGGAAAGGTTGCCGGGTCGGGCTCGATCCAGCAGAGAACCTGCAACAGCGCACCGGCCAGATCGACTCGCTGAATCTCGGGCAACTCGTACTCGGCGCGAATGCGCTGCGCCGCCTCGGGCCAGAGGCGCAAGGCAACGCCCGACTGCGTGCGTCCGGCTCGTCCCGCGCGCTGCTCGGCCGAGGCCTTCGAGATGGGCGTCAGCTCCAGGCGATCCAAACCGGTTCGCTCGTCAAATCGCAGCACCCGCGCCAAACCGCTATCGACGACCGCCGTCACTCCCTCGATAGTCAGCGACGTCTCGGCCACGTTGGTCGAAAGGATCACCTTGCGGCGCGCCGCCGGTTGAAGCACCGCGTCTTGCTGCTCGGCGGGCAGGTCGCCATACAGCGGCAGGAGGGCCAGGTTCTGCTCGGCCGCAAGACCGGCCAGGCGCCGTTCGCACCGACGAATTTCGCCCACGCCAGGCAGGAAGACCAGGCAATCGCCAGGCGTCGCGGCCAGGGCTTGCTCGACTCCGACGGCGACGCTCTCGGCAAGCGGCTGTCGGTCGAGCGTGGGCAAATGGCGAATCTCGACCGGGTAGGTCCTGCCGTGGCTTTCGACGATGGGGCAATTGCCCAGGTAGGCCGAGATCGGCTCGGCGGCGAGCGTGGCCGACATGACCACGATTGACAGTTCGGGCCGCACCGCTTGCTGCACTTGCCGCGCCATGGCCAGGGCCAAGTCGCCGGCGAGCGAGCGCTCGTGGAATTCGTCGAAAACGATCGCGCCCACAGCGGGCAGAAACGGATCGTCCAGCAACCGGCGGAGCAGGATTCCTTCGGTGACGATCTCGATCCGCGTGCGGGGGCCGGTGCGCGACTCGAAGCGGACCTGGTAACCCACGGTCTCGCCAAGCTGCCACCGGTTCTCGGCGGCGATCCGGGCGGCGGTGGCGCGGGCGGCGACTCGTCGCGGCTGGAGCACGACAATCTTGCCCTGCCCGGCGATTCCAGCCTGCAACAGCGCCGGCGGAACGCGCGTCGTCTTGCCCGCCCCGGCAGGCGCGCGCAACACCAGCGATCGCGCGGCGCGCAAGGCCGCGACGATTTCGGGAAGGACTTCGTCGATCGGCAAGAATGGAGGCAAAGCTCGCGCTCGTGGGCTTGCGCCGGTTCCAGGCTGGGGGCGCTAGCACCTATCCTGGCCGATCGTCGGTGCCGGCGGCTACTCCTGGGTGCCGTCGAAATCGCGCAGCGATCTTCCCAATCGCTTCCGTTTGCCGGCGGCGGCCAGCGCCGGGGTTCCGGTCGCATCGACCGCCGGAAGCAAGGCGCCCAAGCGCTGGCGGGCGTCGTCGCCGGCGGGATTGCCGATCGCTTCGACCGCATCTTGCACGCCCAGAATGACGCTTCGCTTGACCCCTTCGCGGATCCAATCGAACAGGTTGAATTGCATCGCCTCTCGCTCCAAAAGAGATAATCTGCCGCGTGGCGCAGGTGGCAACTGCCGCAGGAGATTCGTGGGGCGAGAAATTAGCGGCTCTCGCGGGGCCTGTCGAGAGAGGTTCGAACCGGGGAGCCAACTTCCGCATTTTCCCCGGTTGGCCTATATTCGGGGGGAACTGGTTTCAGCCTACAGCGGATGGATATTGCAATGAAAGTGCTGGTGGTCGGCAGCGGTGGGCGAGAGCACGCTTTGGCGTGGAAAATCGCCCAGAGCCCCCGCGCCCGACGGGTGTTCGTCGCGCCGGGCAACGCCGGCACGGCGGCCGAGCAAAAAGTTGAGAATGTTCCGATCGCCTCCGACGATCTGCCGGGGCTGCTGAAGTTTGCCAAGGAAAACCAGATCGACCTGACGGTGGTCGGCCCCGAAGCCCCGCTGGTCGCGGGAATCGTGGATCTCTTTGTCCGCGAAAAGCTGCGCGTGTTTGGCCCGTCGCGGGCCGCGTCGCAACTCGAGGGAAGCAAGGTCTTTTGCAAAAACCTGCTGCACGGCGCCGATGTGCCCACGGCCGAGTATCGAGTCTTCCGCGATGCGGAGAGCGCCACCCATTATATCATGGATCGTTATAGTGCCGAGGATGCCTCGGTGCCGGTCGTCGTCAAGGCGGACGGCCTGGCGGCGGGCAAGGGAGTGATCGTTTGTCGCACGCGGCGCGACGCGCTCGAGGCGATCGACCGGATCGCCCGCCAGAAGGAATTCGGCGCGGCGGGCAAGCAGCTGCTCATCGAAGAGCGGCTCGATGGGCAAGAGGTCAGCGTGCTGGCGCTGACCGACGGGCGCACGCTGCTCACCCTGCCGGCGGCTCAAGACCACAAGGCGGCGTTCGACGGCGATACTGGCCCCAACACGGGCGGCATGGGGGCTTACTCGCCGGCCCCGCTGGTGGACGAGCGGATGATGCGCTGGATCGAAGAGCACATCCTCGTTCCGACGGTCCACGCGATGAAACGCTCGCGGCAGCCGTTCAAGGGGGTGCTCTATGCCGGGCTGATGGTCACTCCCGCTCAAGGGCCAAAAGTGCTCGAATACAACGTTCGCCTGGGCGATCCAGAGTGCCAGCCGCTGTTGATGCGGCTGAGGTCCGACATCCTCGACCTGATCGAGGCGACGATCGACGTCCGGCTCGATGAAGTGAAGCCCCCCGAATGGGACGAGCGACCGAGTGTCTGCGTCGTGATGGCGAGCGAAGGGTATCCGGGGGACTACGAGAAGGGGCGGGCGATTCGCGGGCTGGAAGAAGCGGCCGCCGTGCCCGACGTGAAAGTGTTCCACTCGGGCACCCAACTGGTCGATGGGCAAGTGGTAACCGCCGGCGGGCGAGTCCTGACCGTTACCGCCCTGGGCAACACCATCGCGGCTGCCAAGTTGCAGGCTTATACCGCTGTCAAATGCATCCGCTGGCCGGGGGCTTGGTGCCGAAAAGACATCGCCGACAAAGCGATGAGCATTGTGCCGCCCGAACGCTACAGCGACCGGCGGCGACGCTGATCCTCAACCGGCAGTCTTCAGCCGGCAGTCCCCAGCCTACTCGACCATTTCCAACTCTTGATGGAAATGCTCGATCGCCTGGATCGGGTTGAGATTGAAAACGACCCGTCCTTCGGTGGTCCATTCTTTGGCATCGAACAGGAACACGGCGCAGGCCGCTTTCAGGTTGCTGACGTTGGGGTTGTCTTCCATACCTCCTCCTTCGAGCGCACGGAATTTAACCGTGACGCCGACCAAGGCCCGCAGATGACCGGTATGCCGGTCGCGGGCAAAGGAGACTTCGTCCTCAAAATCGCAATCGACCCATTCCAGCCCGCGGGGCTTGCCCGAGCGGGCGGCCATCCCAAAGAAGCGGGCTTCCAACCATTCGCGCCGCAGATGGAACAGCTTGCGAGCCCGTAGGATCGTGGCGCGGCGGGGATGCTTTCGCACCCAAATCCAGAGACCGACCCCGGCCACTGCCAGCAGCACGAGGGTCGCGGTGATCCATTGCCACGGTTCGGGAAACATGGCTCATCCATCCGCCAGAGGATAACAACAAACTCAGCCACCCGGAGCAAACAAGGTGCCGCCTCGCAACGAATGCTCGGCTGCTGGACGCCAGATCCCGGTGCCTCATCCCCGTCGCTCTCGCCGCGCGCATCTGCTCGTTCCAACGATATTGTATGGCCGCCGCCGAATACAAAGCAACTGCCGCTGGTTTTGCGGCCCACCGCGAGTAAACTGCCAAGGTTCGTTCCTTCTCGTCGTCTGGATCACCGGCACATGCCACTGAAAATTCGCTGCGCAGGTTGCGGTCGGCTGCTGCGCGTCGCCGAAGAGCACGCCGGCAAAGCGCTTCGCTGCCCGGCCTGCAACCATATTGGCACGGCGCCCGCTGCCGGAGGTGCGTCAGCGGCCGCCAGTCTGTCCGCGTCAGGTTGGCACCTGCGAACGCCCGACGGACAGGTGTTTGGCCCCGTCAGCCACTCGGATCTCGAACGCTGGCTCGCCGAGGGGCGCGTCGCAGCCGATTGCTCGCTCGCCGAGCAGGCGGGCGGTCCTTGGCGGCCTGCGGCTGCGGTATTTCCCGTCCTGAAACAGCGTGTGACGGCTGCTCCCGTGGGTCGTCCGGCGTTTCAACCCGCCTCGCCCTTTGGCGACCGGTTGCCCGCCGCGGCAGGGTTCGCCGGCTCCCCGGCCGCCAGTTACCAGGTTGCTCACCGGGGTGGACTCGTGCTTGTATTGGGGCTGGTTGGTTTCATTTCCGGCTGCCCAATTTTCAGCCTGATGGCCTGGGTGATGGGTTCGAGCGACCTCCGCGAAATGCGTGCCGGCCGCATGGACCCCAGCGGCGAAGGGGTGACCCAGGCGGGGCAGATTCTCGGCATGATCTTGTCGGTGTTGTGGATTCTCGCGGCGGTCTTGATTCTGTTCTTTTTTCTCCTCGCGGCAGTCGCGGGACGGTGAGCGCCCCTCATGCCGATCGAAACCGACTGCCAAGGCTGCCGCAAGCGGCTGCGGGTGGCCGACGAACATGCCGGCAAGCTGGCGAAATGCCCCCATTGTCAAACGGTGTACACGGTTCCCCAGTCGGCGGTGGCTGCGGCATGGGGGACGGGGCAGGCCACCGGCGGCGCGATTGCCGCGGGCGATCGCTGGCACCTCAAGACGCCGGACGGGCTGACGTTCGGCCCCGTTACGCGCGGCGAGCTCGACCGCTGGCTGAGGGAAGGGCGAATCGCGCCCCAGTCGCAAATCCTGCACGAAGGGGCGGGCCACTGGGTCTGGGCGGGACAGATTTATCCCGACCTGGCAGCGCAGGCGGCAGCGACCGCGGCAGCCTTGCAGGCGAAGGCCGATTCCGCGAACGCACTCAATCCGCATGCGCCGGGCGGCGCGCAGGGCGCGGGCTACCCCGGCAGCAGTTTTCAGGAGCCGCACCACGGCGCGCTGATCCTGGTCCTGTCGCTGCTGGGAATGTTCGGGTTTTTTATGTGCGAAACGCTGTCGGTGGTCGCCGTGGCCCTGGCGCTGATCGATCTGTCCAAGATGAAGCGGGGCGTCATGGACCCCAGCGGGCGGGGCCTCACGATCGCCGGCCTGGTGCTGGGCCTGGCGAAGCTGCTGATTATTGCCGGCTTCTTCGTGTTTATCGCCTTGCAGTAGTGTGGAGTATCACGACGCTGGATTTATGGAGCAGCCCGGCGTTTCAACTCGGCCAGCAAACTTTCCAGCGCCTTCGGCTCCAGCGGCTTTACCAGATGATGGTCGAACCCCGCTGCGGCCGTGCGGCGACGGTCTTCCTGCTGACCCCAGCCGGTCAGCGCCGCCAGTACCGTCTTCTCCAAGCCTGGGCTGCCGCGCAGCCGGCGCGCGACTTCGTAGCCGTCCATGCCCGGCATGCCAAGATCGAGGAAAACCATGTTGGGACGATACGACGTTGCCACTTCCAAGGCAGCGGGCCCATCGTGGGCGACCCGGACCTCGTGACCTTGCAGGCGCAGCAGCATGGCCAGGCTGATGGCGGCGTCCTGATTGTCGTCCACGACCAGCAGGCGATGGCCCGAGGGCGATATCGCGGATTGCTGGTGGCCGCTTTGCTGAGCAGGCGGCCCGGGAGGCTCCCGCACCACCAGGGGCAAGCGAATCACGAACTCGCAGCCGTGGCCCAAGCCGGCGCTTTTGGCCTCGACCGTTCCCGCGTGCATTTCCACCAGGTTCTTCACCAGCGTCAGGCCAATGCCCAGCCCCCCCTGCGCCCGAGTGGCCGCATAATCGACCTGCACGAACAACTCGAAGACGTGCGCCAGCATTTCACACGAGATGCCAATGCCGTTGTCCCGCACCTTGAGCACTGCCTGGTCGTTTTCCCGCTGGGCGGTGAGCCAGATTCGCCCGTTGGCCTCCGTGTACTTGGCGGCGTTGGTCAGTAAGTTTCCGACGACCTGCGCCAGCCGCACCGGATCGGCGTCGAGCAAAAGCGATTCCGGCGGGAGCGAAATATCGAGCTGGTGTCCTTGAACCTCGATCAGCGGCTGGGCGGTTTCGACCGCGCGGGCCACCACCGTGGCCAGTTCCACATGCTCTTTGCGGAGCTCGATTTTGCCCCGCATCACGCGCGACACGTCGAGCAGATCGTCCACCAGGCGGACGAGATGGTGGACCTGCCGTTCCATCATGTCGGTGGTTTGGCGGGCCGTTGCGGCATCGACGCGGGGCATCTTCAGGATTTGCAGCGAATTGCGGATCGGTGCCAGGGGATTGCGCAATTCGTGGGCCAGCGTCGCCAGAAACTCGTCTTTGCGGCGGTCGGCGTCGCGCAGCGCCGCATTCGCCCGGCCCAGTTCCTGGGTGCGCTGCTCGACTCGGCGCTCCAGCTCTTCGTGGGCCTGCCGCAGTCGCTCTTCGGCTAGTTTGCGCTCGGTGATGTCGTGCATCGACACGACCGCACCCAACTTTTCGCCCCGGCCGTCGTAGAAGGCTTGCCCAGAAGCCAGCACGATGCGGGGCGGCGACCCCTTGGGAGTGATGATCATTTCGGCGTTCTGGACCCGCTCGCCCCGCAGGGCACGGAACAAGGGAATCTCGTCCTTGCTCATTCGGGACTGATCGTCGGCTCGGTACAGGTCGTAATGTTCGGCCCATCGGTCGGCTGGAATTGGTTCCACCGGTAAACCGTGGAACTCGCGGGTGGCCTGGTTAAACAGAGTTAGCACCCCCTCGGCGTTGCACGCCACGATCCCATCCTGAACGTTCTGCAAAAGCGCTTGCAAGAACTCGTTGGTCCGGGCCAGCTCAGCGGTTCGCTCGGCAACCTTGGCCTCCAACTCACGATGGGCGGCCAGCAGCGCATCCTCGGCCAGCTTGCGGGCCGTGATGTCCTCGTGGATCAAAACCACTTCCCGGACCAGGCCCTCGGTGTCCTTCAGCGGGTAGATCACGGCCGAGAGCCAACGCCGCGGGTCGGAGTGCTGCGTCACATCGGGCAGCGTCTCGTTCGGGTTGTACTGGATGGCGGGAAGGCGAGCGGTCTGACCTGTGAAGCCCTTGTGGATGTAGTGCAAGACGCCGCGGGCCTCTAGCTGCCTGTCAGCGAGAATGTTGTAGCTGGCGATCTGATCGAACCGGGTGCCCCACAGTTCCTCCCAGGCTCGGTTTACCCGGATGGTTCGACCATCCGGAGAAAACACCTGCACGCTAAAGGGGGCCTGTTCCATCAGCCCTCGGAAGCGCGCCTCGCTTTGCCGGAGCGCCTCCTCGGATCGCATGCGCTCTACGAACTGTCCGATCAAACCTGCGACCGTCGCCATCGTTTCCAGCAGGTCGGGGTCCGGCTCTTGAATCCGCTGGCTGAAGAACTCGATGACGCCCAAGGTTTCGCGGCGCACCACGAGCGGGCAGGCGAACGCCGCGTGCAGCCCTTCCTCGGCGGCCGACACCGCCCGCGGAAAGTTGGTCGCTCGAGCCGCATCGAGCAGCCAGGCCGGCTTGCCCGCGGCCCAGGTATGGCCCGGCAGTCCTTCGCCGCGACCGAAGCGGCGCTGCCGACTGGTGGTTTCGAATTCAGTGATTGCAAGTCCCGGCTTGTGCCAACTTTCTACACAATGCAGTGCGTCATCCCCAGGATCGAGCGCCCAAAAGAAGCCCACGTCCCAGCCCAGGCTTTCGCAGACGGTTTTCAGCAAAGCAGTGGCAGCCTCGGGCAGGGTTGCCGCTTGCGCCAGAACCTGGGTAATGGCCAGCCGCGTGTTGCGGTAACGTTCGATGCGGGTTTTCTCGCTGATGTCTCGCAGGAAAGCCGTAAACAGGGGCGGGCCGTCGGTAGGAACTCGCGTAATGGCCAGCTCCACGGTCAACCGAGTGCCGTCCGCGCGCTGCGCCGGCATCTCGATCCGCTTATCCAACACCGGCCCCTCGCCGGTGGAGAGAAAATGAGCCATGCCGCGGTAATGGGCCGGGCGAAGTTCGGACGGCACGATCAGCTCGGCAATATCGCGGCCCTGCGCGTCGGCCCAGACATATCCGAACATCTTTTCCGCAGCCGGGTTGAACTCGACGACCCGTCCCTCGTGGTCGATGGTGATAATGGCGTCGAGGGCGGTCGCCAGAATGGTGAGCTGACGGGCCTCGCTCCCTTCACGGGCTTGCTCGGCCAGTTTCCATTCCGTCCGATCCCGCATGATCTTGGCGAAACCCCGGAGCTTGCGGCCTTCGTCCCACAAGGGGGTCATCATGCCCCCCGCCCAAAACCGGCTGCCATCCTTGCGGACGTGCCAGCGGTCGTCGTTGCCGCGCCCTTCTTCCAGCGACTGCTGCATCTCTCGTTGCACCACACCGCTTTGCACGTCCTCGGGGGTAAAGAAAACCTCGGCCGACTGACCAATAACTTCCTCTTCTCGATAACCCAGCAGCCGCTCGGCTCCGGGGTTCCAGTTTTGTACCCGGCCTTGCGGATCGACGACAAAAATGGCGTAATCCTTGACGTTCTCGGCCAAGAGGCGAAACAGCTCGCCGTCGTTTTCCTCTTTGCCTGTTGGCTGTCGCTCCGTCATGCTCGAAGAACTCTTTGTGGCAACGTCTTGTTTCAAGATTGCCGGCGGTTGTTGGCTGCGGGTGGAACTCGCTATCTTAACGGATTGCGCAAACGGGAGCAGTCGCGGGCGGGTAGCTGAAATGCCGCCTCCGGCTGGAATCGTGGCAGCCTCGCCCTGGATAATGTCGAGTTCGAGCGGGCCATAGTTTACAGCAAGCGAGCAAACGATGCCCTTACTTGGCGCCCACATGAGCATCGCCGGCGGCTACTACAAGGCCGTCGAAGAGGCGCACCGCTGCGGCTGCGACGTGGTGCAGATTTTTACCAAGAACAACAACCAGTGGCGCGCCAAACCGATCGCGGACGACGAAGCGACTCGATTTGCCGCCGCCCTGCGGGAATTGAAAATCGCACATCCCTTGTCGCACGCCTCGTACCTGATCAACCTCGCTTCGCCCGTTGCCGAGCTGTGGGAAAAGTCGGTCGCCGCGCTCGCCGTCGAGTTGGAGCGGGCCGCACGGTTGGGCATCCCCTACGTGGTCGTCCATCCTGGGTCGTACACCACCTCGAACGAAACCGATGGGCTGGCCGCCGTGGCTCGCGGGCTGAGCGCGGTGTATGCGTTGCTGCCCCATGATTCTTCGCAAGTCCTGTTGGAAATCACGGCCGGGCAAGGGACCAACCTCGGCTGGAAGTTCGCGCACCTAGCCGAGATTCTCGCCCAGACGCAGCAGCCCGAGCGGGTCGGAATCTGCTTCGACACCTGCCATGCCTTCGCAGCCGGATACGACCTCCGCGAGCCGAGCGTCTATCGGGCGATGTGGGGCGAATTCGACGAACTGCTGGGCCTGGCTCGCCTGAAGGCCATTCATCTGAACGATAGCAAACGGGAACTCGGCTCGCGCATCGACCGGCACGAGCATATTGGCTGCGGGCAGATCGGCCTGGGTGGCTTCCGGCTGCTGCTGACGGACGAGCGCTTGCTGCACATCCCGATGTATTTGGAAACTCCCAAGGAAGACCCGCAAGAGGAGCCGTGGGATGTCGTCAACCTGCGGACGCTGCGGGAGCTTGCCGGCAGCCGTCCGTCCAGATGACAATGGGAACGAAACCTTGCCTCTGGTTTCGGGTTGTATGGTGCTTGTCGCTTTCGCCAGTTCGGAGATTCGCCCATGAAGATCGCCCACCGCTCGCTCGCTACTCGCCGCGCGTTTTTGGGGGCTGCCGCGCTCGGCGCTGCCGCCTGGTACGTTCCCGGTGTCTTCGCGGCAGAGCTAGTGCGAACCCCCGCCCAGACCGAAGGGCCGTTCTATCCCGACAAGCTGCCGCTGGATACCGATAACGACCTTTTGATCATCAACGATTCGATCCATCCGGGCGTCGGAACGATCACCTGGCTGAGCGGCCGCATTCTCGATGCCGGCGGCAACCCGATCCGCAATGCCACCGTCGAAATCTGGCAGTGCGACAACAACGGCACCTACCTGCACGCGGGCACCAGCAACGCCGACAAGCGCGACGGCAACTTCCAGGGCTTTGGCCGCTTCCTCACCGGGTCCACCGGCGAGTACCTGTTCCGCACGATCAAGCCGGTGGCCTATCCGGGCCGCACGCCGCACATCCACTTCGCGATCAAGATGCAGGGGAAGAAGGAATTCGTCACGCAGTGCTACGTGAAGGGAGATCCGGGGAACGAGCGCGACGGCATTCTCCAAAGGATCCGCGATCCGCAGGCCAAGGCGGCGCTCCTCGTCGATTTTGCCCCGATCGAGGCGTCAAAAATCGGCGAGCTGGCCGCCAAGTTCGACCTCGTCTTGGGGATGACGCCCGCGGGATGATGACGAATGAGAAACGGCTCGTGATGCCACGATTGGCATGCGACTTGCCCTCTGCTCGCGTGCTTGTTTGCAGTCGGCTGACCGGTGATGATTGACCGCCGCGGCCGAGTGATAGCACGCTGCGAAAGCAGGGAAGGAGCCGGTCATGCGATGGCAAGGGGGGCGGCAGAGCGCGAACGTCGAGGATCGTCGGGGTGCGCGCGGGCCGATTGTAGTGGGAGGCGGCATTGGCACGCTGGTGATCCTGGTGATCGTTATGCTGCTAGGGGGCAACCCGCAAGCCCTGCTCGAGCAGATGCAGCAGCCCGGAGGCCAGCCCGGCGCCGCCCAGCCCGGCGCCGCCCAGCCGGGCGAAGTGCCGGCGAATGACGAACAGGCGCAGTTCGTATCGGCCGTGCTGGCCCAGACCGAAGACGTCTGGGCCGAGCAGTTTCGCGCGCAACTGGGCAAGGAATACCAGCAGCCGATCCTCGTGCTATTCAGCGGCGAGGTGCGCTCGGCCTGCGGTCGGGCCGATGCCGCGGTCGGCCCCTTCTATTGCCCGGGAGACACCAAGGTCTATCTCGATTTGAGCTTCTTCCAGCAACTCGAACAGCAGCTTGGTGCCAAGGGAGATTTTGCGCGGGCCTACGTGATCGCCCACGAGGTGGGGCATCACATTCAAAACCAGTTGGGCACTTCCGACCACGTACAGAACCAGCGCGATCGGGTGAGCGAGGCCGAGTACAACGATCTCTCCGTCCGGCTGGAATTGCAAGCCGACTTTCTGGCGGGAGCGTGGGCGCACCACGCCGACCGCCGCTATCAGATTCTGGAGCCGGGGGACATTGAAGAAGCTCTGACCGCCGCCGCGGCGATTGGCGACGACAAGCTGCAAATGGAAGCTCGCGGGTACGTCGTGCCGGACTCGTTCACGCACGGCACGTCGGAGCAGCGCGTCCGCTGGTTCACCAAGGGGCTGAAAACGGGCGACCTGGATCAGGGGGACACCTTCAGCGCCCGCGAGCTTTAGCCGACGCGCCCGTTGGCGGCCAGGTGCAGGTATTGCTGCACGTGTCCCCGGCGAAGCAGGTTTTGCGCCAGGATTCCGAGGATCAGGTTCACCGGATCGCAGGCGATCAGGTTGAGCATCTGCAAAGCAGGAACCTGCGCGGCCCCGCGCACCTCGCGGGCCGCCCCCCGCGACATGGCCACCACGCCGACGAGGAGCGAAAAGTACATCCCCGGCCAGCCGACCGGACCCACCATGAAGAAGAAGGCAATTGGCAAGGCGAGCGCCACGAGCCCGCCGATGACCATCAACCCCCAGCACAATTTCAATTCGATCGGCGGCGCGAGAGGAACGAGCGTTGCCTGCATCGCCTCTGGGGCGCTGTTGGGTTCCGCCAGGATCGCAGCCGTTGTTTTCGTAAGAGCAGGCGGAGCACGCTCGGGCTGCCGCTGGTCTGCCGGGAGCGCATCGAACCAGGCTCGCCAGGCGCGGGGGTCGTCGCCCAACGACTGGCCCGAGATGCTTTCCAGATCCCGGACCGCATCGGTGCGAAGCTGCGACGGGGGTTCCGCGAGCAACGCAATCGGCGCGCCGGCCCCGGCGGCAAAGCCAGCCGCGCCAAGCACCCGCGCCGCCTGCGCCCGGGCGGCCGGATTGGCCCGCGGGTCCAGCATCAGGGGAACCAGGTAACCGCGAATCGTCGCCAGTTGAGTCGGCGACGGAAGCTCGCTCGCCAGCGGCTCGGCCGCTTCGATCCAGGCCCGCCACTGCGTCAGTAGTTCGTCCAGCGTCAGGCCCAGGTGCTCGGCTGCCGATTGCTGCACGTCGTCGCCGGGCCGCGCAGCGCGCAGCCAGGCAAGCGTCCGCGCGCGACGCTCGGGCGGCGCCGGTTCGCCCAGCAAAAACTCGCTCCAAGTTGCCAGCACATCCCCGCGCTCTTGTACGTCGTACCACGCGGCCGGATCGTTCGCCTTCAACCGCAGCGCTCCCAGTTCGTCGTTGGAAATCGTTAGCGCGGGGAGTGGATCGTAGCCAGAATTGTCAGCCAAGCGCCGCTTGATCCGGCGCAAGGCGGGCCGCAATTCAGCCAGGCCGCGAGCGTCTCGATTGACCCAGTAGGAGATCGTGGCATAGGGCCAGGGCTCCAAGTAGCCACCTAGTCGCCGGTGGAGCGCCGCCAGTACCAGCGCGCTGCGCAGATCGCGCCGCGCTTCGCCCAGCAATCGCTGGGCGGTTTGCTCGCAGACCGTGACCATCGCGAGCCGCCACTCGTGCGAAAAAATGCCGGGCGCCGGAATATGCTGGCGGAACAGGGCATCCAGATCGACTTGCCGATCGAGGCCGACCACCAGCAGCGGCCGGTCGAAGCACACTGGCACTTGATACAGCTCGCTCAGGCGGCGCGACACCTCGTCCAGGTCATCCGGAAAAGTGTCGATCAGGCTCGATTCGCCGGCAAACCAGCCGACGACCTGGCCGTGCTGGCGTTGGCGGCCGCGGTCGTGCGTAAGCAGTTGCAAGTAGCCAATGCGGCCGAACAGGGGCCGCCACCAGTTGTGAACGAAGGCGACCAGCAGCACGCCCCCGCCGAGAACGATGACGATGGGGATTATACACAGCACCGCGTTCAGCAATTCCGAGACCGGGTCGTTGACAATCGACTGCCAGTTGGCCACCCCATAGAGCAGCGCGACGAGGGCGGTCATCGCCAGGAAAAACGAGCCGACGCCGTGCCACCCCGCGACTTGCGGCGGCGGACGACTGGGGGGCACGACGGCTGCTGCCGGTCCGCTTTCCGCCGGTGGATTGCGCTCGCGCTGGCGGCGCGAGACGATCCCCCAGGCCGCGCTCCAAATGGCAAAGCCGATTGTGAAAATGGCGATCTGCAAACCGCGCTGCTGGCCGCCGACCGCCGCGCGTAGCTTGCCGATTTGCATGTTCCAGCAGCGGATGCGGCTGCCGTCGATCGTGGCGAGCGTCCGGCCGTCGGGGGAGAGGGCGGGTTGTCCGAACCCCGCACCGTTCGGCCCTTGCATGACCAGCGAAAAGAACGTGGTTTGCGACGGTTCGTCGAGCAGCACGCGGCCCAGGCGGCGACGCGTCGCCAGGTCGTACAGTTCGACCGCTTGCCAATCGGCCACCGCCAGCCGCCGGCCATCGGCGGTGAACGTGGTCCAGTGCGGGGCGGGCAAGTCGGTGGCGATTTCCTGCACCGTTTGCCCGCGCTGCAGGTCGTACAACTCCACGATGGCGTTGCCTTGGCGGGTAAGCTGGCCGCCGACCATGGCGACGCGCGTTGCCGCGGGGTCGATCGCCGCGGCGGTGACATTGACGGCCGGAATCGTTTGCACGGTCTGCCCCGAGGCTGTATCGGAAATCATCAGGCTGGCGTTGGCGTCGCGCCACAGCAGCGTCCGGCCGTCGGGGGTGAGCGCGGTGTCGAGATACGGGTAAACATTGGAAATCTGGCAGACCAGTTGGCGATCTGCGAGGCTGTAACATTCAATTTTTGCGCCCGACCAGTCCGCAATCGCCACGGTGTCTCCCGCGGCCTCGTAGACGCCAACATAGTTGGTCGCAACGAAGGAAAACCGCGAAGTCACCGCCGAGGTGCGCAAATCGACGGTTCGCACGGTGGCCAACGGCTGTCCTCCACTTCCAAACCGCTGATCGATATCGACCAGCTCTGCGTCGCCGGCAAAATGCACCCCCTCGGCTTCGTAGCCGTACAGACCGCGGCCAGTCAATCGGGCCGACAACCGGGGCCGCGACTCGACATTCCACACTTGCACGCTGCCCGACTGGTAGCGGGCGACTAGGTGCTTGCCGTCGGGTGAGAAGCGAACCGCCGTGACCTGGGCGAAGTCGCTCGCCCGCCAAGCCGAGGTAAATAACCCGAGCAAAAGCGCGCAGAGCGCCGCGGCCAACAGGAGTTGCAGCGTACTAAAGCGAGGAATGCGCCAAGCCAAAGCGGTGGTCCCGTGCGGAAGGTCGAAAGGTTCCGCTCGCCATTGGAACTACTTCGGCCCGGCTCGTTCAAGCTGGCGACCCAGAGTTTCCAGCTCGGTGCGAAGCGAGCGAAGCTGCTGCTCCTGCTCTTGGCGCTGTTTCTGCTCCCCCGCCAGTTGCTGCTGCTGTAGCTCGATTACCGAGCGATAGCGGTCCAAAGCCTTTTCCAGCAGCGCAATTTTCTCGGCCGGAGTTGCCGGCGGCTCCCCGGCCAGATCTTCGGCAGGCAGGGGAGGCTGGAAGACTTCCGCCGGCATCCGCCCCGATCCGCCGCGGGCAATGTTGCCGGCGGCATCGCGCACGATCTCGACCTTGGGCTGCATGAGCCCGGAGAGCCACTCGACGGGCGCCGAGGTCATTTCTAGTCCGCCGCCGAGCACGACCCGCACGTCGTTAGTGCCGCCGCTCGCCCGCTGGATGCGAAACGTGATCGTATCGCCCGGCTGCTTGTGAAGCGTCGGCAGCACCGCCTGATAGACCGAACGGATGACGACCCCCTCGGTCTCCAAAACCACGTCGCCCGGCTTAATGCCGGCTTTGTCGGCGGGGCCGCCCGGCATCACCCGCTGAACCAAAATGGCTTCTTCATCCTGGTCGAGCACCAGGCCCACGACGGGCCGGCGGCGTTTGATGACCATGACCCCAGGAGTTTTTTGTTCGTCGGCGGCGCGCAGCAAACGCTCGACATGCGCCGCCGGCACGGCATAGGCCCAGCCGCGGCGCGATTCGGGGCTGTCGGCGGCGACGATCACCCCGACCAGCTTTCCTTGCCGATCGACCACGCCCGAGCCGCTCGACGTGTCGGTAGTCCGCAGGTCGCACTGGATGAGCGGCGGGTAGCTGACGCCGGGGCGGTGTCGCTCGACCCCGGCTACGATTCCTAGCGAAACGAGGGGCTCTTCGACGCCCCAACCGGAGGCGGTCATCGCGCCGCCGCCGACCGAGGGCAATCGCGCAGACAACGCCATGGGAACGCCCAGTTTGGTGTCGCACGCGAGCAGTGCGAGGCCGGTAAACTCGTCGATCACTTGCAGCCGGGCGTCGGCCTGCTTGCCGCCGGCCAGCGTCAACCGGATTGTCGAATCCGAGCCCGCCATCGCCGCCGTGATGATCCGCCCCTCGCGCACGCAGACGCCCGAACAGACGGTGACCGATTCGGGCCGATCGGCGGCCGTGGGCTTGTTTCCGATCCGCACGGTCAGCGTCGCTTGCTGCAGCTTGGCGGCGGCCGATTCCCAACTGTCGGCAGCCGCGGCCGTATCGCCGGCCGGTTCTTGTCCCTGCGTAGCACTAACGGCCGCTAACAAGGCAAGCATCGGCAGCAGGCGGATCGCGTTCATGGCATGTCAAGCGAAAGATTAAAACGAGACACGGGTCAGACGTTGCGGCTGGTCATCCAGCAGATCGAACAGCGCTTCGCGTTCCGGACCCGAAAGCTCTCCGACCGAGAGCATGACCGGGCTGGGAGTAGCCGGGATGGCAACCTTGGCCGAGTCGGAAATCGCATCGCCGTTGGTCACCTGAGCATTCGTAGCGTTGGCTGGCGGAGGCGCGGATTCGCCACCCAGCAGCGCGAAGGAAATGCTGGCAGCCACCAGACCCAGACACGACAGACCGACCCCAGCAATCGCCAAGCCCGCGCGCCTTGGCAAAGGCTTCGCCGGATTTACGCGGCCGGGAATCTTGCACGAGCCAGCGGTGCCCGCCGGGTAACAGCGGGCTAGATGAGCGGCGTCGTCCGACAACTGCTCGGCCAGCGTCGCCAAGTCGTCGGTTAGCGCCAGATCGCCCCGCGCATCGAGCGGTGGTTCGTCGGGATGAACGTAACTTGGATCAAACGGCATGAGAGAGATCCTCGCCGGGATAAGCAGGCAGTTCGCGGGCCGCGGCCCCTTCTTCGTCCAGAATTCGTCGCAATCCCCCCAGTCCGTGAAAGATCCGCGATTTGACCGTGCCCAAGGGGCAGGCCAGCGCTGCGGCAATTTCTTCGTATCGCAAGCCTTCGCTGAACCGCAGGACCAGCGCCTGCCGCTGGCCGTCGGGCAGCCGGGCGACGCGGGCCCAGAGGCTCTTTTTCCACTCGGAAACTTCGGCGATCGCGTCGGCGCCGGGCGCGGTTGCCTCGTCCTCGGGCTGATTGTCCCACAGTACTCGCAGCTTGCGCTTGCGCACTGCGAAGCGGCGGCGCTCGCGGCGATCGAGGTTGAGCAGAATTCCGTAGAGCCAGGTGTAGATCGAGCTGCGTCCCTGGAAGCTGCCGACCTGCCGCGCCAGAACGAGAAAGGTCTCTTGTGCCAGGTCGTCGGCATCCCAGGGATTACCGCTGAGCACCAAGGCCGCTCGATGGATGCGGCCAAAGTACTGCCGGGTCGTTTCGTCAACGTCGAAGCTGCCCACGATTTTTTCGCTGCGGCCGGGTGTGCGCGGTTAGTCCTGCTGCCTGCGTTGGATTGTATCAGCGCCGTGGACCCGGGCATTCTCTCGCCCCCGCGCTCTCCCACGGCCTGGGATTAGGTGCCCTTGGCCCTCCTGTTGGTTCATCCGCAAGGATTGTTCTGCGCGGCACTGGGGCAAATCCCGAAAAACGGGTGCGGCGCCCCAGGCTGCCGCTGGCCCGCCCACGGACCATGCGTTATAAACCTCTGGGCCGCGTAGTGTTGCGACGATTTGCCACAGTAGGGGAGGCCGGGGAGTTGAATATTGTCTTCGCCAGCAGCGAGGTGGTTCCGTTTGCTAAAACCGGGGGGCTGGCCGATGTTTGCGGGGCTCTGCCGATCGAGTTGGCACGCCTGGGCCACAACGTCGCGGTGATGATGCCCGCCTATCGCCAGGTCAAGCAAAGCGGCCTGGCCATTGAGCCGCTGGGGGTCAAGTTCGACATCCCGATCGGCAACAAGATCGTTCGCGGCCGGCTCCTCCGGGGGGTGCTTCCCGGCTCGGACGTCCCCATCTTCTTTGTCGAGCAGGACGACTATTTCGACCGGCCCGAGCTCTATCGCCAGCGGGGCGAAGACTACAAAGACAACTGCGAGCGATACGTCTTCTTTTGCCGGGCGGTGCTCGAATCGCTTCGCCTGCTGAACCTGGCGGTCGATGTCCTCCACTGCCACGACTGGCTAACGGGGCTTATCCCCGCATACCTGCGCGTCGAGTACGCGCACTGCCACGGCTACGAAAACGTCGCCTCGTTGCTGACGATCCACAACCTGGCCTATCAGGGCATCTTCTGGCACTGGGACATGCTGCTGACCGGCCTGGATTGGAAGTACTTCAACTTCGGCCAGATGGAGTTCTACGGCAAGTTGAACCTGCTCAAGACGGGGATCATCTTTGCCGACGGGCTGACCACGGTGAGCCAGCGGTACGCCGAAGAGATTCAAAGCGATCCGCTGGGTTGCGGCCTCGAGGGAGTGCTCCAACAGCGCGGCGATTCGCTGACGGGTATCGTCAACGGCGTCCACTACGACGTGTGGAACCCGGCGACCGACCCGCATCTTCCGGCCAACTACGACGTGACCAACTGGCAGACCGGCAAAGCGGCCTGCAAACTGGCTCTGCAAAAGGAACTGGGGCTGCCCGAATCGGCGGGGACTCCACTGGTTGCGTTGGTGGGCCGGCTCGCCGATCAAAAGGGCTGGGACCTGGTTGCCGATGTCATCCGCCGCTGGGCCGGCGAAATGGATGTGCAATGGGCCATCCTGGGCACCGGCGAACCGAACTATCACGAGCTGTTGAGCGATCTGGCCCGCCGCCATTCGCAGCGCGTCGCCGTCCGGCTCGAATTCAGCGACCCCTTGGCCCACCGCATCGAGGCCGGGGCCGATATGTTCCTGATGCCCAGCCGATACGAGCCTTGCGGCCTGAACCAGCTTTACAGCCTGAAGTACGGCGCCGTCCCGGTGGTGCGGGCCACCGGGGGTCTGGCCGACACCGTGGTCGCCGCGACACCCGACAATTTGTCGTTGGGCACGGCCACCGGGTTCCGCTTCGAGGATTACAGCGTCTATGCACTCGAATCGACGTTGCGGCAAGCAACCCAGACCTATTGGCAAAACCGCCCGGTTTGGCAACAACTAGTAGAAGCCGGCATGCAGCAAGACTGGTCTTGGGAGGCAAGTGCCCGGCAATACCTGGCCGCCTATGCCCAGGCCGGCGAGAGGCATCGCGAAGAGCGCCAGCGGGTGAAGGTCCTAAAATAGGCGCAACTTCACGAACAACGGGGGCGAAGAAGCAGCTCACCCATGTCGGAATATCGCCAAGACCCGTTGTCCCGACGCTGGGTAATCATCGGCAGCGATCGTGCCTCGCGGCCCAACGAATTCATCGAAGAGCCGATCCGCCGGCAGCCGGTGCCGTGCCCTTTCTGTGCGGGCAACGAGCAGCAAACGCCCGCCGCCGTCGCCGCCTATGATGCGCAAGGGCGGCCGACCAACGGCCTGGCGGGCGACTGGCTGGTGCGAATCGTCCCCAACAAATACCCGGCGGTTACCACGGACGAAGCGGTCTGCCCCAAGTGTCAACCGCTGGGAATGACGCCGCCGGTCGGCCCTGTTCCGGGGTTCGGCCGGCACGAGGTGATCGTCGAATCCCCGCGGCATGTCGCCAGCCTGTCGGAACTGACGCCGCGCGAGGCAGAGGTGGTCTTCCAGGCGTATCGCCACCGGATGCTCGCCTTGAAGGCCGAGGGGCGTTATCGCTACGTACAGATTTTCAAGAATGTTGGTCCGGGTGCGGGCGCTTCGCTCGAACACGTCCACAGCCAGCTTCTGGCGCTGCCGGGCGTGCCCGAGGTGGTTGCTCAGGAGTTGACTTCCTGCCGCGAACACTTCCTCCGGCATGGCCGGCCGCTGGTGGCCAGCCTGCTCGAACGGGAACTTGCCGGCGGCGAGCGAATCGTCGCCCAGACCGAGCACTACTTGGCGCTGTGCCCTTTCGCCAGTCGCTTTCCGTACGAAACGTGGGTTCTTCCGCGCCGCGCCGCGCCCTCCTTTGAAACTACGCACCCTAGCGAACTTGGCGAGCTTTCGCGGATCGTGCAGGACGCGATCGGTCGTATCGAACGTGCCGCCGGCCCCGTCCCGTATAACTGCGTTTTGCACACGCAGCCCTTTGACACTTCCGCCAACGACCACTATCACTGGCATCTCGAGATCATTCCGCGTCTGACGAAGGTGGCCGGCTTCGAATGGGGAACGGGTTGCTTTATCAATCCCTTCCTGCCCGAGACGGCGGCCGCCCACCTGCGGGCCTGCATCGCGAAGGCGTGATTTTTCGGAAAGGTGTCCTGAAGCGGCCGGCGCGGTACGAAAACGTGGTTCCGGTTAGAAAAGCTAGGGAAGCGGCAGCGGATTTGCCGATGATCCTCTGCGAGGTTTCCGTCCCAGGGTAGGTGACGCGCCCATTCGCTTGCCGGGGAAACATCCCCTCGCCGCCCAGGCCGCCTACAATTCCCCATCCTCGGCCGCACGCACCTTTCGACGCCCTTTGGCCATGACCCACGCGATTCGCCTTTGCCTGGTCCTGCACAATCATCAGCCGGTCGGCAATTTCGACGGAGTGTTCGAGCAGGCCTATCGGGACAGCTACCTGCCGTTTCTGAACGTCTTCGAGTCGTACCCCGACTTGATCCTCTCGCTGCATACCAGCGGGTCGTTGATGGAGTGGCTCGACCAGCGGCATCCGGAATACGTCGATCGGCTCGCGCAACTGGTCGCGGAGGGCCGGATCGAGGTCATCGGCGGCCCGTTCTACGAACCGATCATGACGATGATCCCCCCGCGCGATCGCGTGGGACAGATCACCACCTATACCCAGTGGCTCGAAAACCGCCTGGGGGCCAAGGTGCGGGGCATGTGGATGCCCGAGCGCGTGTGGGAGCAGTCGCTCACCGGCGACCTGGCCGCCGCCGGCATCCGCTACACCGTGCTCGACGACTTCCACTTCAAAAACGCCGGCCTGATCGAAGAGCAACTGTACGGCTACTACATTACCGAGGACGACGGCCGCACCCTCTCGGTCTTTCCCGGCAGCGAGCCGCTGCGATATTTCATTCCGTTCCAGCCGCCGCACCAAACCATCGACTATCTGCGCGGCATCGCCGACAAAAACCCCAACGCGGTGGTCGTCTTCGGCGACGACGGCGAAAAGTTCGGCACCTGGCCCGATACCAAGCGCCACGTGTACGACGACGGCTGGCTGCGGCAATTCTTCGACGCCCTTTCGGCCAACCGCGAGTGGCTGAAACTCACCACGCTTTCCGAAGCGGTCGAGAGCGTGCCGCCGATCGGCAAGGTGTATCTGCCCGACTGTTCGTATCGCGAAATGACCGAGTGGTCGTTGCCCGTCACGCGGCAACTCGAGTACGAGAACCTCTATCACGATCTGGAGCGCGATCCCCGCTGGCCGCAGCTCAAGCAGTTTTTTCAGGGAGGATTCTGGCGAAATTTCAAGGTCAAATACCCGGAAGCGAACGAAATGTACGCCCGGATGATGATGGCCAGCAGGCGCGTCGCCCAGGCCGAGAAGGACGGAGCGCGGGGAGAACTGTTCCACGATGCCCGCCAGGCAATGTATCGGGGCCAGTGCAATTGCCCCTATTGGCACGGCGCGTTCGGGGGCATCTATCTGCCCCATCTGCGCAACGCGATCTACAACCAACTGATCGCCTGCGACAACCTGCTCGACCGGGCGACCGGCAAGACCGCGCCCTACGTCGAAGCGACCGTGGACGATTATAACTTCGACGCCCGGCAGGAAATTCGCCTGGCCGGCGACAAGCTGCTCGCGCTGCTGGCGCCCGCCGCCGGCGGCATGTTGTACGAGTTGGATGTACGCAGCATCTGCCACAACTTGCTCGCCTCCCTGGCCCGCCGCCCCGAATCGTATCACAAAAAGGTGATCGCCGGTCCCAATAGCGACCCCGGCCACCTGGCCAGCATTCACGACCGCGTCGTCTTCAAGCAGCCCGATCTCGATCAGCGGCTGCAATACGATCCGACGCCGCGCAAGAGCCTGCTCGACCACTTCTTCGACCTGGGAACCACGCCCGACGCCGTGAGCCGCGGCGAAGCGGCCGAACTGGGCGACTTCGTGCAGTCGTTCTACGAGTCGAAGATTCGCCGCGCCGCCGATCGGATTCAGGTGCAACTCAGCCGCCAGGGAAGCGTGGGCGAGCACGGCATCCGGATCACCAAAGCGGTCACCATGCTGGCCGGCAGCGAGACGCTCGAAATTGCCTACCTGCTCGAAAACGTGCCGAGCGACGTGCCGCTGCATTTTGGCGTGGAATTCAACTTCGCCGGTTTGCCCTCCGGCGCGGACGACCGCTACTACCACGACGAAGCTGGCCGCCGACTGGGACAACTGGGCAAGTCGCTCGACCTGGCCGACGTCGCCGGCCTCGCCCTGACCGACGAGTGGCTGGGAATCGATGTCAGCCTGAAGCTCAATCGCCCGACTAGCATCTGGACCTTTCCGATCGAGACGGTCAGCCAGTCGGAAGGTGGTTTTGAGTTGGTGCATCAGTCGGTCTGCACGATCCCACATTGGTTGGTCCGCGGCGACGCGGCCGGCAAGTGGTCGGTCAGCATGCTGTTGACCGCGAGCACCGCCCTGGCCGAGTCGCGGATGCAGCAGCACCATCTGGCCGCGGCCCACGCGTAGCCAGCGCGGCACGCTGCGGGGGTAAATTCTAGTTCGCGACTGCGCGTTTGTTTCGCTAATCATTTCTGTCTTTTTTTGCCAGCCCTAGTTTCGCTAATAACTTGCAACTCGTTGATATCGCGGCACTTGCGCCGTTATTAGCGAAACCCCAAACCCGTTTCGTTAATCAGACCGATCAGCGAAACGAGCCGTAGGTTCCACGGCCCCGTGGAACTGGATGTGCTCAAGCAGCCTCCTGGGTCGCGGACTCCGCAGCGGCGCGCAAACGCCAGTCCCACCCATCGCCGGCGCGCCGTTATTAACGATCTGCCAGGGTTGCCAAAGAGCCGGCGCGCAGGCTCAGCGCCATGCATGGACGAAATTGTACGCATTCACGGACGATCTGTCAATACGTCCACTGCAAATTCTGGCGGCTCGCGATGCCAAAGCAAACTTGCCTGTGGGGATCCCTCGACGACACCCAAACCGCGACTCGCGAACATCCCAACGCAACCC
Organism: Pirellulaceae bacterium; assembly: GCA_040901775.1. Taxonomy (GTDB): domain Bacteria; phylum Planctomycetota; class Planctomycetia; order Pirellulales; family Pirellulaceae; genus CAYLLN01. The sequence continues at coordinate 3,192 of JBBDYF010000070.1, read as the reverse complement.
ACCTACAATGCAGACGCTCGCACCAGTGAAAGTGGCCCGGCGTCGCACATGACTTTTTGTAAAGTGCTTGCGGTAAACGGCTTGCGTAGATTTCGCAGTCCCTTTCAAAGCGTTCCCTCGCGGGCGAAACTTTTCCTGCCGTAAACGGTTAAAACTCCTACGGTCTAATAATGCACTAACGCCTTGTCACGCCACCCTTTTTGGCGGTTGGCGCGGTGCGGGCCGCCTCTGGCCAGGCACCACCGATCGGTGGTGCCGCGGCCTCGAATTAAGGGAGCTGCTTATGAAAACTGTCTTTCACGCGGGTATTTTGGGGCTGACCGTGTTGGCGGTTGGCTTGATGACGGATTCGACCGATGCTCAACAGCGTCCAGGCCGAGGCGGCCGAGGAGGAGCCCCCGGAGGTTTTGGCGGGCAACCTGGTGGCGGCGTAACCGGTCTGTTGCAGGACGAGAACGTCCGCAAAGAACTGGACCTGGTGGACGAACAAGTTACTAAGCTCCGCGAGATCGGCGACAAGTTGCAGGAAGAATCGCGAGGGCAATTCGACTTTGGGGCGCTCCGCGAACTTTCCGAGGACGAGCGGAACGCCCGCCTCGCTGAAATGCGAGAGAAGACGCAGAAACTGTCGGAGGCGGCCCAGCGCGAGATCAACGAGGTTCTGTTGCCGCACCAGCGCGAACGGCTCAACCAGATTCAAGTACAGTCACAAATGCGCTTCGGGGCGGATCGGGCGCTGGCCAGCGGCACTTTGGCCGAGAATTTGGGCATTACCGACGAACAAAAAGAGAAGCTCGAAGCCAAGCAACGCGAAGTTCAGGCGGCTCTGCAGGAGCAAATCGAAAAGCTCCGCGCCGAATCGCAAAACGAACTGTTCAGCGTGCTGTCGCCTGAACAGCAAGCCAAGCTGAAGCAGATGATCGGTGCCCCGTTTACCTTCAGCCAGCCGGCGTTTGGCGGCGGACTTGGTGGTCGGGGTGGTGAAGGTGGTCGGGGTGATCGAGAGGGTGGCGAACGGGGTCGGGGCGAACGACCCGGCCGGCCCGATCGCGAATAGCCGCTGGCTCAGGTTGTACGATAGAATGATTGATCTCCCGGCAGGCGAGCAGCCCTGGCCGGGGGGCGAGTTGGAAACCGTCCGCCGCAGGCGCGGGTAGTGCCTCCGCCGGGAACGACCCACGATTGCAGCCTAGACACTGCTCGCATGGGTCACAACGCTTGGGGTCAGGGCCGCCGCCTTGCTGCGCTGCAACGATCAATGCCGTGCAGCCTGGACTGTCTTCCGTCCCCCTGGTGGTTCGCCGACTTGCACTTCCTACCTGCCGCTGATTGCCCTTCCTGCCCTCACGCTCTGCCTGCCATACCTCCTTCCAGAATTATCCAGAAATCGAGTCTTTCCGAATGGAAGCTGGCGAAATACTTCTCAGTTGCGGCCTGATGGATCGCGGCCAACTCGACCTAAGTCGGTCGCAGGCCAACGGCCACGGCGACGGCACGCGTTTGATCGAAGCGGCCATCGGTCTGGGCTTTGTCACCGAGGAGGCGGCCCTGCGCGCGGTGGGCGAGCAGGTCGGTATTGAGTTCATCGACCTGGCCGAGGCCGACGTCGATCTGTCGCTGCTCAAGGGCTTTCCCCAAAAGCTGATCCACCGCCAAGCGTTGTTTCCGATTCGCCGCGACCACGGCCAGTTGGTCGTCGCCACCAGCAATCCGTTCGATCTGTACCCGCTGGACGAGGTGAGCGCCGCCACCGGCTTCTCGGTCATGCCGGTGCTCGCCGCCCGCAACGAGATTGCCAAGCTGATCAAAAAGCACTTGGGCGTCGGCAGCGAAACGGTCGATGGGCTGATGGCCCAGACGGTTGAGGACGAAGGGCTGGAGCTGCTCAGCGACATCGAGACCGACGGTTCCGAACTGTCGGAAATGGCGCAGGAGGCCTCGGTCGTGCGCCTGGTCAACGAAATCCTGCTCGAAGCGATCGAGCTGCGAGCCAGCGACGTGCATCTCGAGTCGCAATCGTCCGGCCTGACGATTCGCTACCGCATCGACGGCATGTTGCAGGCCCAGCCCGTGCCGCCGGAGATTCACCGCTTCGAATCGGCCATCATCAGCCGGTTGAAGATCATGTCGCGGCTCAATATCGCCGAGAAGCGATTGCCGCAAGACGGCCGGATGAAGCTCAAGGTGCAAGCCCGCGAGATCGACGTTCGCGTGTCGGTCATTCCGATGATCCACGGCGAAGGGATCGTCATGCGTATTCTGGATAAGGGGTCGATGAAGTTCGACCTCCGCCAGATCGGCATGGAACAAGACACGTATGCCACTTTCCGCGAGTTAATCGACCTGCCGCACGGCATCGTGCTGGTAACGGGCCCCACCGGTTCGGGAAAAACGACGACGCTGTACAGCGCGCTCATCGAGATCAACACGCCCGACGTGAAAATCATCACCACCGAAGATCCGGTCGAGTACCAACTCGAGGGAATCAATCAGATCCAGGTGCATACCAAGATCGGCTTGACGTTCGGCCATTCGCTGCGGAGCATCCTGCGTCACGATCCCGATATCGTCCTGGTCGGCGAAATTCGCGATCTGGAAACGGCCGAGAACGCCATTCAAGCGTCGCTCACCGGTCACCTGGTCTTCAGCACGCTGCACACCAACGACGCCGCCAGTTCCTACACCCGGCTGATCGACATGGGGGTCGAGCCGTTTCTGGTTGCCAGCACCGTCGAAGGGGTCATGGCGCAGCGGCTGGTGCGGCGGCTTTGCCCGCTGTGCAGGCAGAAATACGAGCCGACGACGGACGACGCCCCGGTCGACTTTCCCTGGGACCAAAAGACCGGAACCATCTACAAGTCGATGGGTTGCCGCGAATGCCGCAACACCGGCTATCGCGGCCGGATGGGCATTTACGAACTGATGGTCACCACGAACGAAATCCGGCAACTGGCTCACGACCGGGTCAGCAGTTGGAAGGTCATGCAGTGCGCCCGCGAGCAGGGGATGCGTTCCTTGCGGCAAGACGCCTGGCTGAAAGTGCTCGAAGGCCGCACCACCATCGACGAGGTGACCCGCAACGCCAAGGCAGACCACTCGCTGTTGCTCAAAAAATGACGGCTAGCGGCAAAGGCGGCGGCGATCAGAATGGAAGCTAACTTGCCAATGACTAAGGCCTAAGACCTAATGACT
>JBBDYF010000069.1:0-6493 GCA_040901775.1 Pirellulaceae bacterium | reverse complement strand
GCCGCGGCCGCCGCGGGCCAGGCGGGCGAGCAAAACCGCGCCGCGGCCCAGGCGGCGGAGCAAGGCAATGCCGGCCAGGCACAAGAGCAGTCGCGGGCCGCCGCTCAGCGTTTGGAAGAAGCGAGCCAGGAAATTCAGCAGGCCATCGCCCAGGCCGAAGAAGAACTCGTCCGCCAGCAGTTGGCGCAGTGGGAGCAGTGGGTGGCGGGACTCGCCGCCCGGCAGCACAATGTCATTGCCGAAACGGCGCGGTTGGAAGGGGCTCGCATCAGCGACGGCGACTTGACCGAAGCCCAGCAGGCGACGCTGGCTAGCGTCGCCGCCGAGCAGCGGCAAATCGCCGACGAGGCAGAGACGCTCCGAATCAAGATGACGGCCACGGCCTCGTTCGCGTTTGCCTTGGAATCGGCTCGCGGCGAAATGCTCCGGGCGGCCGGCTTGCTGGAACAGCGGCAAACGGGCCCTGGTGTCCAAGAGGCGGAACAGGCCGCCGCCGCCCGCTTGTCGCACATTCTGGCCGCCCTCAAGCCGGACGACGCTTCCGCCCCGGCCGGCGATCCGCCCCCCGAACAGCCTGCTTCGCCGCCGCCCCACCAAGGCGGCGATGCCTTAAACAGCCTTGCCGAGCTCAAGCTGCTACAATTGTTGCAGGGCGAAATTAACCGCCGCACGGCCGAGTTGGAAGTCGTCCGAAGCCAGCAGGGCGAGCTAGCCTCCGAACAAACAAGCGAGCTCGACGCGCTCGCCACCGAGCAGGGGCGGCTCGCCGAGATGGTGCTCAATCTGATTCAAGAATCGGCCCCGCGGCCTGAGGACAACCCCGACTTGCTGCCGGATGACTTGTTGCTCGATGGAGAGCAGAAATGAATAAATTGCCCGTACACTTTGCGCCTTCGCGCTTCCTTTGCGCCTTTGCGTTAATCCCCTTCTTCGTCCTGTCGGCATACGGCTTGGCAGAGGATAAGCCGCCACCGAAGCCGCTCGACGCGCAGTCGCTCGACGCCCAATTGCTCGACGACCTGAACGCCGACCTGCTCGACGGCTTGCCCCCACTCCGCCCGCCTGCCCCGAGTGACAAGTCGCCCGACAAACCTGCTGACAAAGCTCCCGCAGCCGGCGAAGACATTGGCCAGCCGAGCGACGCCACGCATCCGCTGGCCCTCGTGGGCGAGCAAATGCGAGCCGCTCAGCAGCGGATCGCCGGCCGCGATACCTCGCCAGAAACGCAGCAGTTGCAGCAAAAAATTGCGGACGATCTGGCTGCCTTGGTCGAACAAGCCAAGCGCCAGGCCGCCGCCGGCAAGCCGGGCAAGGGCTCGGGCCAGGGTTCGCAGGCGGCCAGCACGGGGGGCGATCCGCTACCCGCGCCCCCCAACGAGAGCACCAACCGGCTTGAGGAGGGGACCAAACAGCAGCCCGAAACGGCCGATGTGCGCAGCTTGATCGATCGCTTCTGGGGGCATCTGCCCGATAAGGCCCGCGACCAGATGCAAAGCTCGCTCACCGAACAGTTCTTGCCCAAGTACGAACGTTTGATCGAAGATTATTATCAGCGTCTGGCGGAGGACCACCCGAACCAGCCATAATACGTCGCGGTGTTCTGGCCACGCCTTGCGGCCCAGTCTTCCTTCCGACCAAGCCTTCCTAGCCGAGCGAAAGGACCGCTCCCATGCCTTCCATCGGTCGCCGACGATTCCTCTGGCAATCCGCCGCGGCAGGCCTGGCGCTGGGCACGGCCGCGCCCCTCTGGGCCGCGCAAAATCCGCCGCTCGATCCCGAACGGGCCGCCGCCCAACTGATTACGCCCGAAACCCAGCAGGCGATCGACCGCGGTCTGGCCTGGCTGGCGGCCCAGCAAAATGAAGAAGGGTCGTTCGGCGGCACCGGCTACAGCCGCAACGTGGCGGTAGTCAGCCTAGCGGGGATGGCCTTCCTTTCCGGCGGGCATACCCCAGGCCGGGGCGAATATGGGCAGCATGTCAACCGCTGTTTGAGCTACGTCCTCAAGGCGGCCGACGAAAGCGGCTTCGTCTGCGAGGCCGCCTTTACCAGCCACGGGCCGATGTACGATCACGGCTTTGCCACGCTCTTCTTGGCCGAAGTGTACGGCATGTCCCCCGACAGCGAGATTCGCGAAAAGCTCTCGTCGGCCGTGCGGCTGATCGTCAGCACGCAAAACCAGGACGGCGGCTGGCGGTATCAGCCGAAGACCAACGACGCCGACATCTCGGTCACTATTTGCCAGGTGATGGCCTTGCGGGCGGCGCGCAACGCAGGGATTTACGTTCCCAACGAGACGATCGACCGCTGCGTCGATTACGTCAAGCGGAGCCAGAACGCCGACGGCGGCTTCATGTACATGCTGACCGGCGGGCCGAGCCGTTTTCCGCGCTCGGCGGCGGGCATCGTGGCGCTGTATAGCGCGGGCATTTACGAGGGGGACGAAATCCGCAAGGGGCTCGACTATCTGATGCAGCACCTGCCCGCGGCCGAGGATTTCAGCCGCGACACCCACGCCATGTACGGCCACTATTACGCGGTGCAGGCAATGTGGCAGGCCGGCGGCGAACCTTGGCAAAAGTGGTACCCGGCGGTGCGCGACGCGCTCCTTCGCCAGCAGCAAGACGACGGCGCGTGGGTCGATCTAATCTGCCCCGAATACGGCACCGCCATGGCCTGCATCATTTTGCAAATGCCAAACAATTACTTGCCGATCTTTCAGCGATAGTTGGGGGTTTTACCGCTCGGGCGTTCCCTTCGGCCAGAACTTCAAAATCACGCTGTTCGACTCGGTTCCTGGCAGCGGATACTCGGCGGCCGATTTGAGCTGCAATTCCCGCAGCAGGCCGCGGCGCTTGGCTTCGACCAGTTCTTCCGGCCATTTGGGCCCTTTAATCACCAAGAGCCGCCGCATCGCGTTCCAGTGGGGGCGGAACCAGGTGAGCAATTTCCACAAGGGGCCGACCGCTCGCACCACCAAGGCGTCGAACCGCATGTCTTCGAGCACTTCCTCGGCCCGGAACGGATAGACGGGGCATTCCAGGCCGAGCGCTTCGATCATCTGCTGCACCGCCTTCACTTTTTTTCCGACCGAATCGCACAGGGCGACCTGCAAATCGGGGCGGACGATGGCCAGCACCACGCCCGGCACCCCCCCGCCGGTTCCCACGTCGAGCACCGCTTCGCCCGCATAGACCAGCCGCGAAAGCTCCAGCGTGTCTTTCAAATCGCGGCTGACGAACTTTTCGTAATCGGTATGCCGCGTCAGGTTCAGCTTTTCGTTCCAATCCCAGAGCAGCTTGCAGTATTGATCGAGTCGCTCGACCTGCGCGGCCGGCAGGTCGATGCCGTGCCGCGTCAGAGCGGACAGCAGCGTATCGCCGGGAAACGCCGGCGGCGGAGTGACCTCCGGCGTGTCAGAGGTTTCGGGCGTTTCGTCGGCTTCGTCGGTCACGGGAGGGAATGTCTCGCGGGGCGGGATCGCGGGATGGGAATGAGCTAACCTAGCCCCACAACTGGCCGGCGGAAAGGGGCATGAATTTGCACGATTCCGCCAGCCCGCGTACAACCAGCAGCATGCCGCAAGAGCCCGTTACCATCCGGAACACCGACCTGCCCCCCGCCGACGATCGGCCGCAGCCGTTGCGGTTCCGGGTGGTCGATTTGCTGGTGGCCACCACGCTGGCCGCGATGCTGCTCGCGCTGTTTCGGGCGCTCGGCATTTGGGGGGCCGCCCTGTCGTTCGGGGCGGCGTTGATCTTCACACTGATTATCTATCCGCGAATGTACCCCGGTCGCCGCGAGCAGCAGGCTCTGATGTTCGATTTTGTCTGGGGCCTGGCAATGCCCCTGGTTTGCCTCGTGTACGACCCGGTCGTTTTCAAAGATGGCGATCTCCGTCCGCCGATTGATTTTGTGGACTGGGCGGGGCCGCCGTTATTATCGGCTCGCCTCCGCGATCGGGCGTTTCTCGCCTACCCGGTGCTGCTGTGGCAACTCATGGCGCTCGCCATCGTGCTCGTCGTCGGCCGGCTGCAAGGCCAGTGGGCCGCCATCGTGGCCGGCATGTTGTTCGTCGGTTCCGCTTCGGCCGCGCTGATCGGCATTGTGCTCCTGCCGTTTTCGACGCTCGGCTTGGTCGTGGTGATCGGCATTCTAGGCTACACGCCGCTCTTGACGGCTTACAGCTACGGCCGGCGGGTGCGGCAGCTTTGGTGGCAGGCCGACCCCGCCCAGGAGCGATCGAATCGTTGGGGCTGGGCGCTGTTGGGCATGACGCTGGCCGCCGGCATTCCCGCCTTCGCCGGACTGACCCTGCTGGTTTTGCTCCGTGGCTGGGACGCCCTGCCCATCAACCTGCTGAATTATTTTACGTAGGCGCGAAAATTAGCCGGGACCAAACTTGGTCCCGGCTGCTGGGCTGAGAATCGCTAGGGGCTACTTGACTTGACCAGACTAGTCACCGCGCCGCCACAAAAGCAAAGAACTTGCGGCAATTGAAAACGCTATAAAATTATTCGTTGCAATGACTTAGAACCGAGCGAAACGACACAAGTCGGTACGGCCGCAAATTGCCGCGCGCAACTTCATTGACGCGCGCAAGTCGCTCGGGGCTAATGGATGGCGAGTTTCTGTACAGTTCGGCCCTGCCAGCCAGGAGCATTCCCATGACCCGTCCCACAGGAAAACTATTAGACAAAGCCCCGCGCCGCAAACGCCAGCCCAGCGAGCGCAATTTGCAGATCTATGAGCAGGTGCGGATGCTCGGCCAATCGCAGACCGCGGTGGCACAACGGCACGGCTTGTCGCAGCGGCGCGTCTCGCAGATTTGTCAGCAGACGGATCGCTGGCGCGGGCAACCAACTGTCCGCGCCGATGGCCAACAATCGGCTGGCGAATCGCGGCAGGCCAATCGCCTGCTCGTGCGCAGGCGGTACGAGCAATTGTATGTGATGGCCGTTCGCCAGATGCTGCGCGAGCGCGAAGCGCTAGTGACCGAACGGCGGGTGGAGCGCGACGGAAAGACGACCGTGCAGCGCACGAGCCAGCGGTTGCCGGTCAATCCGCAGTGGCTGAAGATCGCCGGCAACGCGTCGCGGCAAATCGCCAAGCTCGATCGCGAAATCGAAGCCGCGGGGGCGGGCCAGGCATCGACCGTCGCCCGCGAACTCGACGACGCGGTGGCGAAGTTGCTTGGGGAAATCTCGGACGAAACCAATGCCGAGCGGCAAGCCGCAGCCACTCACAATCGACTAGCCAAAGCCGAGCCGCTTAACTCTTCTACCACTTCTAGCCCGGCAGCCAGATCAGTCCCTGATCGGGGCTCGTATCAGCCGACCTGATTGGCGTGTAACTCGTTTCCACCAAGACAGTTGCGGCGAATTGCAACGATTAGAAAAAACGGCGAGAACGCCCCCTTGATCGCAAAGAAAATGGATGCTGATTAGCGAAACCCTGGGGACAAAAAAAGTGCAGCGCTAGCCGTTATTGGCCTCCCATTTTGTGCAGTTTTACATCGCGATGGCGTCCGCGCCGCTCTCCCAGAATCGGCGCGACTTTTGGCAAAGCGAGCGAGTGCAGGTATCCGATAACATGGGTCTTGATAGCCGACCTCGGGGCTGCCAATTGCCGGAAAACGACGGTCAAAACGGAGCCTGGCGAGAGAGTGATCGGACGAGAACGAAAAAGTTTTTGCCCCCCTTCTCTCGCGGCGCAGGTCTGTTAATATTCGGAAGTCGCTGGTGACGTTGTTCGCTCTAGAGCAAGTCGCCACGACCGCGTGTCTTTGCCTTTGCGAGCAGTCGCCTTGGGCGAGTGCAGCAAAGGAGTGGCCCAGAAAGTAATCTCCCCGCGAGATATTTCTAAGCCCGCCTGTTGACAGGTCGAACGAAGCCTGTAGGATACGTGACTCGACTGGGAGCGACCTTCACCGGTTATTCTCGGACGAGAACTTTGATCTTTGACAATTTGGTAGTTGACCTCTCAATTCATTTTTGAGTCGCAGTCTGCATGAGACTGTGGTTTTGGAAAATGGCATCGGTGCCACATGACCAGTGGCACCAAACAGGTCTTCAAAGACCTTGAATTGGTTCGCAATCTCGCTTAGCCGCCGCGTTCGCGTGGCGACGACTGCGAGACAAGCAATAAACAATTGAAGGGTTTGATCCTGGCTCAGAATGAACGTTGGCGGCGTGGATTAGGCATGCAAGTCGTGCGCGAACTGTAGCAATACAGGGAGAGCGGCGAAAGGGAGAGTAAAACATAGGTACCTACCCCCGGGCCTGGGATAGCGGCGGGAAACTGCCGGTAATACCAGATGACGTCTCCGGACCAAAGGTGTGATTCCACCTGGGGAGGGGCCTGTGGCCTATTAGCTAGTTGGTAAGGTAACGGCTTACCAAGGCAAAGATGGGTATGGGGCGTGAGAGCGTGCCCCCACTCACTGGGACTGAGACACTGCCCAGACACCTACGGGTGGCTGCAGTCGAGAATC
>JBBDYF010000068.1:0-39975 GCA_040901775.1 Pirellulaceae bacterium | reverse complement strand
CTATGAAGGGCAGGGAATTCAGATCGGCGCGTTCGTCGTGCAGTGGGAGTTTCGCGATCAACCTTCCGACGACCTGCTCCCCGACATGCAGGCCGAAGGACGAATCTTCCGGCTCGATGCCGAGGTGATCGCCCGCCGGATGCAGCAGGCAGCCGAGGGCGAAGGCGAACCGTTCCAGGGCGAGCCGTAGTCAGGCGAGCGGGAAAGCCTCCCGATAGTGCTACAGTTCCAAGACCGTTTTCAGTGAGCAGACCAACCATGGACCTGACCAACAAAGTTGCCCTCGTTACCGGCGGCACGCTCGGCATTGGCGCGGCCATTGCCCTCGAACTGGCCCGCCGAGGGGCGAACTTGGCCGTCGCCGCCCGCAACTTGGGACCGCCGGCCGAGGCCCTGCGGCAACAGGTTGAGTCGCTGGGGCGCAAGCTGGTGTTGATCGCCGGCGATATGTCGCAGCCGGAAGATTGCGGCGCCGCGGTCGAGCAGACGGCGCGGCAACTGGGACGTCTGGACGTGCTGATTCACAACGCCGGCGGCCCCTCGGCGGGGAGGATCGAAGATGTCTCGCCCGAGCAGTGGCGCTACACGATGGACCTGCATGTGAATGCCAACTATTACCTGGCGCGGGCCGCCCTGCCGCATCTGAAACGGGCTGGCGAGGCGTGCATCATCATGGTGTCGTCCACCGCCGGCAGGCTGGGCGTGCCGGGAGCGATCGCCTATGCCACGGCCAAGGGAGCCTTGCCGCAGTTCACGCGGTCGCTGGCCCGCGACCTGGCCGACGACAACATTCGGGTCAATTGCGTGGCCCCCGGCGTGATCCGCACGCGGTTTCACGACGACATGACCGCCGAGCGGAAGGAACTGAACCTGAAGCACCGCATCCCGCTGCATCGCGAGGGGACGGCCGAGCAAGTCGCCGACCTGGTTGCCCTGCTGGTGACCAACGACTACATCACGGGCGAAACGGTCGTCATCGACGGCGGGTTGACCAGTCGGATAGCGTGATGTGCGCGACACGCGGAACGTCCTACGCCAGCACCTCGCGGATGACGTGGTGCTCGCTGGTGCCGGTCAGCCGCTGGTCGAGGCCATTGTAGAAATAGGTCAGGCGGCGGTGGTCGAAGCCCATCAGGTGCAGGATCGTCGCATGCAAGTCGGAGACGTGGGCCCGCCCCTCGATCCCTTCAAAGCCAAGCTCGTCGGTCGCTCCAATGGCCTGGCCCCCTTTTACCCCCGCGCCCGCCAGCCACATGCTAAAGCCGAGCCAGTTGTGATCGCGGCCCGGCTTGTTCACTCCTTCGCTGGTCGGCGTGCGGCCGAATTCGCCCCCCCAGACCAGCAGCGTCTCGTCCCACAGGCCGCGGCGCTTGAGGTCGGTCATCAGGGCGGCGATCGGCTGGTCGGTTTCTCCCGCGTGGGTTTTGTGGTTCGTGATGCAGTCGTTGTGGCCGTCCCAGGTCGCCTCGATGTGGCCGCCGCCGCTATATAACTGCACGAACCGCACACCCCGCTCGATCAGCCGGCGGGCGATCAGGCACTTGCGGCCAAAGTCGGCGGTGACTGGATTGTCGAGGCCGTACATATCGAGGGTCTGCTGGTCCTCGGCCGCCAGATCGACGATCTCGGCCGCCGCCGATTGCATCCGATAAGCCAACTCGTACGACAAAATGCGGGCGGCCAGCTCGCTCTCCTGCGGGCGGAGCGCGGCATGCTGCTCGTTAAGATTCTTGAGCAGGTCGAGCGAGCGGCGCTGCGTGGTGGGGCTCACTCCCTCGGGCGTGGCGAGGTCCAACAGGGGGGAAGCGCCGCTGCGGAACAATGTGCCCTGGTATTGGGCCGGCATGTATCCTGCCCCCCAGTTCGGCGCGCCGCCGATCGGTCCGCCGCGCGGATCGGTCATCACGACGTAGCTCGGCAGGTCGTCGTTCAATGGCCCAAGGCCATAGCCCAGCCACGAGCCGAGGCTCGGCCGCCCGGTCAGCGGGCTGCCCGTGTTGAGTTGCAGGCAGCCGGACGAGTGGGCGGCCGTGTCGGTCCACATTGCCCGCAACACGCACAGGTCGTCGGCATGGCGGGCGGTATGCGGAAAGAGGTCGCTGATCGGCAGACCCGAATCGCCGTGCTGCTGGAATTTGAACGGGCTTTGCATCAAGTAGCCGACGGGCCGATCGTTCGAGCCGACCTTCGTCTTCCCCTGGTACGGCTGGCCGTGGTATTTCGCCAGCGCGGGCTTGGGATCAAAAGTATCGACCTGGCTGGGGGCCCCGTTCATGAACAGGAAGATGCAGTGTTTGGCTCCGCGGCCGGTCACTTGTCCGTTGTCATGCGTCCCTTGTTCCTGGTTGTCTTGAGCATTGCAGGTGGACGTGAAGAATCCGTCCTGGCTGAGCAGATCGACCAATGCCAGCGAGGCGAACCCGCCCCCCAATTGCCACAGCGCCTCGCGCCGCGTGCGGCCGCAGGGGGTGGGGTTCGCGAGGAATTTTTGATGGATAGACATGGAAATTCTCGCCTGGCGAGCGGGGTGTGTGAGCACCCCGATGGCGCTAACCCCGGGTTGATATTGGAAAGCTATCGGGAGGCTTACGCCTCCCGCTCGCCTGGAAATTCAATTCGGGTACACAAACTCGTTGAGGTTCAGAATCACGCGGCACAGTTGCACTAGGGCTCGCGGGGCATCGGTCGCCGCGGTTTCTTGATCGAGGAACGTCTCGATTGCGGCCGACTCGTCTGCGGTTGGCAGGCGGGCCAGGGCCAGGCGATAGGCCAGCTCGATCTGCCGCCGGCGATCGTCGCCCGATTCGCGCACCAGCCGCTGGGCAAACTGCTCGGCTTGGCGATTCATGAACTGGCCGTTGTAGAGCGTGAGCGCTTGCGGGGCGACGCTGGTGATCGACCGCCGCGGGGTGCTGTTAGTCGTGTCGCAAAAGTCGAGCGTTTCGAGCATCGGCACCAGCAGCGTCCGCTTGATGAAGGCATACACGGTGCGGCGGTCGATGTCGGGCTCGGCCGAAGGGCTCCAGGCGGCCTGTTTGTCGGTGTGGGCCTCGATCGCGGCGGCGGGGATCGGCAGAAAGACGGCGGGGCCGTACATCGTGCGGTTCAGGTTGCCCGCAACGGCCAGCGCCGAATCGCGAATCGCTTCGACATCGAGCCGGCGGTAGGGGAAGTGCCACAGCAGGTGGTTTTCAGGATCGGCTATTTCAGAGTTCAAAGTGCCAGGTTTCAGGTTCCCGGTTGTTGAGCTTTGAACCTGAAACTTGGAACCTGGAACTAGTGAGCTTTGCCGATACGTCCCGCTCGTCACCATCAGCCGGTGAAGATCCTTCACCGACCACTCGGCGTCGTGCATGAACCAGTGGGCGAGCCAGTCGAGCAGCTTGGGATGGGTCGGCCGGGCACCCATCTGGCCGAAGTCGCTGGAGGTGGCGACGATCCCCGTGCCGAAATGGTGCTGCCAAACGCGGTTGACGATCACGCGGGCTGTCAGCGGGTTGTCTCGGCTGGCAAGCCAGCGGGCGAAGTTCAGGCGACGGCGCGAGGAAGAGGGGGATCGGGAATCGGGGTTCGGGACACGAGGTTCGAAAAAGTCGGGTTGACGGTGGGTCAGCACCGCCGGCACTCGCGGCTGCATCCGCGGGCCGGGGTTGCTCGCCCGGCCGGAAAGGAGCAGGAACGTCGGCGGCGATTCCGAATTCTCTTCGTAGCAGCGATACGCGCCGGGCAGGTCGGGAGTCTCGGCGCGCAACTGGTGCTGCTGAGCGCGGATCGCCGCCATCTGCTGCTCGGCGCCGGCTGGCTTTTGCTCCGTGATTTCTTGAATTTGCGAGTCCAGTTTCGCGAGCGCTTCGTTCCGCGCGTCGATGGCGGCAATTTGCTCCGGCGTGCCCAGCGGAATATCGCGATCGGTTCGGCCTTTGTTCGGCCGTTTGAGCGGGGCGAGAATCGCCACGAAGCTGTAGTAATCGACCATCGTCAGCGGATCGAACTTGTGGTTGTGGCAGCGGGCGCAGCCGAGCGTCAGGCCCAAGAATGTTTGCGACGTGGTGCGTACCATGTCGTCCAATTCGTCCGCCCGATACTGGGGCGCTTCGAGCGGATCGACCTCGTCCTGCCAAGCGCCCAGTGCATGAAATCCGGTGGCGATCAACGTCTCGTGGCTGGCATTGGGCAATTCGTCGCCGGCGATCTGCTCGACGACAAACCGGTCGTAAGGCTTGTCGCCGTTCAAGGCGGCGATCACATAATCGCGATAACGCCAGACGCTCGGCTTGGGTTGGTCGCGCTCGTAGCCGTTGGAATCGGCATAGCGGACCAGATCGAGCCAGTGCCGGGTCCACCGCTCACCGTAGGCCGGATCGGCCAGCAGGCGATCGACGAGCCGCTCGTAGGCGTCGGGCGCGGCGTCGTTCTCGAAAGCGGCTTGCTCGTCCAAGGTCGGCGGCAAGCCGCGCAGGTCGAGCGACAACCGGCGGAGAAGCTGCGAACGGGTCGCGGGCGGGCTGAGGGAAAGCCCCGCGGCGGCGAGTTTTTGCTGGATGAAGGCGTCAATCGGAGTGCGGAACTCGGAACGCGGAGTGCGGAGGTCGGGAATAGCTGGTCTATGAACCGGCTGGAACGACCAGAACGTGCGGGCCTGGGCGAGATCGACCGATTGCTCGTGAATCCCCAGCTCGCGGTCGTCGGGCCAAGGGGCGCCGGCGGCGATCCACGCCCGCAGCGTTGCAATCTGGCCGTCCGTTAGCGGCCGAGCCTCTTTCGCGTCGGAGGGGGGCATTTCGCCGTCGGCGATCCGCGCCAGCAGCAGGCTTTCGCCCGGCTTGCCCGCAGCGAGTGCCGGTCCCAGATCGCCCCCCGCCAGCGTCGTCCGCCGTGATGTAAAATCGAGCTCGCCGCTCTTTTTGTCCGGCTGGTGGCAGACGAGGCAGTGATCGATCAGGATTGGGGCGACATCGCGATTGAAATCGGGCGGCTCGGCGGCGGAAATGCCTTCGCCGGCGAGCAGCAAAAAGATGGCAGCCAGGAGTGCTCGTCTCGGCATGTCTTCGCCCACCTGGATAGGAAACGACGATTCGCAAAGCGGTAGAAAAACGGTGCCTCTGCCGCTGGTGTTAGCGTAGCAGCCAGGCGCGGCGGAAACAAATTCTTGGATTTCAGGCCGGATCGGTGGAAAAATTGGGACGACGCGGCGTCACCTGAGTAAACGCTTATCGAAACCGCGATTTCGGCGATTCAGCCCTCGCACATGGCCGACAGCATCAGCCCCGAGCTTCTCGGCCGCCTGCTCGACGAGCAGGGGGGTGCGCTGGCGCTGTACGCCGCGCAGTGGACGGATCAGCCCGACGACTGCGTGCAGGAAGCGTTGATCGAGTTGGCCGGGCAACGGCCCGTTCCCGATTCGCCCGTCGCCTGGCTGTACCGGGTGGTTCGCAATCGGGCCATCAGCCGGGCCCGCTCGGCCCGCCGGCGCGAGCGGCACGAATCGCTCGCCTGGCGTTTGGAACACCGCGAATCGGAAACGCCGGCCGAGATGAGTGTCGAGCCGCAACAGTTGGCCGCGGCGCTGGAATCGCTTGCCGCCGACCTGCGCGAGGTAGTCGTCGCCCGCACCTGGGGGGGCTTGGGTTTTGAACAGATTGCCGAACTGGCCGGCTGCTCGACGAGCACCGCCCACCGGCGCTATGCCGCGGGGCTTGCCGCCCTGCGCGAAAGGTTGATGGCGCCATGTCAAGAGAATACGAAGCCGAGCAGCCGGAAGAACTGAGGGTTGTCGAGCAACTGCTGGCCGCCGTTGCGCCCGTCGCGCCCCGGCTCGACCGGGACCGGTTGATGTTTCTGGCGGGGCAGGCAAGCGCTTCGGCGAGCGGGAGGCGCCTCCAGGCGAGCGGGAGGCGCGGGGCCCCCGATGGGGATGATCTGCCGCACGGCGAGGATATCGGGAAGCTGACGCATCCCGCTCGCCAGCTTCGCCGCGCTTGGCCGGTGGCAACCGCGGCGCTGGCCGCCACGTCGCTCGCCCTGGCGATCGCTTTGTTCTTACGACCCCAGCCGACGACGCGAGTAGAGATTGTCTATCGCGATCGTCCCGCTCCGGCCATTGCGCCAGAGCGCGTGGCCGCCGCGATGCCCGAGAAAATCGAATCGACCGATGCACTGCCCACGGCTCGCGCGTTCGCGAGGCGCACTCGAACCGAGGTATTAGCGAGCAATTACCTGCGCACTCGCGACATTGCCTTGCGGCTTGGGCTCGACGCCCTGGGAACCGCGCCCGGCGGCAGCGGGGATGGCTCGGTGACTGCTCCCACGTATCGATCGCTGCTCGAAGGGCTGCTCTCTAGCGGCCCACGATCGACCGATCCCGCTGCCTCGTCTGCTTCGCAAATGTAACGACCACGGAGACCATCGCATGTTTCGCCTTTCGATACTTTTCACCGCGGCGCTAGTGGCTTGGCTGGCTGCGAGTGCCGGTGGCTGGGCTCAAAACCCGGTCTCTGCCTTGGCGCCGGCTGAGCCCTCTCAAGCGGCCCCCGACCCGAACGTTCCGCCAACGATCGAGCTGACCCTCGCCCCCGCTGCCGAGCCGCGGCCCGCGCTGCAGTATTCGCTGCTCCCCACCGAGGACGAGCGGACCCCCGGCAATGCCGCCCCACACTACTACCGGGCGATCGTGATGCAGCAGCAGCTTCCCAAAGAACACTCGCAACTGTACGTCGATAAGTACCGACTGTGGGAGCAGGCCACCGGCGCCGACTATCCCAAGGAAGAAGTTGCCAAGTGGCTCGGGGCGCAAGAGAACATTCTGAAAGAGCTGCGCTTGGCCGCGCACCGCGAATATTGCGACTGGGATTTTCGCCTGCAAGACCTCCGCGGTCTGGAGATGCTCAGCTTCTTGCTGCCCGAGATTCAGGAATGTCGCAGCCTGGCACGAACGCTGCGCGTCAAGGCCCGCTACGAAATCCTCGACGGCCGACCAAAGGACGCGCTCGAAACGCTCCGCATCGGCTACCAACTGGGGCGCGATTCCGCCCAGGCGTCGTTTTTGGTCAGTGCGCTGGTGGGAGTTGCCATCTGCAACATGATGAACGAAGAACTGCTGCTGCTGATGCGCCACTCCGACCAGAACTATTATTGGGCCCTGGCCGCGTTGCCTGATCCGCTGATCGACCTGCGGCCGGCGATGGAGTTCGAGATGCACTTCCCCCAACAGATGTTTCCGTTTTTGATCGACGCGGAAACGACCCACCGCTCGCCCGACGAGTGGCGGAGGCTGATCGTCGAGTGCATGCAAGGGATGGGCGCTATGTCGGGGGGCGCAAACGATTCCGACGGTTGGTACGACGAGCTGGCGGTGGCCGCCTTCATGGCCAAATTGTATCCCGCGGCCAAAGAAGCGTTGATCGCCGGCGGGATGACCCGCGAGCGCGTCGAAGCCATGCCGGTGGCCCAGGTCGTCGCCATTCAAACCGCGCGGACCAGCGAGTACGCCTTTCAGGAAGTCTTCAAGGTTTGGCTGCTCCCCTATCCCGAGGCGAGCCGCCGGATCCCTGAAATCGAGCAAAAACTGGAGGACGAGGGGATACTCCGACTCGCCGCTGCCTTGTCCGGCAAGGCAGGACTCCCCCTCGCCAGCCTGCTCTTGCCCGCCGTCAGCCAGGTCATGCAGGCCGAGGTGCGGCTGGCGCGGAACCTCGCCGCGCTGCGGGCGATCGAGGCGCTCCGCATGCACGCCGCCGCCAACGGCGGCAAGCTGCCGCAATCGCTGGCCGAGGTGACTGTCGTTCCCGTGCCCGAAAACCCCGCTACCAACCAGCCGTTTGCCTATGCGTACGATGCCGCCGCGGGCACGGCCACGCTCGAAGTGCCCCCCATCGGCGGCTTGCCGCCGCAACACGACGCTAAGCGATACGTGATCCGGCTCAAAAAGTAACAACTCCTCCCAACGAATTCTCCCAGGAACCTAGTTATGCCTCGCATTTTCGCCCCGCTGCTGTCGGCCGCCGTTTTGCTGCTGCTGGTTGCTGCCTCACCCGCTCCAGGCCAAGATCTTGCCGAGCGGGCTGCCGTCGTCGCCCCCTTTCTCGACGACCAGACGCTGGCCATTGGCCGGCTGAACGTCGAGCGAATCGACCCGGCGGCGCTGGTCAAGGCGCTGTCCGAACTTCTGCCGGCTAATGAACTCGCAGCGAACCAGTTGATTGCCGAGCAACTGACCCAGATGGAGCAGGGCCTCCATATGGTGAAGACGGCGCTTCGCGCCGCCGGCATCGGCGAGGTCTATACGGTGATCAGCCTGAGCGACATCCCCCAAGGCCCCCCCTTCTTGATCGCGCCGGTCAAGGCCGGGAGCGATGTGGAAAACGCCGCCAAAATCTTGCGGGAATTGACCCGCCTGCCAGCGGGCGAAGCGATCGGCGGGGTAGCCGTCGTCGGCAGCAAGGAGTCGCTCGCTCGCTTGAAAATGCTCCAGCCCACGCCGCGACCTGAATTCACGAAAGCTTTCGAGCTGGCCGGCGATACGACGGCCCAGTTCATTTTTTCGCCGACGGACGACACCCGCCGGGTCTTGCGCGAGATGCTTCCTCGCCTGCCTGACGAAATCGGCGGCGGCTCGGGCACAATCGTCGCCGACGGCCTGCGGTGGGCCGTCCTTTCGGCCGACGCCCCGCCCAACCTGTCGCTGCAACTAACCGTGCAATCGAAAGACGCCGATGCGGCCGCCGCCTTGCGGGCCATGACCGTGTCGCTGTTGCAGTTGGCCAGCAAACAGAAAGAGGTCGCAACCGAACTGCCGGAGTTTGCCCAGTTGGTGCCGCTGATTACGCCCCGCGTGCAAGGGGATCAACTGTTGCTCGAACTGTCGGCCAAGGACGAAAAGTTTGACCAAGTGCTCCGGCAATTGGTCGTGCGACCCGTGCAGGCGGCCCGCACCGCTGCCGGGCGGCATGTCAGCCAGAACAACCTCAAGCAGATCGCCATCGCGATGCACAACTACCACGATAGCTATCGCCGCTTTCCGCCGCAGGCAATCCGCAGCAAGCCTGGCAAGCCGTTGCTGTCGTGGCGGGTCGCCATTTTGCCGTATCTCGAGCAAATGCCGCTGTACCAGCAGTTCAAGCTCGACGAGCCGTGGGACAGCGAACACAACAAAGCGCTGATCGAAAAGATGCCGGCGGTGTTTGCCTCGCAACAGTTGGATGGCGCTCTGCGGGCCAAGGGGCTGACCAGTTATCTGGCGCCGCTCAGCAAACAACCCCAAGCGATTGCCATTCCGCCCAAGGAGGATCCCAAGGCCCCGATGGTGAGCGGCAAGAACCAGATGATCTTCGATCTTCCGCAGGGGACCGCATTTTCGCAAATCACCGACGGCACCAGCAACACCATCTTGGTGGTCGAAGCC
The DNA here is from genome assembly GCA_040901775.1 of Pirellulaceae bacterium. Classification (GTDB taxonomy): domain Bacteria; phylum Planctomycetota; class Planctomycetia; order Pirellulales; family Pirellulaceae; genus CAYLLN01. The sequence goes on along the minus strand of JBBDYF010000068.1, from coordinate 30,575 downwards.
AACTCCGAGGCGGCCGTCGTCTGGACCCGGCCCGACGACCTGGTGCTGGACGAGAGCGACTTGCTGGAAAGTCTGGCCGGCCAGCCGAGCAAGGGTTTCAACGCATCGTTCGCCGACGGCAGCGTCCGCTTCATCAGCGAATCGGTCGATCTGAAACTTTTGTTGCGGCTGTTACAGATGAACGACGGCCAGGTGACCGGCGAGTTTTGAGCGATCGCTACTCCTCCCCCAGCTTTTCCGCCACCTCCTCGGCCTGCCGCATTACCCGCAGGATGTTGCCGCTCATGATCTTGCCGATGTCGGCGGCGGAATAGCCCTTGTCGAGCAGGGCCTGGGTAATCAAGGGATACTTCGAGACGTCTTCCAACTGGGCCGGCAGTTTCGAAACGCCGTCGTAGTCGCCGCCGAGCCCCACATGGTCGATCCCCGCGACCTTGGCGATGTGGTCGATGTGAGCGACGACGTCGTGAATCGTGCCGGCGGGATACGGATTCTGAAGCTCCCATCGTTTGCGCTCGCGCTGAAAGTCGGCCTCGTCCGGAAAGGCTGCCCGCAGCTCGCGCGTTTTGTCGAACATTTTGCCCATGATCGCCGCCGACTCGGGCACCACGAAGCCCGAAAAGAAATTGACCATCACCACGCCACCGTTTTTCGGCACTTCCTTGAGAATGCTGTCGGGGACGTTCCGCGGATGCTGGGCCACCGCGCGGGCCGAACTGTGCGAGAAGATGATCGGTGCCCGCGACACGCGCAGGGCGTCCTGCATCGTCTCGTCTGAAACGTGCGACAGATCGACCAGCATCCCCAGCCGGTTCATCTCGCGGACGACCGCTTCGCCAAACGGCGTCAGTCCCTGATGCCGTCCCGTGTCGGTCGCCGCATCGGCCCAGCCGAGCGTGTCGCTGTGGGTGAGGGTCATGTAGCCCGCCCCCAGCTTGTGCAGCCGGCGGAGGTTTTCGAGCGAGTCCTCGATGGCGTGCCCTCCTTCGACGCCGATCAGGCTGGCGATCTTGCCGGTGGCCTGAATCCGCTCGACGTCGCCGGCCGTGCGGGCCGCCTCGAACGTGTCGGGGTAGCGCTCGATCATCGCCCGGACCAGCGCGATCTGTTCGAGCGTCTGCTGCAACGCCTTCCCGTTTTTGGCCGTTTCGGCCGGCACATAGACGCTCCAAAACTGGGCCCCGACGTTCCCCTGCCGCAGCCGCGGAATGTCGGTATGCATCGTCGGCTGCGGCTGGGCGATGTCGCGGCGGTCGAACGAGCTGCTCGCCTTGGTCCGAATTTCCCAGGGCAGGTCGTTGTGCCCGTCGAACACGAACGTGGCGGCATGGACCCGCCGCCCCTCGTCGGTCAGCACCACGGGCTGCCGCGGCGGTGACTGGGCGAACAGGGGAGCGGCGACGCCCAAAAGGAAGATTGCGAGGCCAAAGCGTTTCATGGGACGGCCATCCGGGCAGGTGGTATAATCGGGGCAGACAAGCAAGGAGTATGACCGATGTCCACCGTGTTAGGCAAATCTCAGTTTACCCCGGCCGACGTGCTCAGCCTTTCGGGCGATGAGCGTTTCGAGCTGGCCGATGGGCAACTCGTGAGAAAAGAAATGAGCGCACTTGCGGCGGTGGTAGCTTCGCGGATTAACCGAAGATTGGGAAACATCGTAGAGCCGCAAGCGTTGGGAACCGTATTTACCTCCGACGCCAGCTACCGGTGCTTTCCCGAAGAACCCGATCGCGTGCGCCGGCCGGATGTCTCGTTCATCGACCGCTCGCGAATGCGGCCGGAATATTTGGAGGGGCACGTTCCGATCGCCCCCGACCTAGCGGTCGAAGTTGCTTCGCAGAGCGACCTGTTTATCGACGTGCGCCGCAAGGCGGGCGAGTACGTCCGGGCCGGCGTGCGGCTGGTATGGATCGTAAACCCCGAAGAGCGCGAAATCCAGGTTTTTCGCGCCAACGGCACGTACTTGTTGGTGCAAAACGGCGACTCGCTCGACGGCGAAGACGTGGTTCCCGGCTTCCGCTGCCCGCTGGCCGAGATTTTTCAACCGCCGCCGATGGCTGGGCAGTAAACAAGCCCGCACGGAGATGGCGGCCATCGTTGTCGGGCAGCGATACGTGAACCATGCCACACGTCGTCTTCGTTCCGCTGACCGGCTTTCGCGTTCGCGAACAGGAGCTGTTGGCGCTGGGGATGACGCTGCCGGGCCTGGGGCCGCGATCTAAAGCGATTGGCGAGTTGCCGGCGCTCGGCCTGTTGACGCTTGCCGGCATGTTGCCCGAGCGGTGGACGTGCGAGTATCTGCCAGCTAGGCGTTGCGATGAAGCGCTCGTCCAGCGAATCGTGGACCGCCGGCCTGATCTTGTCGCCGTCTCGGCCCTGACTGCCTCGATCGACGAAGCGTACGAACTGTGCCGCCAGCTTCGTCGCTGCGGCATCCAGACCGTGCTCGGAGGACTGCACGCGACCGCTTGCCCCGACGAGGCCATGCAGTACGGTTCGGTCGTCGCGGGAAGCGGCGAGGGAGTGTGGCCGGTTGTGCTGGCCGATGCCGAAGCGGGCGCGCTACGGCCGCGGTACCAGGCTCCGCGCCGCTTGGCCGCCGGGGACTGGCCGCTGCCGCGGTTCGATCTATTGGGGCCCGACATTCCGCGATTCACGCTGCAAACCGAGCGAGGCTGCCCCTTGGCTTGCGACTTTTGCGGCGCGAGCCGCCTGCTCGGCTCGTTTCAGGAAAAGCCGCTGGCAGCCATCGAGCGCGAGCTGGCCGCCATTCGCCGGCTCGACGCCCGGCCGCTGGTCGAACTGGCCGACGACAACACGTTCGCCGGCCGTCGCGATCCAGCCGCACTGCTGCACGCGCTCGGGGCGGCCGGCATCCGCTACTTTACCGAAGCCGACTGGCGAATCGGCGAGCGGCCCGAGGTGCTCGACCATCTGGCCGCGTCGGGCTGCCAGCAGGTGCTGATGGGGATCGAATCGCTCGTGTTTCGCTATCCCGGCATGGGAGAAAAACAAGCCGAGCTGGCGCGGATCATGCAGGCGGTCGAACGCATTCAGGACGCCGGGATGGCCGTCAACGGCTGCTTCATCGTCGGCGCCGAAGGAGAAACTCGCGACTCGCTCGACCGACTGACGCGGTTTCTGCTCGACTCGCCGCTGGCGGAAATTCAGATTACGCTGCAAACGCCCTTTCCGGGAACCGGGCTTTACCGCCGCCTCCAGGGCGCTGGCCGGCTGCTGGTCGAGCGGGGCTGGCCCTACTACACGCTGTTCGATGTGACCTACCAGCCGGACCAAATGTCGGTGGCCGAACTCGAGCGCGGCTTTCGCGACGTGCTGGCCGCCGTCTTTTCCCCTGCGGCGACCCGGCGGCGCGGCGCGATCCGCCGCGAGATCCTCAAGCACCGCCCCAAGCTCTACCCCCGGAGCCGCTCATGACCCTGCTGACCCTGGTGAAATACCTGCTGGGCGACCGGACGGCAATCCTGCGGCTGGCCGGATCGCGGCCGGCGCTCTTGCTCGGCTTGATCTTTGTGCTGGCGGCCGGCTTTGCCCGCGAGTACGACGGCGAAGACCTCCTCCGCCAGCCGTGGCACCTGTTGATCCCGCTGGGGGCGTCGCTGGTTACCTCGGCGCTGCTCTACCTGCTGGTTCGGATCATCGCCTGGGAGCATTCAGCGAAGGAGCCGGCCCTGTTTCCGGGTTATCTCGACTTTCTGGGCCTCTACTGGCTGACCGCGCCGCTGGCGCTAGTCTATGCGATTCCCGTCGAGCGATTCAGTTCGCCCGGCGACGCGGTGGCGGCCAACCTCTGGATGCTGGCGCTCGTGGCGCTGTGGCGCGTGCTGCTGATGGCGCGCGTCGTTTCGGTGCTCTACCGGGCGAACTACTTTGCCGCGCTATTCGTGGTGCTCCTGTTTGGCGATACGGTGGCGCTCGCCATCCTACGGCTCACTCCGTTGCCAATCGTGGCGATCATGGGAGGCATTCGGCTCTCCGAGAGCGAGAGCTTGTTGAGCGGCATTTCGTTTCTCGTCGGGTTCTTTGGCATTGTTTCGTGGCCGATCTGGTTTATCGGCACGCTCGTTGTCGCCCTTCGCCCGGAGCCGCGGTGGGAGTACCAGCCGCCCAACGTTCCCCCCGCGGAGCCCGTGGCCCGGCATTTGTGGGCCATTGCCGCGGTGACGCTGCTGGTTTGGATTCCCATCCTGCCGTTCACGCAGCACGAGCAGCAGCTTCGCAGCCGGGTCGAGCGCGACCTGCGCGGCGGGCGGATTCGCGCGGGACTGGCCACCCTGTCGGCGCACGAGCGGGGCGACTTTCCTCCCCACTGGGATCCGCCGCCTCGGGTCGCCTATCGGGAAAAACTGCCCGACATCGTCGCCGTGCAAGAGGAGTTGCTAACCCTGCCGGCCCAGCCGTGGGTCCGGGCGATCTACGACGAGAAATATAGCAACTGGTTAAGAGGCGAGAACGACTACCAAGGGATGCTGGCGATCTTGTCCCCAAGTGAGCTGGAAATCCATATCCGCCTGATCGAGCACATGGCCAATCGCCAGGAGGTGATCGGCGAACACAAATACGCTTTGCGTCAACGAATCGACGACGGCGATCTTCCCCCCGACTTGAGCGCGCGAATCAGCAACATGCTGCGCGAAGTCGAGCCGGAAACAGACGAGAACCCTTCGGCAGCACCCACCGAGCAGCCGGAAGCGACGGCCGAGGAGGCAGAGAGTTGAACAGCGGTAGTGGGCCGACCACGACCGATGGTCGCGGCTTGGCATGGGACGGCAGGCGAGACGCCTGCCCCACGGGCCAACTAATACGTCTCTTTATAACAGTCCCGGCCGGGGATGCATTGCTGGCGGTTGACGTAGATCTGGTCCGGGCCCAGGCAATGCTGGGTTTGGTTGCACCAGCAGAAGCCGGCGCCCGTTTCATCGGGGAAGTTGTCGGCATCGCCCACCACCCCGCGAACGTACATCGCCTTGTTGCGCAGATGGATGCAGGGGAGCGTGGTGACGATCGGGAGCGCGTCGTAGGTTTTTTGGAACGACATAGCGTGTGGTCCTTGAGGTTGGTCGGGGTGGGACGGCCGGCGAACCGCGACCACTGGTCGCGGCTATGCAAACGGTGTGCGACCAATGGTCGCGGCTATGCAGTTACAAACCTCCGGTTTCGAGGCCGGCGGCGCGTAGGATCGCCCGCTTGACGGCCGTTTTGGCAAGCTGCACCTTGTAGCCGTTGTGGGAAAGCGGGGTCGCCTGGGCCACCGCCGCCGAGCCAGCCGCGTCGGCCAAGGATTCATTCACCGTCCAGCCGACGAGCATTTGGGCCGCTTCGTCCGATTCCCACGGCGTGGGGGCGACCTGCCCCAGCACAATGCGGGCCTCGCGGACGACGCCCCCTTCGATCCGCAGCACAGCCGCCGCCGAGGCGAGCGGGTAGTCCGGCCCGGCACCGTGGCGAACCTCGTAGGTGGCGCTCGCCACCCCATCGGCCGCGGGGAGCAGGATGTGGGTCAGCAGTTGACCGGGTAGCAAGGTGTTTTCCCGTTCCCCTTCGTGCCGCGGAATGCGGAACAGATCGGCGACCGGGATAAACATTTCGTCCTCTTCGGCCGGGCCGATCACCCGCACGCTCGCCCCCAGGGCGACTAGCGCGGGGGCCAGACGCGACGAGGAGACGAACTTGGCCGCGCCGCCGTTGCCCAAAATGGCGTGGTAGCGGTTCTCTCCCTCGGCGGCAAGCTTGCCGCCGCCGGCCAACAGGCCCCGGCCATCGCGGAAGAACCAGCACTGGGGTCGCTGGAGGATTTCGCCCCCCAGCGTTCCCTGGCACTGTAGCTGCATACTGGCGATTCCCTCGATCGCTTGGCCGATCGCCGGATAGGGATTCAGGTAGGGATGGGCGAGCAGCACGTCGAGCGTGACCGCCGCCCCGATTGAGACGACCCCCTCGTCGAGCAGCTCCACATCGCGGAGCGAGGGAACGTCGAGGATATTCACCACGCGCCGCGGCGCGACGATGCTTTGTTGCAGCAGGCCGACGAGGTCGGTCCCGCCGGCAATAATTTCGGTATCTCCCGCGGGCGAAAGGACCGAGAGAATCTCGGCTTCCGTCCGGGGCGAAGCGTATTCAAAGTTTTTCATTGTTGGTGTCCGTGGTCAGTGGTCAGTTGTCAGTAGGAGGAGGGTCAGGGTCAAAGTTCTACCCTAGCCCTAGCCCCCAGCCCTTCCTCAGCCCTAGCCCCCAGCCCTAGCCCCTTTCTCAATCGCCGCCAGCACGCGCTGGGGCGTCATGGGCAACGTCGGCACGCGTACGCCGAGCGCATTGCAAACGGCGTTGCTGATCGCCGCGCCGGGCGAAATGACCGGCGGCTCGCCCAGGCCAATCACGCCCCGCGAGCGTTCGCTTTCCGGCTCGTAGAACTTGACGACGATTTCGCCGATGTCTCCCAGGCGGGCGAGCTTGTAATCCTTAAGCTCGCAGTTCACAAAGGCACCGGTCTTGGGATCGCTGATCCGCTCTTCAAACAGCGAATAGGCAATGCCCATAATCACCGCGCCGTAGATCTGGCTTTCAGCCTGGGTGGGAGCGACGACCAGGCCGATGTCCTGCACGGCCACATATTTTTTTACCTTGATAATGCCGGTCTCTTTATCGACCGCCACGTGGGCCATTTGCACGCCCCCCACCTGGCTGTTCGACAGCGGGCTGGCGGTGCCGCGGGTGTACTCGCCCTTCACTTCCAAGGGCTTCATGCCCAAAAGCGAAGTCGCCTCTTTCCACGACACACTCTTATCGGGATTGCCGACCACTTGGATTCGCCCCTTCACCGCTTCGAGCGTGGCCGGATCGACCGCCAGCTTTTCGCCGACGAGGGCCGCCAGATGGCGGAACGCGTCCTGCCCGGCGCGGCGGTGCGATTCGCTCACCCCGCCGACCGTGGTGCTGCCGCCCGAGGGGCCGCTGACCGGCATCTTCGAGCTGCCGATGTTCACCTTGATCGACTCGTAGGGCAGGCCAAAACATTCGGCCAGCACTAGGGCGAGAACGGTGCGGGTGCCGACGCCTAAATCCTGCGTGCCGCACGTCGTTTCGACCCCGCCATCGGGATGGATCTTGACGAGGCAGCTCGATTGGTTTGCGCCGCCACCCCAAGTGTGGATGGCCAGGCCCAGCCCTTCGACAACCGAACCCTTGGCCGGGCCTTTGCCGTGCGGATGCCACAGCTCTTTCCAGCCGATCAGGCGGGCCCCCTCTTCCATTTCGGCCTTATAGACCGAGGGCTTCGCGCCGCTGACGCCGGGGTTTTCGTCGGTCCCCAGGTTCTTCAGGAAGATGTCGAGGCTGTTGGCCCCCATCTTCATCGCCAGGTCGTCCAGGGCGGTCTGCGTAATGGCGCAGGCCTGCGGATGGTTCGGCGCGCGCCAGGCGCGGGCCTGGGCGTGATTGGTTTTGATATTGGTCGCCAGACGGCGATAGTTCTTGGGCGTAAAGACGTAAGGCACCACCGTGTGGCTGACGCCGCCGGGATTGGTCGCCCCCGCGCTCCCCCAGTGCTCTGAATCCCAAACCTGCACCACTCCGTCTTTGTCGGCCCCCAGCTTGACCTTGATATAGCCGCTGGGCCGGCTGCCGCCGAGCTTCAGCTCTTGATCGCGGTCGAGCATGAACTTGACCGGCCGGCCGGTTGCCTTGCTGATGCGGGCCGCCGCGATGCCCCAATAGTCCGGGGCGAACTTGCTGCCGAAACCGCCGCCGATGTAGTCGCAATGGACCGTCACGTCGTCCGACGTGATGTTCAGGTCGCGAGCGAAACCCTCGTCGGTCCCCGAAACATTTTGCGTCGAAAGATGAACCAGCAGCTTGTTCCCCTCCCAGGCGACGGTCGAGCCGTGCGGCTCCAGGCAGCAGTGGGTGATCGGGTCGATGCCGTATTCCGCTTCGACGACGTGGGCCGATTCCTTTAACAGCCGGGCAATTTCCTTTTCGATGAACTCGTCCTCGTCGTCGTCATCCCCCGGCTCTTTCTCGGTCTGAGCTTTGCCGCCCCCCTTGCTGGTGCGCATTGCCGCTTCGGCCGCGGCGAGGTTGTCTTCTTCTACGAAGACGGGAAGCATTTCGTATTCGACCTTAATCGCCGCCACCCCTTCGCGGGCGGCCGCTTCGGTCTCGGCGGCAATGACGGCGAGCAGTTCTCCCTGCCACTCGATCTCGTTGCCGCTTTGCTTGAGCGGCTCGGCATGGACGACCCCTTTCACCTTCAAAGCGGGGGCCACGTCGATCGACGTGATCTTGCAGTGGGCGTGCGGGCAGCCGAGCGCCTTGGCGATCAACTGGTTTTTGATGTTGATGTCGTAGGTGTACTTGGCCGTGCCGTTCGATTTTTCCGGGCCGTCGAGCCGCTTGACGCGGGTGCCGATGGCCTGGCTCTTCTCTTTGGTGGGCCAGAAATAAGCGTCAGCCATTAGGCGTCTCCTTTCACAACCAGCAGGGCCGCATGAACGATGTTGGCGTAGGTGCCGCAGCGGCAGAGGTTGCCGTTGAGCCCCTTGCGAATCTCTTCTTCCGTCGCCTTGGGCTTTTGATTCAAAAAGGCCCGCACGGCGACCACGAAGCCAGGCGTGCAAAAGCCGCACTGCTGCGCGTCGCACTCGACAAACGCCTTGGGCACGGCGTCGCCGGCCAGGCTTTCGACGGACTGAATTTTCTTGCCGACCGCTTGCAGGGCAAGCATCACATTGGCCTGCATCGGCTTGCCATCGACCAAAATGGTGGCGGCCCCCGAGCTGCCGTCGTTGCAAACCGGCTTGGCCCCGGTCAGGTCGAGCTGATACCGCAGCACATCGAGCAGGGTGGTCCGCGGCTCGGCCTTCACCTGGTGGTCTTTGCCGTTGACGTTCAGGGTGATGGCCGTTTCGCCGGCCACAATGGCCACGCCTGCCGCTTCTTGGGCCAGGGCAGTGGCTTGCTGCTGCAATGCCGAGGCGGCAGCCACGGCGCTCGATCCCCGCAGGAAATCGCGGCGGCTGAAGCCGGCGGGCGGGCGCAGACTGCTGGTGCGCTCGGCCTTAGTAGTTTGTGGGGCCATAGGTGTAGTCCTGCAAGGGTAGCGGGAGGGGAATGGCAACGTTCGGAGCGAACGGGAAGAGCGGCCGGGCCGCAAGCCTTGCCAATCGCGCCCAGATTATTGCGGCTGGCGGCGCGGGATGCAATCGAGCGGGGGCGTGTCTTAGGATCGCGAATTAAATAGCTCCCTGATTTGAGCGCAACATTCCCGGAGATTTCCGTGCTAGCACTTGCAAGGTCGGGAACTTATTTAATTCCTGTTCCCTTAGTGGGCAAAACTTTGAAAACGGGACGTGCAAGAGCATTTCGCCCTTGGATTCGCCATTCAAGATAAGTATACTTTACTTAAAGTCGTGAATCTAGAAAGATTGCTCCCAAATGATGGTTCCTCAGCAGGAAGTATTTTCCGTCATTCGCAAGCTGAATCCGTGGTGGGACGGCACGCCCGATACCGACCTGCCGACTTGGAGAAGAAATGCCTTTCAGGAGTTGAACGAGTGGCTTACTGATCCGCCATCGCCTCGCGCCGTACTCATTAGCGGAGCGCGACAGGTCGGTAAGACCACGCTGCTGCGCCAAGCGGCAGCCACGCTGCTTGCCAGCGGAGTGCCACCCGAACAGATTCTCTACGCCACCTTCGACAATCCCATTCTGAAGCTCATCGGAACGGAAGGGCTGCTTAAGGCATGGGAAGAGATCCAGCCCCCTCGATTTAAAGTCGAGTACCTGCTGCTGGACGAAATCCAATACACAAAGGACTGGCAGACGTGGCTCAAACATCAAGTCGATTTTGAGAAGCGTCGGCGAATCGCCGTTACCGGATCCTCGATTCCACTGAATACCGAGAATGTCGAGTCAGGTGTAGGCCGCTGGCATACCATCAAGCTCCCCACGCTCTCCTTTTACGAGTACTTGCAGATCAAGAAAATTGCATCCCCGCGGTTTCCAAAGGTTCATTCGTTGGCACAGGTGTTCGATTGGAAGTCAGCGAAGCTAGCCAATGTGGCGGCCATGGCAAGACCGCTGATCCCGCATTTCCACGAATATCTGCTGTGCGGTGGATTCCCGGAAACTGCCCTAATCGAAAACGTCAATTCTGCGCAAAAGTTACTGAGAGAGGACATCGTCGACAAGGTGCTGAAACGCGATATGACCGCCCAATTCGGCACGCGACGTGTCTTGGAGCTTGAAAAGACCTTTCTGTATTTATGCTTGCACGACGGAGGCATCCTCGATCTGGAAACGCTCAGCGGCAATCTCGGAGTTACCAAGCCAACGGTGAAACACTTTCTCGATCTTTTCGAGGCGGCCCATCTGGTTTATAAACTTTCACCGTTCGGTTACGGTAAAGAAGTCCTAAAAGGACGGCACAAGTATTACCTTGCTGACGCGGGCATCTCCGGAAGCGTGTTGCTTAAAGGGCGCTCTTTGCTCGAAGACGGCGCGAAATTGGGCGCGGCGGTCGAAACGGCCTTCTTTAAGCACGTATTCACGCGGTACTACGCGACCAGCGTCGGCTTCTCTTATTGGCGAAACAAACGCCAGCAGGAAGTGGATATCGTCGCTGAAATCGCGGGCGAACTCGTCCCCTTCGAGGTGAAATACTCTTCCGCCTCCATTCAGGCCAAGGATGTCATCGGACTCATTGACTTTTGTCGCGAGAAGAAAGTTAATCGCGGATACGTGATCTCGCGGGAACTAGCAGACTTTGAACTGCTGACGGGACACGAAACCGAGTCGCGAATCCTGAAGATTCCTGCAGTCCTTGCTTGCTATTGGCTATCGCAGTTGCGATGACTGAAACTCGGCGTTGTCCAACGCCTTGCCGACAGGCTACGATAGAAGCGTCCGGTTCGCCACCCTCTCGACCCAGCCGCTGGGCGCACTTCACCTTGTCATTCGAGCCATCCACTCCCGACGGCTCGCTCGTCGCCGCCGCCTTGGCCGGCGAGCGCCAAGCGTTTGCGCACCTAGTGGGCCGCTACCGGGGGCCGCTGCTGCGGGCCGCCATCAGCCGGCTAGGCAGGCCGGCGCTCGCCGAAGATGTGGTGCAAGAGGCGTTCCTGTGTGCCCACCGCTGGCTGCACACCTACGATTCCCGCTACAGCTTTCGGACCTGGCTCTGGTCGATTTTGCTCAACCAATGCTCGCGACATGCCAAACGCGAGGCGCGGCACACCGTGGACGCCAGCGATCGGACCAGCCCCGCCGAGCGCGTTTGCCCGCAGCGCTCGCCCCTCGAACAACTGCTCGCCCGCGAAGAGGGGGAGCGACTGAACGATTTGCTCGCCCGGCTGCCCGAAGCCCAGGCCGACGCCCTGCGGCTGCGGTTTTTCGGCGGGCTAACCTTTCCGGAAATTGCCGCCGCCATGCAGTCGAGCGAAAGCGGGGCCAAGAACCGGGTGCGACTCGGTTTGTTGACATTGTCGCAATGGCTGAGCGAGCCATGCGTGGAGAGTAAGTGATGCCAAGATTTCTGGTGACCTGCGATCGGGTGTTCGACGTGCTGACCCGCGGGCCATTTCCCACGGGGGACGCCAGCGACGATGCGGTCGAAAACCACCTGCGGGCCTGTCACGAGTGCCGGCAACTGGCCGAGGCGCTGCAGCCGGCGGTGGAACTGCTGCACGAAGCCCTGGCGCCCGAGCAGGCCGCCGATTTGCCCGCCTATCAGGGCCTGCTGACCGTCTTGCAGCGCGATGTGATCACCGCCGATCGAGATACGGCCGAGACAGACCGGCCGACACCCCTTTCGCTGCGCGTCGCGCCGCGGGGAACCAGCCGCCGACACCGGCAGCACGATCTGGCCTGGAACGGCGCCGTCCGCCTGGTGGCGGCGAGCCTACTGGTGGCCGCCCTGGGAACCATGCTGTGGAGCGTGGCCGGGGTCGTGCAGCAAAGGGGGAGCGGCTCGCCCTTGCTGGCGGGCGTGCTCTCGTCCCCTCCGGCGGCGAAGACCTCGGCCCGCTTGGACGATCGAGGCCTGATGACGCTCGCCTCGCTCGACTTGCCGGCCAATTGCTTTCCCGGAAACGCCCTGCGGCCGACCGCCCCGCGCGGCCGCTTTCCCGCCGGCATGTCGGCCCTCAACGAGCTGTGGATCCGCTGCTGCACCGAGTGTCATCATTCGGCCCAGTCGCAGCGACCCTCGCTGCACGTCGTGGCGGCCATGCAGCGGAGCTGCGTCGCCTGTCACTCCCTGTGAGCGACCCCCACGCCCTGCGCTGGCGAATTCCGCCGACCGGCGATCCCGGCCTGCTCCGCCTGGGCCTGGTGCAAATCGGCCTGGGGGCGGTGGTCTGCGCTCTGATCCTGCTGGTCGCGGCCCCGCGCGAAATGCTGGGACCGGCCTTGTTGGCGCTGATTCCGCTGGCCGTGTTCGCCGCGTATCGCAAGTGGAGCAAATACCAACAATCGCTGGCGGGTAGCGACAACGTTTGGATCGACCAGGCCGGCGTCCACTGGCTCGACGGCGCGGGCCGCCAGCAAACGTTCGTCCGCGAAAGCGTGCAAGCCTTTCGCCTGGCCTGCGAGGAAGACACCCTGCGGCCGGTGCCATCGCTGACGCTGTACCTGGCCGGCGGATTCGAGAGCCAGCCGCTCGAACTGCATCCACCGGCCGACGAGGACGAGGTTCGCCGCCTGTTCACCAGCGAGTGGAGCCTGCCCGAACGGCCGGCAACCGCCAGCCTGGGCAGCGAGCTCGACTACGACCTGGCGATCGACGTTTATAGCGAGTGCCACGACGAATTTCAGGAGTGGCACTGGGAAGGAAGCCGCGCGGCGCTGACGGAACTGTTCGACATCGTGGCCGAGGTGGCTCAATTGCCGCTGCCGCCGACCGGCGCTAAACCGGCCGGCCGCACAGTACTCGCGCGCCGCCGCGCGGCGTCGCGCGTGCGAATCCTGCACGATCCCTCCAGTCGCGTCGGCCACGACACGATCGCCGCGCCGGCCGCCCGGCTGCAAGAATTGTCGGGGCTGGGAATCGCGGCGCTCGCGGGCGACAGTTCCGCTAGCCCTGCCGGCGACCATTCCGATCTGAAATTCGACTTTCGCCTTGGGCGGGGGAACACCTGGACGTTTCATTTGCACATGCGAGACAATCCAGCGCCCTAGGCGAGTTTTTGCGCGGGGCGTGTTATCATTCGTCGCTCCCTTCCGATCATCCTGCATACAAGGTGCCCGTCATGTGCCGTCGTGTTTGCTTCGTGTTGTCTTGCGCTGCGTTGATCGCACTGGGCTTGATAGGGAGTAGCCCGGTCGCGGCACAAGATGCCGCCCAGCGGCCCAACGTCTTGTTCATCGCGGTCGATGACCTGCGGCCCGACCTGGGCTGTTACGGTCATCCCGAAGCCAAAACGCCGCACATCGACGCTCTGGCGAGCCGGGGGATGGTCTTTCGCCGCGCCTACTGCCAGCAGGCCGTCTGTTCGCCGACGCGGACCAGCCTGCTGACCGGGCTGCGGCCCGATTCGACCAAGGTGTACGACCTGGAAACGCACTTTCGCGACACGATCCCCAATGTCGTCACGCTGCCGCAGTATTTTAAGAGCAACGGCTATCACTCGGCCGGCATGGGTAAGATCTATCACGGCGGCCTGGACGACGCGAAAAGCTGGAGCGAGCCGCACCAGAACCCCGGCGGTGCGGGCTACGTCCTGGCCGAGAACAAGCAGCGGATTGCCGCCGGCAAGGCCCAGGGAAAGGCGGCCGGCAAAAAGGGAAAGGCCCTCAATCGTGCGGGCCGCGGGGCCGCCTTCGAGATGGCCGACGTTCCCGACAACGCCTACGCCGACGGCAGCCTGGCCGAAATGGCGGTCGCCAAGCTGGGCGAGCTGAAAGCCAAACAGCAGCCGTTCTTTCTGGCGGTGGGGTTCGTCAAGCCGCACCTGCCGTTCAACGCGCCCAAAAAATACTTCGACCTGTACGACCCGGTCGCGCTCCGATTGGCGGCGAATCCGCAGCGACCCAAGGACGCGCCGCCGTTTGCGATTACCGATTTCGGCGAGTTGCGCTCGTACCACGGCATTCCCAAAGAAGGGCCGCTCGACGAGCCCCTCGCCCGCCAACTGGTGCATGCCTATCGGGCCGCGACCAGCTTTACCGACGCCAACGTCGGCCGTCTGCTGGCCGAGCTCGATCGCCTGGGCCTACGCGAGAACACGATCGTCATCCTGTGGGGCGATCACGGCTGGAAGCTGGGCGAGCACGGCGGCTGGTGCAAACATACGAACGTCGAAAACGACACCCGCAGCCCGCTGATCCTGGCCGCGCCGGCCAAAATGGCCGCGACCCAGCCCGCCTATTGCGACCGCCTCGTCGAGTTTGTCGATATTTACCCCACGCTCTGCGACCTGGCGGGTCTGCCGCTTCCCAAGCACCTGCAAGGGACCAGCATGCAGCCCTTGCTCGGCAATCCGGCGCTGCCTTGGAAATCGGCCGCCTTCAGCCAGTATCCGCGAATGCACGCAGGCCGCCGGCTGATGGGGTATGCCTTGCGAACCGATCGCTACCGCTACGTCGAGTGGCAGGATCGCAAATCGAAGGCGATCGTCGCCCAGGAACTGTACGACCACCAGACCGACCCGGCCGAGAACGAAAACGTCGCCGTTCGGGCCGCCAACAAGGACCTGCTCGCCAAGCTTTCGGCCCAACTCGCCGCCGGCTGGCAGGGGGCGAAGCCGAAGTAGCTGGTCGCTCGCCAGGCCCTTTCGGCATGGCGAACTAAAATAATCAAAAGTGAACGTATTGACACGCAGTCCGTGAATGCGTACAATTTCGTCCATGCATGGCGCTGAGCGTGCGCGCCGGCTCTTTGACAATTTGACCAGACAATGGGTGGTCTCTGAGAAACCAGATCGGGCCGCGCGGGCGGAGGGGGGAGAGAACCGCGGATGTCGCTGATTTTCGCGGATTAGGGAGGAGCCACGGAATTTCACCGATGAAACACAGCCCAGCGTTGCCGGAACCAAAGTAAACAACCACGAATCAAACGAATCCTACGAATGAAACGGACTTCGCGGATGGGAAGGATTTGAACAGAAGCAAACGAAGGGAACTAAGAGGAGGAAGAGCGAATGTTCGGGTCAAATCTACCCTTCGTTTTCTTCGTTGCCTTCTGTTCAAATTTGTAGCTGCTTGCCCAGCGAGTGCGAGAAAACGGATTCGCCAGCTCCGCTACGTCGATTGCACCGATCATTCTTTTTTGTGCCCCCTGGTGTTTTTTGTGGCCCTGAGAATATTCTCGGTTCGCGAAGAACATCGTAGTACGGATTTGAAGCCAGCCGCCGCCAATTTCGCGGTTTTGACCAAAGCAAAAGTGGCTGGTTTCGCTAATCACCCCGATTAGTAAAACGGGTTTCGCTGATCGCTAGTCGCGCCCGTAAGTGCTGCAATGCCAAGGATTTGCAACTGATTAGCGAAACCGGGCAAGGCGAAAAATGGCGAACAGCGATTAGCAAAACTCGCCTGCCGCGGTCCACGCACAAGTGTCAGGCCGGCGCTTGTTCCGCCACGATCGCCGCCAGCCCTTCGCGGTAGCTCGGATAGAGCAGTTCCGGGGAGAGCTCGGAATAGAGCCGCCACGGATTCACTCGCTTGTCGCTGCCCGCGCGGGCGGCGGCGGGCGAATCGGCCGGCGGTTCGACAAATCGCGGAGCGGGGGAACCGAGTAAGTTCGCTAGGTGGCGATAGTAGTTGTCGCGCAATACCGGCTGGCCGTCGGACACGACATAGAGCTTCGGTGGCTCGGCCTGCTGCTCGGCGGCAAGGACGATTCGGGCGGCGTCCTCGACGTGGATCAGGTTCAGCCAGCCCGCGGCCGGGGCGTCGATTGGCCGGCCGGCCAGCAGGTCTTTGCTGCGGGGGATGCGCGCGGGCCCGTAAATGCCGGCCAATCGCAGGATGATCGAGCGATCGGCCAGCAGGCTGGATTGCAACAACTGCTCGGCGGCCAGGCAGGCGCGGCCTCCCTCGCGCGTCGGCTGGCAGGCCGAGTCTTCATCGACCTGGTCGCCCGCCGCTTGGCCAAAGACGCCGGTCGAGCTGATGTAGATCAGCCGCTGGACCGCCGGCGGCAGTTGGACCAGAACCCGACCCAAGCCTCCGACATAAACGTCGTGGATCGAACCGCTGCCGCCCCGATCGTACCCGACGGCAAAGAGGACGGTCTTGATGCTTTTTGGTAGGGATAAGGGGGACTCGCCGGCTGCGAGGGTGTCGGCGGTGAAAGTGTCGGAGGTGATGTCGGCCACCAGCGGCTGGAAACCTTCGGCGGCCAGTTGTTCGGCCCGATTGGGCGAGCGGGTGACGACAAACACGTCGTCTCCGCCGGCGAGCCACAGCCGGCCGACCCGCCGTCCCAAATACCCGCAGCCGAAGATCAACTTTGCCATTTGGAACTGGTTGGGGAATAATTAGCGGATTGCGGGGTTGGCCGAGTTGCGGCATTGCGCACGAGTGCAAGGGCTCTAACGAATTGTCGAGCGACTTACTTTCTGTATTGTGGGAACAAAGATTGCCTTGCGCCAAGGATCGGCAACAATTTATAGAGCCGCTAAAAGATCGGGCCCCGATTTTTTCGAGAACGAACAGAGGCGAACCGATGCCGGGCGGGGTATCATGCGAATTCATGAATCGGCCATCGGTCAACAAACCGGGAGTGTGGCTCATGCCTAGTTGGATTTCGACCGCCAGACGATGGGCGGCACATGCAGTGGTGGGATGCGTCTTGCTGGGTTCGTCGCTCGCGACGGCCGCACCGATGGCGGCACCCGAGACGATGCCCACGTCCACCGCGACATCCGCTTCGACCGCGGCGGCCAGTGCCGCCAGCCAGCACTTGAGTCAGATTCTGGCGGGGGGCAGCCCCAGCGGGGTTTCGGACCTGCGGGCCATGCAGGACCACTTTCGCAAACTGTCCGAGCAGTTGTTGCAGTGTACGGTCGGTGTCGAGGTGGGCGCCGCCCAGGGAAGCGGCGTCATCATCAGCAAAGATGGCTATGTGTTGACGGCGGCCCACGTCGCCGGCCAGCCGAAACGAGATGTCGTCTTCAAAATGGCCGATGGCCGGATGTTCCGCGGCAAGACGCTGGGCCTAAACCGGACGATGGACTCGGGCCTGATGAAGATCGACGGCGCGGACGACCTGCCGTTTGCCGAAATTGGCGTCTCCACGGGCCTGAAAGAAGGGCAGTGGTGCCTGGCCACGGGGCATCCCGGCGGCTACCAAAGCGATCGCCAGCCGGTGCTGCGGCTGGGGCGGATTCTGCTGTTGCAAAACTTGGCGATTACGACCGATTGCACGCTGGTCGGGGGCGATTCCGGCGGCCCGCTGTTCGACATGCAGGGCAAGGTGATCGGCATCAACAGCCGGATCGCCAACAACTTGAGCGCGAACATGCACGTGCCGGTGGGAACCTTCACCGATACTTGGAAGCGGCTGACGACGGCCGAGGCGTGGGGCCATTATCCGGGAAACGAGCCGTACCTGGGAGTCGCGGGGGACGGAGATTTGCCCGAGGCAAAAATCACGAGCGTCCGGCCAAGTTCTCCCGCCTTCAAAGCGGGCTTTCAGGCGGGCGACATTGTGCTGAAGCTCGACGACCAGGATCTGACCGACTTCCTCTCGCTGACCGAAGCGGTGGCCGCCCGCCAGCCGGGCGACAAGGTCAAGGTGCTTGTCCAACGGGGCGAAGAGACGAAGGAATTGAGCGTGGAGTTGGGGAAAAAGGGCTGACGATCTGTCGGATGTTCCAGTTTCCAGTGACGCTCGCAACGATGACGAACCTGTTTTTTGCGGAGGCTGCCGAGATGATGGGATTCAAAAACAGCACGCTGGCCGCGGCCCTGGGATGGGTTTTGCTGGCGACTGCGCCGTCGCTCGCTCCGGCCACCGAAGACCATCGCGTGCTGTCGGCCTTTCGCGAGGTCGTCGCCGAGCCGGCCAAAAGCACCGTGCAGATTTTTTGCGATGGTTACAAGGCGGCGCTCGGGGCGGTGGTCGATTCCAACGGGTACGTGGTGACCAAGGCGAGCGAGTTGAAAGGAAAGATCGAATGCCAACTGCACGACGGGCGCAAGCTCGAGGCGGTCGTGGTCGGCCGCGATCCGGCGGTCGATTTGGCGGTGCTCAAGATCGACGCCAAGGATTTGCCCGTCGTCGCTTGGAGCGAAGGGGCCGTGCCGGCGGTCGGCAGTTGGCTGGCGACGCCGGGCCTGCTTGCCGATCCGGTCTCGGTCGGCGTGTTGAGCGTCAGCCCCCGCAAAATCGCCGCCCCCTCGGGAGCGCTTGGCATTCAATTGGCCAATGTCGATCGGCCGGCCCAAATCGAGGAGGTCGTTCCCGATAGCGCGGCCGACAAGGCGGGGCTGGAAGCGGGCGATGCGATCCTGAAAGTGAACGGCAAAGAAATCAGCGGACGGCAAAACCTGGTCGAGACGATCCGCTCGTTCATGCCGGGCGAGAAGGTGGAACTGGTGATCGACCGGGACGACACCGAACTGACCATCACCGCCACGCTAGGCAGCCTGAGCCAGTTGTTCCACGGCGACCGCTCGGAGTTTCAAAACGCTTTGGGGGGCGCCTTGTCCCAGCGGCGGGCCGGTTTCCCTTCAGTCATTCAGCACGATTCAATTCTCACTCCGGCCCAGTGCGGCGGGCCGCTCGTCGATCTCGACGGCAAGGTGGTCGGCATCAACATTGCCCGCGCCGGTCGCGTCGAAACCTACGCCCTGACCGCTCCGGTAGTTCGCGAGGTGGTCAAGAAGCTGCTCGAAACGCACCACACTTCGACCGCCGCGGGCGGCAAGAAGTAGGCGGCCAGGCAGTCGCTACTCGACCGGCATTCCGCTGACCAACAGCACCGTCGGAGCCTCGTATGCCGGAAAGCCCACCGTTCGCCGCGACGCCGTCCTGGGTGTCGCGCGCGCCGGCCAAGCCGCGGGCTTTGCTCTTGGGGTCGGGTTGGCGAGAAAACGTCGTCGCCGAAGCCCAGCGGCTGCGGCCCCTGATCGAGTCGTTCGTCGATGTGGTGCTAGCGGATTTCGAGTTCGAGCACGACCTGACCAAGACTCCAGCCGACCTGGCCATCGTGCTGGGGGGCGACGGCTCGATCCTGCGGGCCGCGGTGCAGATGCGGGACCAGCAAATCCCGATCTTGGGCGTCAACCTGGGAAAGCTGGGTTTTCTGGCGGGCATTGGTCCCGAACAGCTCGAGCAGGTGCTGCCCGACGTGGCGAGCGGCGACGTGCGAATCGTCGATCATCTGATGCTGCACTGTTCGGTGCTCCGCGCTGGGCGGGTCGTCGCCGAAAGCCTGGGGCTGAACGAGGCGGCGATTTTCGCCGGCCCGCCCTTCGCCATGCTCAACGCCGATCTTTACGTTGACGCGGAATTGGCAACTACCTATGCTTGCGACGGCCTGATCATCAGCACGCCGGTCGGCTCGACCGCTCACAGCCTGTCTGCGGGCGGACCGATCCTGCAGAAGACGCTGGCCGCCTTTGTGATCTGCCCGATCTGTCCGCACACGCTGACGGTGCGGTCGGTGGTCGATACGGCTGATCGGGTGTACGAGGTGGTCGTGCCGCAGCCAAACGAAGGGACAACGGTGGTGGTCGATGGCCGGCCGCTCTGGCAGCTCGCCGGGGGGGACCGGGTGCGCGTGGTGCGGGCCGAACCGACATTCAAGTTGATCGAGTACCGCGGCCACAGCTACTATCGTACGCTGCGCGACAAGTTGGGCTGGGCCGGAAACTTCTATCGCAAGTAGTCGCGCCACTCGATTATTTTCGGGAAGGATATAACCTTTCCTCGGTCTGACAATTCACATCGCAAGGATGCGACCATGAAAACCAATTTGCTAGGGATGGCTCTTGCTGCCACGGCGGCGTTCGCGTTGGTGGCCAGGGGCGACGACAAGGCTCAAAGCGAAGCGGCGCCGACTTACCTGCTGGCATACAAGTTCGCCGCGGGCGAGGAATTCCGCACCAAGGTGATCCACCTGGTGACGATCGATACGCAGATTAAAGGGACCGAGCAAACGGCCCGCACCCGCAGCGTTTCGACCAAGCTTTGGCGGATCAAAAAAATCGATTCAAACGAGAATATCATCTTCGAGCACCAGGTCGAGCATGTGGATATGTGGGAAAGCGTTTCAGGCCGTAAGGAGGTGCGCTACAACAGCGCTACCGACAAGCTGCCGCCGCCGGGATACGATCATGTTGCCTCGTCGATCGGCAAGCCGCTAGCGACGGTGACGATGGATCGGCACGGCCGCGTGCTGAGCCGCGAAAACGCCCTGCCGATCTTCAACCCCGGCATCGGCGAATTGACGATTCCCTTTCCTGCGCAGGCGATCGAGGTGGGCGACACCTGGTCGATCCCCGACGAGGTGCGGGTCCGAATGGACGAGGGGATCGTCAAAAAGATTTCGACCCGGCAGCAGTACAAGCTCGAGCAGGTCGAGACCGGCGTGGCCACGATCCGCGTCGAGACGCAGGTGCTGACCCCCGTGAACGATCCCAAGGTTCAGGCGCAGCTCGTGCAGCGATTGCAGCATGGGACGATCAAGTTCGATCTCGACGCGGGCCGCCCGCTTCGCCGACAAATGGACCTGGACGAAACGGTGCAAGGCTTCAGCGGGCCGGAAAGCCACATGGAATACCAGGCGCGCTATACCGAAGAGCCGGTCGCCGCCGAGCGAACGGCCAATAGCCAAGCGGACGACGAAGCGCAGCGGTAATTCGACGCGTTTTCGTCGTCGTCGTCATTGCTAAAGGCATCGAGGCGGTGTTGGCGGCGGAGGGCAAAGGCACGCCTACTGAACCCGATCGGCGAAGCGAGGTACTATAATAGTGGGGCTTGGCGTTTCAGCTTTCAATCCCGAACAAGACAGGAGGCTCTAGTGGCTACCCTGGCAGATCGGATCACGGTGGACCCCGAACAGTGCGGAGGCCGCCCTTGCATTCGGGGTATGCGAATCCGTGTCAGCGACGTACTCGACCTACTCGCGAACGGGCTCAGCCCCGAGCAGATCATTGAGGAATTACCCGATTTGGATTCGGCAGACGTCCAGGCGTGCCTCCGGTTCGCCAGCCGTCGCGTGGCCGGCCCCGAGCCAGTCGCATGATTATTTGGCTGGACGCACAACTGCCTCCGTCAGCCGCCGCGTGGATCACGGAGACGTTCGGGATTGAGGCGCACGCTGTCCGTGATTTGGACTGCGCGATTCGAAAGATCCGCCAATCTTCCAGGCTGCCCGCGCAGCCGGGGCGGTGGTGATGACCAAGGACAGCGACTTCGTAGAGATGTTGCAGCGACTCGGTTCGCCGCCGAGGGTACTGTGGGTGACTTGCGGCAACACATCGAATGTCCGATTGCGCGAGATCCTCAGCCGCGACTTGCCTACTGCCAATAGCCAAGCGGCCGACAAGCGGCAGAAGGCGGAGGTCGGTGATGTGCTGGCGGCGGGGGGCCAAGGCACGCCTACTGAACCCGTTCGGCGAAGCGAGTATTCCCGCACGATGAAAAACAAACTTTGCCCGTTGCGCCCGGCCAATTCGCCCACTAGACTGGCGACATGCCCGATCGTTTCGCGCTTTCTGAAAAATCCCGGATTGGCTTGGCGATCGCCGCCGGGCTGTTGACGGCGCTCGTGCTGGTCTGGTCCGGGGGGACGCTGCAAGTTCTCTGGAACTCGGCAATCCTGGCGGCCGGCGCCGCGGCGATTGCCCTGCCCATCGGCACGCTGCTGGCGGTTCTGCTGACGCGCTTCCGGCTGCCTGGCCGTCGCTTGGCCGCTGCCTCGTTGGGCGTCTTGCTGTTCTTGCCGTTGTACGTGCAGCTTTCGGGCTGGGATGCGGCGAGTGGCAAGCTCGGCTGGTTCACGCTCGCGTTCGGCAGCGGCCCGCGACCCTGGCTCGAGGGGATGCCGGGAGCGATCTTCGTGCATGGAGTCGCCGCGGCGCCGTGGGTCGCGCTGATCGTTGGCCTGGGACTGCGGGAGGTGGATTCTCGCCAGGAAGAAGCGGCTCTGCTCGATGCGGGGCCGCTAGCGGTGTTGTGGTCGGTCACGCTGCCGCAGTGCTGGTCGTTCCTGGTTGCCGCGACGCTGTGGACCGCCGTTTCGACTGCCAGCGAAATGACCGTCACGAACATCTACCTGATTGCGCCGGAGGACATGACCTACACCGAGCAGTTCTACATGAATTTTTCCTTGTCCTCCGATGCGACTCGAGCCACGCTGGGCGTGTTGCCGGCGCTGGCCGGGCTGGCCCTCACGATCGGGGCGACGTTTTGGCTCTTAGCCAAACTGACCAGCCGGCGGGTGCTGGCCGGCGCGAGTCGGGGGATCGTGTTTCCTACCGGCATGTCGTCAATCCCCCTGACGGCTCTGTTATGGGGGGGCGTCTTGGTGCTGCTTGGCGTGCCGCTGGCGAGCTTGCTGGTCAAGGCCGGGTTTGAAGTCGCGCTGATCGACGGCGTGCGACATCGCGGTTGGTCCGCGGCCAAAGCTTGGGAAGTGATCCGCCAAACGCCGTGGCTCTTTCGCTACGAATTCGGCTGGACGGCAGCCATTGCGATGCCGGCCGCGACCCTGGCGATCGCGGTGGCGATTGGCTTGGCTTGGCCGGTGCGGCGCGACATGTGGCGGGTCGTGCCCACCCTGCTCGCGAGCGTGGTCTGTCTGGCAATTCCCGGCCCGCTCGTTGGCGTGGCCGCGATCTACGTCTTCAACGGCCGCTGGTCCGGCCCCCTGGCCGATCTCTACCATGAGACGCTGGTGCCGAGCATCCTGACCACGACCATTCACGCGTTCCCCTTGGCCGCGCTGATTGTCTGGCACTCGTTCGCCTCGCTCCGCGATGAGGAATTGGCCGCCGCCACGCTCGACGGGGCCGGGCCGGGCCAGACCTTGTGGCGGATCGCCCTGCCGCAGCGCTGGCCGGCGATCGCGGGCGCTTGGTTGGCCGCCTTTGCCATTGCCGCGGGAGACTTGGCCTGGTCGCTGTTGGTGCTGCCGCCAGGGGTCGATACGCTTCCTCGCCGCGTCTTTGGCCTGGTGCATGCCGGCGTCGAAGAGCAGGTGGCCGGCATTTGCCTGGTCGTGGTCGCGGTATATATAGTGCTGGCGGGATTGGTTTTGTCGCTGCTCGGCCGGCGCAGCTATACTTCAAGCTAAGGACGGTCGATGTCGTTGCGCTTGCCACTACTGGTGCTTTTGTTGTCGCTCGGGCCGTCCCGCGCCGAGGCGCTCGATTACGTTACGCACTTGCAGCATGGCAAGTCAGTGGAATTGGCGGGCAAAATCGAGGTGGAGGCAGAAGACGGCGGAGTGCTGCTGCTCGCCCCCGACGGCGTGCTCTGGCCCCTTCCCAAGCAACAGATCGTCAGCCGCCGCGAGGACGACAAGCCGTTCGTGCCGCTGGGCCGAGACGAGCTGGCTGCGAAGCTGGCCGCCGAGTTGCCCGCCGGCTTTCGCATCCACCAGACCCGGCACTACTTGATTTGCTACAACACGTCGGCCGCGTATGCCCAGTGGGTCGGCTCGCTGTACGAAGGGTTGTTCACCGCGTTTTACAACTACTGGGAGCGCCGCGGCGCTACGCTGCACGAGCCGCCGTTTCCGCTGGTCGCCCTGGTGTTCGACAGCCGGGATGCTTATGCCGAGTTCTCGCGGGCCGAGTTGGGCGAGGCGGGCCGCACGATCATCGGCCACTACAGCCTGAGCACGAACCGGATGACGATGTACGATCTGACCGGCGTCGAGGAACATCAACTGGCCGGCGACCGCAACAGCCAGGCGCGGATCAACCAGATATTGTCTCAACCCGGCGCCGAACGAACCGTGGCGACGATCGTCCACGAGGCGACCCATCAATTGGCGTTCAACAGCGGATTGCAGGTCCGCTTTGCCGACATCCCTTTCTGGCTCAGCGAAGGAATCGCGATCTACTTTGAAACGCCCGACCTGCAAAGCCCCAAGGGTTGGCGCAACATCGGCGGCGTGAACCGTGTCAATCTGATCAACTTTCGCAAGTCCCTGCGGAAGCGCGAGGCGGATGGCCTGGTCGCACTGCTCTCCGACGACCAGCGGTTTCGCGAGGCGGAAACCGCTGCCGCGGCTTACGCCGAAGCGTGGGCGCTGACCTACTTCCTGCTCCGCACCCGGAAGGACGAATACGCCAAATACGTCCAATCGCTCGCCGAGCAAACGCCTCTGGCCGATGTCGCCCCCGAACAGCGGTTGGCGGAATTCAAAAAATTCTTCGGCGACGATCTGCCCCGGCTGGAAGCCGAATTCCTCCGCTACATGCGGTCGGTCAACTAACGCACCCGCGCTAGCCGTCTTACTGCAACCAATTGCGCCCGAACATCTTGCGGACGATCAGTGGCACCGCTAATTGCTCGGCTTGACCCCGCAGCGCTGGGGCCGCTATAGTCCGCCGCTCCCCATCTACCCCCCAGCGACGGTGGACCCTTCGGCGAGGAACTCGGCGGTGACGGATCGTCGTTTGAGCAAGCGTGTGATCGCCTTTCTGTTGGCGCTCGCCGTGTCGGCGTGCTGGTCGCGAGGCGGGGCAGGGGCCGAGCCGCGGTGGCCTGCCGAGCGGCAGGCTGGGCCGTTCTTGTGTCACGCCGACTTCCCGTTGGATGGTCATCAACCGCTGCTGGCCGAACTGGCCCAGCTTCAGGAAGACCTGGCGGCGACCCTGGGGGCGAAAAAGTCGCGCGAGACGGTGCATCTGTTTCTCTTCCAGGAAAAGGGAACCTACCACGGCTACCTGCAGCAATACTTTCCCAAGGTGCCCTATCGGCGAGCCTTGTTCATCAAGGCCCGCGGGCCGGGGATGGTGTTTGCTTACCGGGGCGCCGACTTTCAGATCGACGTGCGGCACGAAAGCACGCACGCCTTGCTCCACGCCTGGCTGCCGAGCGTCCCGCTCTGGCTCGACGAAGGGCTGGCCGAATACTTTGAAGTGCCGCACGAGCAGCGGGCCGGCCAGAACTTGCACCTGGCCGCCGTTCGCACGCAGGTGCGCGTCGGTCAATTGCCGCGGCTGGAAATGCTCGAACAGTTGGAGAACATCGACGACATGGGGCGCGGCGAATATCGGAACTCGTGGGCCTGGATCCATTTCCTGCTGCATGGCCCGCGCGCAGCGAACGAAGAGTTGCTCGGCTATCTGGCCGATCTGGAAGCCGGCGGCGAAGTCGGCCCGCTGAGCGAGCGGCTGCGGCGGCGTCTGCCGGACCTGGATCGCCGCTTGACAGAACACTTTCGCTAGGCCGTGTCGGACGATTCAAACCCCGATGCGGCGATAGAAGTAGTCGAGCGCGCTGAGCTCGGCATGCAGTCGTTGCTTGGCCCGGACGTGCGCCAGCAGCGACTCGACCTCGGCGAACTGGGTGATATATCCCTGAGCGTACGCCCAGCCGGTCGCACCTTGCCCGCCGAGCGAACTGTGCTTGCTGCCGGCGAAGAAATTGACATGGTCCCATCCTTCGCCGCCGTAAAAGTGAACGGTCTGAAAGTTCTCGGTCCAAATGTTGACGCCCCCCGTGTGCAACACTCGCCGGCCCAGCGAGACGCCGAGCACGTCGTTGCCCGC
This sequence comes from Pirellulaceae bacterium, assembly GCA_040901775.1. GTDB lineage: Bacteria > Planctomycetota > Planctomycetia > Pirellulales > Pirellulaceae > CAYLLN01. Next base: position 4,883 of record JBBDYF010000068.1, on the reverse strand, counting down.
CGAGCCGTGCAGCCGGGCATAGTCGTCGCCGCCGGCGGTGGCATAGACGGTCACGTTGCCGAAGCCTTCGACCGCGGAACGAAAGCCATTGCCGGTAAAGACGACCGACGTGGCGCTGGCTGTCAGAAAGTCTTGACCGGCCGAATCGTGCAGCACGGCGGAATCGTTCCTTTGGCCGACGACGCGGGAAAACTGAACGTTGCTGGCGGTGACTGCGATGCCGCCGCCGACGAGTTGCGCGTGTCCCGTACTGAGCACCGCGTTCTCGGCAGCCGCGCCGCCAACCAGCGTGGCCGTGTCGTACCCGCCGCGACCGTCGAAGCGGATGTTCGTCGAGCCACCCGTCTCGTACGTCACACCGTTGATCGCAAACTGCCGCGCGTCGCCGTGCCACTGGAACGTGTCGGCTCCGTTGGTGCCGGTCACCGTCACCGAGTTGCCGGCAAACGTCACCAGGTTCGTCAGCCGCAGATCGACATTGGCGTTGACACCACGAACGCGAACAAAATATGTATCGCCGGCTGCTGCCTGAAAATCGACCCGTTCGCCGCTGGCCCAGGTCGCGCTCGATACGATCAGCCGCTGTCCGACGTCGTAAACCTCCAGATCGATGTTGCCCCGACTCAGCTGGAACAAGGCCTCGACCGTGAGCGTACCCGACCGGCTCGCTTGTAGTTGGAACCAGTTGCCGGCGGTTGTCAGGTTCAGGCGATTGCGCCGCAATTGTTCGACGACTCCCAGGTTGATGGGATTCGCGCCGATGTTGTCGCCGCCGGTGTTGCCACCGCCGGATTCATCGCCATTGCTCTCGCCCGAGCTGCCCATACCGACGAGTTGCACGCCGACGGCGAACTTGCCAATGCTCGTCCCGCCGCCGACGACTCCCACGATGTAGATCTGGCCCGCGACGACGTTCATCGTCAACATGTTGCCCGCGACCTGGCCGCTCCCTCCCGTTTGCCACTGGGCGGCCAGTTGTTCGGAGGCCTGCAAGGCAAGCGTCGCCGTGCCCGTTTGACCCGCGGTAAAGCGGAAAAAATCCTGGTCGCTGACGCGCCCGATCGTGCCGCTGACGGTCGTGGTGCTCGTCAGCGAGCCGATCGACGTGGCGGATCTCATGCTGTTGCCGAAATCGTCGGCGCCCACCAGCGAATCGAGCGCTCGCTGCAGGTTGACTCGCCGATAGCTGGCATTCGTGGCTGCGTCGTACACCAGATCGGCCGAGGTTCGCAGCCGATCGTAGATCGTCTCTTGCGTAATCTGGCTGAAGCCGAGGTTCGTCATCGCCTCGCGAACGAGGACGCTCGCGCCGGCCACGTACGGAGCAGCCATGCTGGTGCCGCTGGTGGCGCCCCAATCGTTCTTGTTCCCATCGCCCCCGAAAAAATGATCGGGCAGGGTGCTCATCACGCGCTCGCCCGGCGCGGCCAGCACGCGGTCGGCTCGTTGGCTGAACCGGCTGAGATTGCCATTGGCATCGACGCTCGCCACCGGCGTCACGTACTCGCTTACCGCCGGGTAGCTTAGCCCAGCGCCGTTATAAACCAGGAACGAATTGCCCGCCGCCACCGATATAAAAATCCCGTCGCCGGCAAGCTGTTTCAGTTCGTCTTCGAGCGTCGCCCACTGCGGCAGCGTGTTGGTATTCCACTCGGTGCCGAGCGAAAGATTCACCGTCGTGATCGGGTTGTCGAAGCCATTGCGATTCTGATGCACCCACCGCAGGGCGCTTTCGACCCAGGTGAAATAGCCATTGCCTCGATCGTCGAAGACGCGCAACGCCACCAGATCGACATCGGAGGCGACACCGGCGTACTGCGAATCGTTCGCCCCGATGATTCCGGCCACATGCGTGCCGTGAAAGCCGGCCGGGCCATCGTCGTAAGGGTTCGCGTCGTTCTCGGCAAAGTCCCAACCGCCAACCACGCGCTCGGCCTTTCCCAGTCCGCCACCCAATGCGAGATGGTCGTAGGCGATGCCGCTGTCGATCACCGCCACCGTCTGCCGGCCGCCGCGCAGGCCAAACTGGTCGCGGGCCGCTGCCACGTCGGTCCAGCCGTGCCCTTCGGCGGCAAGCGGCACGATCGGGCCGGCGTATTGCTCCAGATCGTGCTGTTGATAGTCGATCCAGAAGTCGGCGATCGGGTCGGCCGATAGCGCCAATCGCTCTTCGAACGACTCGAACTTCCAATCGCGACGGGTAAAAACGGAATCGTCGGGACGCTGCATGACCGGGTGGCTCGTCGTGCGAGGCGAGACCGATCCGGGCGCGGCGCGCAAGCATCGGCTTGCGCGGCGACAGCAGCTAGACGCTCAAGAGCGCGCCAGCAACCGCTTGCCCGGAACGGGCACGAGGGGACAAGGCAGCCGATAACGTCCCTGCGGCTGTAGTGAGCAACTCTAGGTCACATCTTTACGCCTCCTGCCCAGGGCCAGTTCAGCTCGGCCCATTGCGAAGCGCCGCCCGGCCGCACGACCCAGACTGTCTGGATGACCCGCCCGACCGGACAACAAGTACAACCGGCACAGCTTCCGGCTTGCGGGCCGTTGGCAAACGATAGCGGCCCGCTGCCGGCGGTTGAATTCTCGCGCGATAACCGTCCGAAGATGGAGTGTCCCGACCCACCTCTCTCGCCGCAAAGGAATGCGACGTTGGGTGTCGGCAGCTTGCTAAAATCTTCGTATCTTCTCTATTTCTCCCAGCCGGCGACGGATCGCGCCCTCTTCAAATTGGTGAAGGGGAAGCCGATTCGCTCGATCGTCGAATTGGGCGTCGGCCTGGGAGGCCGAACCGAGCGGCTGCTCGAAGTCGCCGCCTGGCAGACCGAGTGCCTGCCGCTGCGCTATGCGGGAATCGATTTGTTCGACAGTCGGCCCGCCGGCCAATCGCCCCTTTCGCTGAAGCAGGCCTTTCACGATCTGCGGGCCACTGGGGCGACGATTCGGCTGATCCCTGGCGATCCGCTGTCGGCCCTGGTTCGCATGGCAAACGCCTTGACCGGCACGGATCTGCTGATCGTTTCGGCGGGGCAAGAGAGCCAGTCGCTGGCCCGCGCCTGGAAGTACGTTCCGCGGATGATTCATCCGCAATCGCTGGTCGTGCAAGAGGCACCGGGCCCCGCGGGAAAAGACACTTGGCGGCAGCTTTCGCCCAGCGACGTCGAGCGCCTGGCGATGCAAGCGGGCAAGGCCCTGCGGCGGGCTGCGTAATCGGCGGGCGGAATTGCAGTTGAGCTTGCCCTGAAGCCTGCTGCGCCCAGATAATGCTTGAGAAGGAACTTCGTCGCTCCGGGCAGGAACGGTTGCATGGGCCGCGTCACTTGGCATTTCGTTTGGCTGTGGATGCTGTTTGCGAGTCTCGCTGCGCGCCCCGGTCAATCGCAAGATGCCCAGCCGCAGCCAGCCGAGCCGGTTTCGACCGCCTCGACCGGCCCGATCAACTTTCCAACGGCCACCTTGGGAGGTGTCCAGTTCTGGAGCGACGAGTTGGTGCTGCCCGGTTGGCGCATCCAGAGAAACGCCTTGACCGAGCACTATCGCCTGCTCGACAAACGCGACTTCCGCCGCGCCTGGGGCACTTTCGACGAGTGCCAGGCGTGCCTCGACGACTTGCCGGCGGTGCCTCTTTCAGGCAAAGCGGTGGTCACGCTGCACGGGCTGGGCCGCTCGCGCGAAGCGATGGACGGGATCGGCGAGTACCTGACCCAGCGTGGCGACTACACCTGGATCAATGTTTCGTACGCCAGTTCGCGGCGCTCGCTCGACGAACACGCCCAGTCGCTGGCGCGCGTGCTCGAAAACCTGGACGGGATCGACGAAATTCATCTGGTCTGTCACAGCCTGGGCAACCTGGTCGTCCGCCGCTACCTGGGCGAGTCCGCGATGCCCGCGCCGCAATGGAAACCCGATCCCCGCATCACGCGGATGGTGATGCTGGGGCCGCCGAACACCGGCTCGCGGATCGCCCGCCTGTTCAAAGACAACCAACTCTTCGGCCTGGTGACCGGCCCCAGTGGCAAAGAGTTGGCCCTCTCATGGGATGAGGCCGAGCGGCGGCTGGCCACGCCCCGGTTCGAGTTCGGCATCATCGCCGGTGGTCGCGGCAACGATGCGGGGCTCAATCCGATTCTCGCCGGCGACGACGATTTGATCGTCGCCGTGGACGAAACTCGCCTGGCCGGGGCAGACGACTTCCTCGTCGTGCCGCTGTTGCACAGCGGCCTGTTGCGCGACGAACGGGTCCAAACGCACATCCTGCGTTTTTTAGATAAGGGATACTTCGTCTCCGCAGACGAGCGAGCGCCGATCGAACCGGCAGCCGTCGCCCGCCGGCCGGGCCAACCATGAGCAGCGATTTGCCACGCGTCGGCCGACTCGCCGGCATCGACTACGGAACGGTGCGGGTCGGCGTCGCGGTGACCGATCCCGATCAGCGCCTGGCCAGCCCGCTGGAAAACTACACCCGCCGCAATCTCGACCTCGATGCCGCCTGGTTCCGCCGACTGGCCGTGGAAGAGCGGATCGCCGGCTTCGTGGTGGGCCTGCCGGTGCATACCAGCGGGGCGGAAAGCCAGAAATCTTACGAGGCCCGCCTGTTCGGCAAATGGTTGGGCGAGCTGACCGGTTTGCCCATCGCCTTTTTTGACGAACGCTACACCAGTGCCCATGCCGAAGCCCTCCTGCTGGAGGCCGGCCTGACCAGCAAACGCCGCAAAGAGCGGCTCGACAAGCTGGCGGCTCAGATCATGCTGGTGGCGTATCTCGAATCGTCGCGCACGGGGGAAAGCCCCGCAGCGCTGTAGGCAGCGCCGCGATGGGACCACTGCCTACTTCACCTTCGTCGGCTCGTATTTGTGGTCACGTTTGCGCAGCACCTCGGCCTT
>JBBDYF010000067.1:0-6745 GCA_040901775.1 Pirellulaceae bacterium | reverse complement strand
GGAAGAGCGAATGTTCGGGTCAAATCCACCCTTCGTTTTCTTCGTTACCTTCTGTTCAAATTTGTAGCTGCTTGCCCAGCGGCATGCAGCGTCAAGTGGCGATACAAGGTCTCCAGCTTTTGCTGGCGATCGTGATAATTCCGTAGTTCTGCAACGGTCGCCGCCGGCTGGTCCTCCGTGCGGAGCTTGTAGGTGAGTCCCTGTTTTTCCCAAGCGCCGGGGGTCATTAGCTCGCGAGCGCCCGAGATCATCGTGAGCACGATCACGAACAACAGACCCCATAGGGCGACCACCAGAGCCCCGAGCCCCGAGCCCCGCCCCTCCTCACCCCGCTTTGATCGCCTTGGTGATCTCCATCACCGCCTCTTTGCCGTCGGCAAAGAGCAGCAGCGTGTTGTCGGCTGCGAACAGCGGGTTCGCAATGCCGGCAAAGCCGGGGCTCAGGCTCCGCTTGATCACGATGACGGTGCGGCAGCGATCGACTTCGATGATCGGCATGCCGGCGATCGGACTTTTCGGATCGGTTTTGGCCACCGGGTTCACCACGTCGTTGGCCCCGATGACGATCGCCACATCGACGGTGTCCATCGTCGGGTTGATGGCGTCCATCTCCTTCAGCTTGTCGTACGAGACATCGGCTTCGGCCAGCAAGACGTTCATGTGCCCCGGCATACGCCCGGCGACGGGGTGGATGGCGTATTCGACGCTCACCCCTTTGTCTTCCAGCGTTTTGCCAAGCTCGCGCACGGCGTGCTGCGCCTGGGCGACCGCCATGCCGTAGCCGGGCACGATGACGACCCGCTGCACTCCGTCGAGCAGCAGAGCGACGTCTTCGGGCGTGGTGCTGCGCACCTTGGCGTACACCTCGCTGGCGGCCGGGCCGCTGCCGCCGGCATCCAGCACTCCGAACAGCACGTTGGTGAGCGAGCGGTTCATCGCCTTGCACATGATCTGCGTGAGGATGATTCCCGATGCTCCGACCAAGGCCCCGCCGATCATGAGCACGTTGTTGGCGATGACGAACCCGGTCATCCCCGCCGCGATGCCCGAGTACGAGTTCAAGAGCGAAATGACGACCGGCATGTCGGCCCCGCCAATCGGGTTCACCAGGGTCAGCCCCAGCAGCAACGAAGCGAGCGCGATAACCGCGAACAGCCCGATCACCGTGCCGAAGTGGCCCGCCCCGCCCGCGACCACCAGCCAGGCCGACAGCCCCAGCACCACCAGCCCTAGCAGAGCATTCAGCGGCTGCTGCAGCGGATAGCGGATCGGTTTTTTGAGCGCGGCGAATTCTTGCAACTTGCCGTAGGCGAGCAGGCTGCCGGAGAACGTAACCGCCCCGACAATTGCCGACGCCGCAACCGCAATCAGCACATCGATCGGCCAGTGGCCTTGTCGCACGGCGGCCTCGTTGTTGAGCAAATCGGCCCCACTGACCAGCACCGAAGCGAGCCCGCCAAAGCCGTTGAGCAAGGCGACCATCTGCGGCATGCCGGTCATTTGCACGCGGGTGGCCAGCACCGCCCCGACCACGGAGCCAACGATCAGGCCGGCGACAATCGTGACGTACCCCGCGACATGCTCGTCGAGGATTGCCGTCGCAATGGCGAGCCCCATGCCCAGCACGCCGAGCAGGTTGCCCCGCACCGCGGTGCGCGGGTGGGCCATGCTCTTGAGCGCCCAGATGAAGAGCAGGGCCGCCACCAGGTAGGCAAAGGTGGCAATCTCGATCCGCCAGAGGTGACTCATTTGCGTTTGAACATCTGCAACATGCGGTGCGTAACGAGAAACCCCCCGACGACGTTGATCATCGCCAGCACGATGGCAAAAAAAGCGACGGCCGGCCCCCAGCGACCTAGCGCCCCGGCCGCGATCACCGCCCCGACTACCGTAATGCCGCTGATCGCATTGCTGCCCGACATGAGCGGCGTGTGCAGCGTCGCGGGAACCTTGCCGATCACCTCGACCCCCAGCAAAATCGCCAGTACGAAAATGGTGACGCTGACCGCCAGCGAAGGACGCGCCGGCTGGGCGACTACGGCCGAATTGTTGGCCGATGAAGGCGCCGCCAGGGGATCGGCCAACAGCGTGCCGGCCGTCACAACCAGGCAGAACACAACGCAGAGTGCCGCTTTCCAGAGAACGGAAGCAACGGGCAAGGAAAACCGCGGATTGCGCGGAAAACGCGGATGATACGTGCAGGACTTCTGACTCATCGACTCACTCGACCCTTCGTTCTCTTCGTTTCCTTCTGTTCAAACTCCGCGGCCCGCTCCGCTGCAAATCGCGCCATCCGCGGTCAATCCATTCGACATCGCCGCGCTACGTTTCCAGCGTCTCTTGCTCGAGCCGGGCCAGGCCCAGCAACTCTCGCAGCCGGGGCTGCACCACGTCTCCCTCGTGCGCCGCCAGCGTTTCGCGAATGATCGGGTCGTCGCAGTTCAACACCACTTCTCCCTTTTTGATCAGGTTCGTGAGGAACGCGGTGACATTGGCCGAGAACATTTGGCTGGCATGCTGCGGCACTTCGCTGGGCAGGTTCGTAGGGCCCAGGATCGTCACCCCGTGGGCGACGACCCGCTCGTCGGCCTGGGTGAGCGCGCAGTTGCCCCCCCGTTCGGCCGCCAGATCGACCACAACGCTTCCCGGCTGCATTCCGGCAACCGCTTCGGCCGTGATCAGTAGGGGGGATTGTTTGCCGGGGATTGCGGCGGTGGTGATGACGATGTCGCATTCGCCGACGACCTGGGCCAGCAACTCGCGCTGCCGACGGTAGAAGTTTTCGTCCTGGGCCTGGGCATAGCCCCCCTGCCCCTCGGCCTGGCCCGTTTCGAGCGGCAGCTCGACGAATTTTCCTCCCAGGCTTTCGACCTGTTCGCGGCAGGCGGGGCGCACGTCGTAAGCCCGCACCACCGCCCCCAGCCGGCGGGCTGTGGCAATCGCTTGCAAGCCGGCGACCCCGACCCCAATCACAAAGGCCCTAGCCGCGGTGAGGGTGCCCGCCGCCGTCATCATCAGCGGGAATATCTTCGGCAGTTCGACCGCCGCCAACAGGACGGCCCGGTAGCCGGCGATGGTCGCCATCGACGACAGCACATCCATCGACTGGGCCCGCGTGGTGCGCGGGATCAGTTCCAGGGCAAACAGCGTCGCGCCGGTTTTGGCTACCTCGGCCACGGCCCGCGGCTCGCCCAGCGGATCGCACATTCCCAGGACGATTTGCCCCGGCCGAAGGTTCGCCAGGTCTGCCCGGCCGGCGGTCAGATTCGCGCCGAACGAGCGGACCTGCACCACGATCGGGGCGGCCCAAGCCTCGCGCCGCGTGGCGACGACTTTCGCCCCCCTCGCGATATAAAGTTGATCGCCAAAGCCGGCGGTTTGCCCCGCGCCGCTTTCGACCAGTGTCTCGATCCCCGCTTTGGCCAGCTTAGGCACGTCGGCTGGGACCAGCGGCACGCGTCGCTCGCCGGGGAAGGTCTCCTTGAGAATGGCAACTTGCATGTACGACACGACCTGGCGAGCGAAGCGACGAAGCGGATCATTCGAGTGGGCGAATTGTAGGGGTTGGCAGCCCCGCTCTACTACTCCCCCTAGCGTCCCGGCACGAGCGGCCGGCTTTCCGCCGCCAGCCTGGCCTCCAACATGCCGCTGAGAAAGCTACGGGCATTGATCCCCAGCGTGCGGGTCCGATAGCCTCCTTCCTGAACCACCAGGGTCGGCCGGTGCAAGCGGCCGATCAGGCGACCATTCTCGGAAAAATCCTTGGCCGTCAGCGACCAGGTGCCGGTCGGATCCCCCTTGGCCGGGTCCAGGCCGAGCGACACCACCAGGGTGGCCGGGTCGAAGTTGGTTACCGCCTGCAAAGCCGTGTCGAGGGCGGCTCGATACTGCGCGCCGTCCTGCTGCTCGGGCAGTGGAAGATTCAGATTGAAGCCCGCGCCGGCGCCGCGGCCGGTCTCGTCGGCAAAGCCGGTGAAATACGGATACGCATAGTCGGGATCGCCGTGGATCGACACGGTGAGCACGTCGCTTCGCCCATAAAAAACCTCTTGCTGGCCGTTGCCGTGATGGAAATCGACGTCGAGGATGGCGACCTTCCCCCGGCTGCTAAAATATTGCGCGGCGATGGCGGCGTTGTTGAAGTAGCAGAAGCCGCCGAAGACGCTGGTCTCGGCATGGTGGCCGGGCGGGCGAACGAGGGCGTACGCCAGGCCGCGTCCATCGGCGACCGCCTGGGCGGCGGTCAGCGTGCAATCGACGGCGTGTTTGGCGGCCGAAAAGGCGTTGCGATGGATCGGCGTGAACGTGTCGATGCAATAGTAGCCGGCCCGCACCAGCAGCTCGCGCGGGGGCCGGGCCGCGTTGCGAATGGGAAAGACATACGGATAGACCGACTTGCCGGGCGGGGCGAGTTCGCTGGCGCGGCGCAAATACTCGACGAACTCGGCATTGTGAATCGCCGTGATGTGGTCGAGCGAGAACTCGCGGGCGGTGATCTGCTCCATCAATCCCGAGGCGTTCAGTTCCCGCAGGATCGAACCGATCCGAACCGGCGATTCGACATATCCCCGTTCGCGGATGTGATGCACGCGGTGTTTGTCCGACACCACCAGCACGATCCGGTCCGAAGGGCGAGCGAGCACGACGACTGCCGCCGCGCGGGCCTTGGCATAGCGCACCGGCCGAATCCGCACGGGATCGTCCCGGATCGAATCGACGACCCGCTCGACGTAATCGGGACCGACCAGATGGCTATATTTCCGCTCGAGCACGGCCCGGACGACCTGCCGGGCAAACGCCGCCGGCAGCGACTCGCCCCGATCGAGCGGATCGTAAACCAAGTGGGGCAGGTTGTCGGTATCGGTCGGCGAGACGGGCGTTTCGTAGGCCGTGCCCACGATCGGCCGGGCCCCGTAGCGCTCGTAGAACCGCAGCCGCTGAGCGTTCTGCTTGCACACCTGCGCGTCGCGGCAGCAGTCGGGTTCGTCGGGCAGGCACTCGAAGAAGAGCCCGGCGACATCCAGGGCGCGAGCCTCTTCGCGGACCTGCTCGTACAGCGCCGACCCCATGCCCCGCCCTTGCACGCGGGGAGCATTGGCCAGGAAGTCCAAAAAGCAGAAATTGAGAATCGGCTCGTGCAGCAGGATGGCAAACCCCAGCAAGCGCCCCTGCGAATCTTCCGCGACGATCAAGAGCAAGCGAAACCGCTGCTGAAACGGATTGTGCAACTTTTCGGGAATCGAGGCGATCTCGGCTGCGGGGACGCCGGGAAACAGCTCACCTAAAAGTCGCTGCACCTCGCGAATCGCCTCTTGATTGGCGGGTTGCACGTCGTCTTGCACGCTGCGAATACGAAACATCCTCGACTCCTCGCAGGGGGCGCCATCGGCAGATCTGAGCCGGCTCCTCGTTGGAGGTCCACTTACTTCTGCTTCCCCTGCTTCCCCGCCCGGCTGCCGCGGACCATTTCGTTCATCAACTGCCGCCAGTCGTGCATCTGCTCGGCCATTTCGGCCGCCGTCCCAGCCAACGGCGGGCGGCTAGGGTCGAAGTCTTCGTACAACCGCTTGAACAGGGCCGGATCGAAGTCGGGGTTGGGCGTGTTGGTTTGGGCGTCGATCGCGGCGAGCCACTTCTGATGCCGCCCGGTCATGGCCGCCACGCGCTGGGGCTGGTCGGCGGCCAGGTTCTTTGTCTCGCCGATGTCTTGCCGCAGGTTGTAAAGCTCGCTCGCGCCCGTGTCGTAATGGACGACCAGTTTCCAATCGCCGTCGCGCACCGCGCCGGCCGGCCGGCCACCCTGGTTGTTGTAGTGCGGAGAATGCCAAAACAGCATCCGCTCGGCCGGCTCGGTTCCTTGCGTCAGCAACGCGGAAAGATCGCTGCCGTCGAGACCCTCCGGCACGGCCAACCCCGCCAGCGACAAGAGCGTCGGCGCCCAATCGGTATTGACCAGCGGCGTCTCGACCACCGCCGGTTTGATCTGGCCCGGCCAGCGGATGATCGTCGGCACGCGCAGGCCCCCTTCATACACAAATCCCTTGCCGCCGCGGTAGGACGTGTTGTGCGTGCTGGGCGAGTTGACGAACTCGTGAACGTGCAGGCCCCCGTTGTCGGACGTGAAGATGACGATCGTCCGCTCGTCGAGCGACAACTCCTTCAGCTTCCCCAGCACCAGGTCGACGCAGTCGTCCATCGTTTCCATCATCGCCGCGTTGATCGGGTTGAAGGAATCCTTATGTTTTTCGACAAGCTCGGGCTTGGCCGCCAGCGGAATGTGCGGCGTGTTGTGCGGCAAGTAGAGAAAGAACGGCCCATCTTTGTGTTCTTCGATAAACTTCACCGCCTGAGCGGTCAGGTCGTATTCTCCCTTGCCCCCTTCGGTTTCCGACGGCTCAGTATTCGCTTTGCCCGCATGGACCACGTCGAAGCCCTGATCCTGCGGCCCAAAGCCAGCGCCCCCCAAGTGCCACTTGCCGATGCAGGCGGTCGCATAGCCGGCCGCTTTCAGGTATTCGGCCAAGGTTTTCTCTTCCAGCGGCAATGCCATCCGCATCTGGGGGTGCAGCAGCTTTTGCGACCGGGCATTGGCCCGCCCCGGAATGAACGTGGTGATGTGCAGCCGGGCCGGATGCTTGCCGGTCAGAATGCCGGCCCGCGAGGGGGAACAGATCGGCTGCGAGCAATAACCGCTGGTAAAGCGAATCCCCTCGGCCGCCATCTGGTCCAGGCGGGGCGTCGCCTG
>JBBDYF010000066.1:0-6763 GCA_040901775.1 Pirellulaceae bacterium | reverse complement strand
CCCCTGCCCGCTAGTTCGCGGTCGATCTCGGCCATCAGCAGGTCGGGCCGCACCGGCTTGGTGAACCAGCGATCGACCCCGTGCCGCCCCAACACCACTTTCGCCTGCCGTTGCTCCATCCCGCTGACCGCGATCAGCTTCACGCCGCACAGATCGGGATTGCTGCGAATCTCACGCACGGTCGCCGCGCCATCGAGCCGCGGCATGTTCATATCGAGCAGCACGACATCCGGCTTGCAATGGCTTTTCAGGTAGGCGAGCGCATCCTCGCCATCGTTGGCGGTCGCCACGTTGTAGTTGTGCGTCTGCATCACGCCGGCCAGCAGCGACCGCTCGTTCTCGTTGTCTTCGACGACCAGCGCCGAACGCCGCGGCTTTTGTCCCGGCGAAACGAGCTCGGCTTCGACCGCCTCCAATTGCCGCAACAGGCCGGCGACCTTCGTTTCCAGATCGTCACCGCTCGCTTGGCCCAGTTCTAACTGTCGTTGCAGCAAATGCAAGGAAAGCAGGCTCGTGTGCAACCGGTTCCGCACGGCATGACGCCGCTCGCGCTCGACGCGCTCTTGCTCGGCTCGCTCCTCGCCGTTGGCACGCGGCTGCTCGGCACGCGGCTGATACCGGCCTTCGTCGGCCAGTTCGTGCCGCAACACATGCACGTCGCGCGGGGCATCGACCCCCAGCCGCACGCTCCGGCCATCGACGCGCGAGACGTGGATCGTAATTCCCAGCGTGGGAAACAAAATGCGGTCGCCGGGACGGCGCGTGATGACCAGCATTCGCGGATCTCCTTTCCAGCAGTGTGGCCCTGCCGACTTCGCTGCCGGGGGGCGTGACAACCCTTCTGGGGAATCCTTCCGCAACCGTGCCGTCCGTGGCACCCAGTTTTCTAGCGGAAAACTGTTGCAACTGGCAACGTCAGTTTTTGGTGTGGACGAGATTTTCGTAACCTGTTTATATCAAAGCGCTTGCGACTTTTTTGAAACAATGCCGCTGGGGCGGTTCGGTGGATGGCGGCTATCCGCAAGCCCTGTTTTCAGGTTATTCTCGGCGTTCTTTTGGATCATTGTTTCCGGATGTGCCCTTCGTACGCCCTGCACGGCCCTCTCCAACAACGTACACTTGGATGCCCGTTTTTCGCGCGGCGCGGGCCGCGCTTGCATCCGCCATTCTGAATCGCGCCTGCACCCTGAATCGCGCCTCCCTGAATCGTGACCGTGCCATGACGAAAAAGAAGACTCCCACCGGCTCGATCAATGCGGTTCACAAAGAAATTCAGCGACTCGACCGCGACCTCTTGAAACTCGTTTCGGATCGCGCCCGCGCGAGCCAGAAGCTGGCCAAGTTTCGGCAAGGCGAAGGCAGCCCGCTCTACGACCTGACCAACGAGCAGCAGGCGCTGGCCGAGTTGATCGTTCAAAATAAAGGCCCGCTCGACGAGCGAGCTCTGCGGCAGATCTTTCGCGAAGTGCTCGGGGCGGTGCGCACGCTCGTCAAGCCGGTGCGCGTCGCTTACCTGGGGCCTAAGTACAGCTATAGCCACCTGGCCGCGATCGAACGTTTTGGCGAGGGGCCCGACCTGACCCCCGTCGCCACCATCAAGGCGGTCTTCGAGTCGATCCATTTCAGCCAGGCCGACTACGGCATCGTGCCGATCGAAAACTCGACCGACGGCCGGATCGTCGATACCCTCGACATGTTCGCCCGCATCCCCACGCGGATCACCGGCGAGGTGCAACTTGCCATTCATCACCACCTGCTCGGCAAGTGCCCGCGGGGCGAGGTGGTCGAAGTCTATAGCAAGCCGCAGGCCCTCTCGCAGTGCCGCGAGTGGCTGGCGAAGAACTTGCCGCAGGCCAAGCAGGTCGAAATGACCAGCACGGCCGTCGCCGCCCAGATTGCCGCCGACAAGCCGGGGGCCGCCGCCATCGCCAGCCTCGAAGCGGGGCTGCACTACGGCCTGGCCGCGATCGATTCGGGAGTCGAAGACAACCAACATAACGTCACCCGCTTTGCCGTCATCGGCGGTCAGGAGCCGCCCCGCACGGGCCGCGACAAAACTGCCTTGATGTTCGAAATTCCGCACAAGCCGGGTGCCCTGGCCGACGCCATGCTCGTCTTCAAGCGCGGCCGGCTGAACCTGACCTGGATCGAATCGTTTCCGATGCCCAACTCGAAAAACGAGTACCTATTCTTCGTCGAACTCGAAGGGCACCAGTCGGAATCCAAGGTCAAAAAGGCGTTGCTCGCCCTGGGACGCAAGACGGCCCGCCTCGACCTGCTCGGCTCGTACGCCCGCAGCGCCCCGCTGCCGTAGGTCCCGCGGCTATCTCTACCTGGCGACTCGGTAATCCCCCTCTTGGCACCCCCATTTTGCTTTTCGCTTTGCGGTTTTTTTCGCGCCGCCGAATTGCTTATCGTTTTGTAACTCGTTTGCTTACAGCCAGTTGCAATCGTTAATCGCGGGTCGCGAGGGAAGTTTTGCTAATCGGAGCGATTAGCGAAACGTTTCCCGAATCGGTGATCTCGCCACCATCCAGCCGGCCAGCACCTTCACCCGCGCGCAGTGACACTCTGTATAGATGCGCGGCGGACTCGAATTATTTCCCGCCCGGCAAATTTTTTTTTGCCCCCTGAGCCGCGTCGCCGCAAATCGGGCGCACCATTTCCGGCAGCTTGCACGAAGTGGTCGCAGGGCCGTCCAAATCCTGTCGCTCTCGTTGAACTTTTCCTCGTCCGCGCTCAACCTGTTCTTGGAGACGCATCGCTTCGCACCCGGCTGAGAGCCGCATGACCGACCAACTCGACCTGATTTACGAACGGGTTCTGGTCGTGCGCTGCCAGGCGGGAGACGAAGGGGCGTTTGCCGAACTGGTCGAGCGCTATAGCCCGCGGCTGTTGTATTTTCTGCGGAAACTGCTGGGGCCGGAGCGCGGCGCCGGCCAGGCCGACGACGTGCTGCAGGACGTTTGGCTCGCTGTGTTCCGTTATCTGCCGCGGCTGGCCGATCCCCAGGCGCTGCGGGCCTGGCTGTATCGGATCGCGCGGGACCGCGCCTTTGGAGTGCTGCGCAAATCGCACCGGTTGGAGCAGACGCTGGGCGAGCTGGACGTGCCGGACGAGGTGCCCGAAGACAACGAATTTGACGCCGAGGACGCGGCCTTCATTCACGCGGCGCTCGACCGATTGCCGACCGAGCAGCGCGAGGTGCTGGTGCTGCGGTTTCTGGAATCGATGAGCTACGACGAGATCGCCCGCGTTACCGGCCTGGCGCTGGGAACGGTGCGCTCTCGCTTGCACTATGCCAAACGGGCGCTGCGCAACTTACTGGAGAAGAACAATCATGAGTGACAAAGAACTAAGCCGGGCGCTGCTGGACCTCGACGCGCGAAAACTGGCGGGAGCGGGCGACCCGCGCGAGCATACATGGCGCATTCTCGACCGCGATCGCCGCCGGATCTGGTGGCAGACGGCGATCACGATCGCCCTGTGGATTGGGGCGCTGCTGATGGTGCTGTGGATGCTGGTGGCCCTGGCCCTGTTGATGCCGTGGGAGGCTCACCTGCGGGATGAAGCCCAGGTGGCTCGCGCCGGCATGACGCCCGCCATGCGGGAAGCAGCCGAGTTCCAGGCCCACATCATGTCTCGGATGATTACCCTCGGCATCACCTGCTCGGTGGGCGTCTTGGCCCTGGCCGCCGGCTCGACGGTCTTCCTGGTGCTGGCTTCGCGGCGGGCCACGCTGCGGCAGATCAACGCCAGCCTGCTCGAAATTTCCGAGCAGCTCAAGCAATTGAGATCGTCGGGAGCGGCCTGAAATCCGCAATGCAATCGAGCCGCGCCCAAACCAACAAATGCCCGCCGGCACAAAGCCAACAGCGAAATCAAGCCCGTATTATTAGGCACGGGCTGCCGTTGGCCCACCGCCAATCACAAATCGCACATCCCCCCCTGACCTACTTCAGCGACCGCAAAAAAGCCACTCTTACCGCCGTATTCCCGAGCGGAGCGGATTGGCCACCGAGGCCGAATCGCCCTCAGCCGGGCTGGCAATACTGGCGGGGGCAATCGCCCGCGTCACCACCGGATCGACCGGCTTGGGCAATGGCTTGGGGCTCGGCTTGGGCAACGGCTTGGCGGTGACCGTCGGCCGCGCCACCACCGGACTCGCCTCGCCGGCGGCCACGCCCGTTCCAATTGCCGCGGCCGCGGGTTCGACCTGATGGCTCGCCTGCGATACCGCCGGGGTCCGCAGCAGCGAGCGGGTCTCAATCGGCGTCGGCATGGGCAACTCGCCATCCACCGGCGGCTGGGCCGGCGTCGGCTCCGGCGACGGAATTTCTTCCGCCCCCGGCATCGCCTCCATCTGAACTCCTTCCAGCACGTTGCCGTGCGGCACTTCGCCCCGGCTGACCACCTTGGGCCGCGTCCAGCCGTAGTCGATATACGTGCCGGCATCCCGCTCGCGAGCCCGCGCCAAGGCATCCCAGTACGCCTTTTGCGGCCAGGCCCCTTCCTCGAAGCCGATGCCGTTGTATTCCAGGATCGAGCCCTTCCGCGTGTGCAGGTCGGCGATCGCCTTGTTGTATTCGGTGACGGCCGACCAGAAGGCTGCCTGCCCCTGGGCCCGGCGGCGCTGGGCTTCGAGCACGTCGTTCAGCGGCACCCGGCCGCCGGCATGCAAGGCTTCCATCGCCTCGACTTCCGTCTGCGAAGCGGCCCACCGGTTGGCGTTGGTCTGGGCCAGCTCGAAGTTGGCATCCAGATTCCGCACCGCCTTGGCCAGCCCGTGCGAGACATCCAGCTCCATCTCTTCCAGCACCGCCTTTTCGCGGGCCTGCAACAGTTGCGCGTGCCGCACGCCGGCCAGTTCTCGCCGGAAGCCGATCGGCATCTGGTATTGCAGCAGCAATCCCCATTCCTGGAACTTGCCGTCGGTGATCTCTTCGAACGCGGTCGAGCCGGCGCCCGGGAAATCGATCCCGGTGCGGCTGGCCTGGATCAAATCGTCTCCCACGCCGAGCCAGCGATAGAACGCCCCGACATCGAGCTGCGGCAACAAGCGATTGCGGGCCAGGATCAGCTCCAACTCGCGCTGCTTGACCTGCCACCGCTTGGCGATCAACTCCGGCCGGCGAGCGATCGCCTCGGCCAGGATTTCGTTCCACTCGAATTCGACGTGGGCCAGCGTCGGGTCGTCTTTCGGACGGATCAGGCGGCCGTCGGTCGCCGACAACCCCATGATCAGCCGCAGTTCGTTCTCGGCGTTGTACAGCTCGCGGAGGGCCGATTCGACCTGCGCCCGGAAGGCAAAATACTGTTCGCGGGCCTGGGCCTCGGCTTGCACCGACTCGTTGCCGACCTGGTACTTGTCGTACACGATTCGCCAGGTGACCATGGCGCTGTCGCGGCCCACCTTGGCCGTTTCGAGGTTGCGATAGGCCAGGTACAAATCCCAGTAGCGAATCTCGGCGTTGTCGAGCATGTCTTGCAGTTGGGCCTGCACGCTCATGATTTCGATGTCGGTTCCCATCCGCGCCAGCACGATCGGCATTCGGTTGATCTGCGAACCCCGGCCGCGGAGCAAGGGATGCCGGGCCTCGACCTCCAGGGCCTGCGTCCAGGTGCTGTTGAGCGCCTGAAACGAACCTCGCTGAATGCCCCGATCGTAGTCGGTCGTGCTGCGGAAAAAGTACTGCGTTCCTTCGGCCGTTCGCTTCGACAAGGCGGCCGACAAGCCACCTTGACGCAGGTCGGTCACTTGCGGAAAGCCGATATTATTGGGAATGACATTCTGCGGTCGGTCGGTGCTGCTGGCGATTTGCGAGCCCGGGTTGCCGGTAATGCTCAACTGGGCGTCGAAATCGGACAAGGCCGCTTCGACCCCTTGCCGCACCCCCGACACGCCCCCATCGACCGTCGGGCCGTCGGCGGTCGGCTGGCCAAACAGATTGAACTGCTGAAAGCCGGGGTTCGATTCGACGATCGCCGGGTCGTAGCTGGTCGCGAAGGCCCGGCCGACCGAGTTGAGCACCAGCGACCCTTCGCTGGTGCCTGCCACCAAGGTGCCGTTTTGCAGCCGGGCGGCCGATCCGCCGCGGATCACCTTGCTGTTGTTCAAACTGAGCGAAATGCAGTCTTCCAGCGTCAGATCCCAGAACTCCTTGAACTCGGGATTGCTGAGGGTCAGCGGCTTTTCGGCATATTCCACTTCGGCCAGCGGGGCCGAATTCAGGTCGGGATGCTCGGTGGCGGTCGCCTTGTCGATGTAGTGCGACAGGTCGCCGTCTTCGTGCAGATAGAAGGGCTGCGTCGGATGGCAGCCGGTGGCGGCGACCAAGGCACAGACCAGCAGGATTCGCCAGGAGGAGACTGGGCGGCTCATCGATTTCCCGTCCTTGGAGTGGGGCGGTGCTGGGCTTCGGGTCGCCCGGCAGCGCCGTCGGTCAGGTCGAGCGGTGTCGCCGCCGCGATTTTCTCGCGGCGGTGCTTGCCGGCGGCGCGGCAAGCGACTCACATTGTCAGGCCCCCCTGACCCACTTCCCCGGCTGGCGAGTGCGCTAGCGCACGGTCCAAACGTAGAAATCGGCACGGTTGTTATCGTCGCCCTAACCGGCAAACTTTGGGGAAACGATTTAATCGGCAGAGATTTCTGGGAATTCCCAGACTGCACAGAACTCCCAAGTAGCCACAAATCGCGCGGCGATGCCTAAGGGGGTCGGGAGTCTTTGGCGAGATCGCGCGGTTCGATCGTGGAGAGTCCTTT
>JBBDYF010000065.1:0-6767 GCA_040901775.1 Pirellulaceae bacterium | reverse complement strand
CTCCACAGCGCGAAGTTCTTGATCGTGCGGATGCCGACTAGCGTGATCGCCAGCTTGACGCTCGAAATCTCGCGCGAGAAGCCAAAGTACGACGAGTTGACGAACTTCAGCACTTGGCCGGTCAGGCCGGGGTCGGATTCGATCGGCACGGCGAACTCGGCCGGCCCGTTGTCGGGATTCTGCGACAGTTCCAACAGGCGGATCGCGCTTTGCGGCAGGGCGGGAAGTTGGGCGGTGTGAAGCAGTTCCTTCAGTCCAGGGGAAGGCTTGTTCGTCATTCCTTGGCTCCGAGTCCAGCATGGGGTGAATGGAGAAGCACCCTACCAGGGGGCACATGGAAGCAACCGAGGAAGCCGCGATTCCACGCGCTGAAACCTAGGCCACGCATTGCCCCGCGGCAAATTCCTGAAGCGCCCTCGGCAGGCCACGGATGCTGCCCGGCAACCGTGGCGAAATGGCAACGCGTGGGGTCGGAATTTGTTGCCCGCAAGCCACATAAGGGAGCCCGCGCATGCCTTTCGCCTAAACCTATAAGCTGCTGCGGGTACGCTAGTTGCGATCATACGCTAGCGGTTCGGCCAGCCCCGGCATTGGCATTGCCAGAGAAGGCGAGCAAGGACTCGAGACCCGCTCCTTGCTGGAACTTTGCCATGACGGCTCGTGCCGCTCGCTTTTTCGTCCCCGGCCGCTTCGGCTGCGTGCTCTTGTTAATCTGCGGAGCGCTCGTCTGCGCCGCTTCTGCCGGTGGCATCGCCAATGACGCCGATTCGGCCGACGACGGCTGGCGACGGACGGCCCACGGCTGGGAGCGAGCACCCGAGTGGATTGTCGAGGCCAGCGGCGGGGCGCTCCGCCCCGGCGAGCGCTTCATTACCGACGAATTGACGCGTCCGCGCTCGGCCCGCTGGGACTTTCATCCCGCCGCGCTCGCCGTCTTGCAACTTGTGGCGATTGCGGTGGGCTTTGCGTTATGTTCAGAACCGACAGTCGCAAGTAAGCCCTCGTCGGCGTTTAACGGAGAACATGCATCCCGTAACGCAGGTGGTCACGAGCGCGAGGCGGCTTAACAATCGTCAGCAACAATGCTCGCAAAGTACTTGCATGAAAAGACTTAACTACATTCACTCGCAGTCGCTAACTTAAGAAGGATAAAATATCACTGCAATCGCTACGGTAACGACCCGCATTCGGCACTATTCAGATAGACGCCCGCTGCCGCGAGAAAAGATGCCGCGAGAAGAGGATCCCCTGCCATGCGATTGACGCTGCGAACGATGTTGGCCTATCTGGACAACGTTTTGGATCCCAACGACGCCGAGGAGCTGGGCCGCAAGATTCAGGAAAGCGAATTTGCGGGAGGGTTGGTACAGCGCGTTCGCACCGTGACCAAGAAGGTGCGGATGAGCGCCCCCAAGGTCGATGGCAAAGGGATGGGAAACGACGCCAACACGGTGGCCGAGTACTTGGACAGCGCGCTCCCCCAAGATCGCGTGGGAGATTTCGAGCGGGTTTGTCTCGAATCGGATGCCCACCTGGCCGAAGTCGCCGGCTGCCACCAAATCCTGGCCTTGGTGCTGGGCAAACCGGCCGATGTTTCTCAGTCGCTGCGCGACAAGATGTATGGCCTGGGCAGCACGGAACCGGCCGCCGGCGCGCCTCCCACAAGCGGCCGAGTGGATGCCCCGCCCGTCGCTGCGGCCAAGGCCAAAGCGAATGGCCAGCCGGCCGCGGTCAGGGTCGCGCCCCAGGTTCCCGATTACCTGCGGGCGGGCCGCCGAGCGAGCGGTTGGCAATGGGTTTTGACGGCTGTGGCGGCGCTGCTCCTTGGCCTGGTCATTCTTCGGTCGCTCGGCCCGTTTAACGCTTCGCACCCCATCGCACAGATGGTTTCGGGTCCAGCGCCGATCGCCGAGGATTCGCCCGACGAGCCGACCCAAGAGAACCCGCCGGACGCATCTTCCGCAGGGATTTCCCCGTCAGCCGCTCTCGCGGCGGACGAAAAGGCAACCCGCCCGCGCTCCGAGGGTGCTCCCGTGGAGGCTTCGGACAACGTCCGCCCGGTGGAACCACCTACCGCAGTTTCACCGGTGGTCGAACCGGTAGTCGAGCAACTCCGTCCGACGGTCGATCTGCCGCCCGCCGTCGATCCACCATCGGCGGCCGAGCCCGACCCGGCGGGGCTGGCCGTGCTGCCCGCGATTCCCGAACCTCCCGAAGTTGCGCCCGCGCCGAAAGAGAAGCCCCTGCCTCTGCCGGCCGGCAAACCGACGGAGGAGCCGCCCGCGGTGGCCTTGGACGTGGGTCGCTTCAGCTCGGACGATCAGATCATGGCGCTGCAAATTGCCGATGGCGTCTGGCAGCGAGTCGCGCCGCAAGAGATCCTGTCGGCCGGAATGAAATTGGTGGCGCTGCCCGCTTACCGGCCACAAATCGCGCTCGCCTCGGGAGTGCAGATGACATTTAACAGCGAGTCTTCCGTCGAACTGCACGAGCCGTCCGACGGCGGCGCATCGCGAATGACCGTCGATTACGGCCGGCTGCTGGCGGTTACGGTGGGGGCGGCGGGCGCGCAGATCGATCTCGACCTGGGCGGCGTGCGGGGTACGGCCACGTTGGTCGATGCGGATTCGGCGCTCGCCATTTCAGTGAAACGCTATTTGCCGCCGGGTGCGGACCCGCTGGCCGAGCAGTCCGTGCCGGTCGTCGAGATTTTCAACATGCAGGGGCGCGTGCATTGGGACGAAATGGGGCAGGAGCGGGCCAGCATTCCCGAGCAGCACGTGCGCATCTACGTGGGCTCGGAACCGCCCGAAACCTTGGGCCCGTTTGCCAAGCCCGACTGGATCGACGCGAAAAGCATCGCCGCGATCGATCGCGATACGGCCTTGGCCCTCGAGCGCCTGCTCGACCAGGAGCGGCCGTTGAACGTGGCGCTGCTCGAAGCGACCGAACACCGCCAGGTCAACGTGCGGGCGCTTGCCGCCCGGTGTCTCAGCCAGTTGAACCAATTCGAGCCGATCCTCAAGGATCTGAACGATGCTCGGCAATACTCGTTCTGGGCGGGCGAATTCGCGGCCTTGCGACAGGCGATCGTCCGCGATCCCCGTGCGGCGGAACTGCTGAAAACGACGTTGGAAGGATTGCGGCCCGACCATGCCGAGGCGCTCTATCGCCTGCTGCTGGGATACAGCCCGGACCAATTGGCCAAGGGGAGCGCGCTGGATCTGGTGAAGCACCTGGAAAGCGAGCAGATGGATATTCGCGTTCTGGCGTTTCAGAACCTGGTGACGATCACCGGGGCGATGGAGTTCTACATGCCCCAAAAGCGCCCCGCCGATTCACAAACGGCAATCCGCAACTGGAGATTGCGCGGCGAGCGAGACAAGATCCACTACGTCTTGCCCCTCTCTCCGATCGATCCCTATAAGCCGCTGGACCGGCCGCCTGCTGCGGCGGCCGCATTGTCGTCTCCCCGCGGGGCGGTGGCCCCGTTGCCTTAGGCGCAATTGCGGCCGCTTTGCGGGGCAGCTTGCTTTCACGCCCTTTCCACGCCGGGCAGACGGGTTAGACTAAGGGCGCCCCACGCAGTTACGTCTGACACACCGGGTTTAAGGCCGTCGCCGCAAGCAGTAGAATCGATTGTTTCGTTCTGGGGTTTTGCCGTTCTGGGGTTTTGCTGGCCCCGCACGACGCTCGTTGGTCGATACCTTCCGAGGAGTTCGCATCGGTGCAGATCAACATTTCGGCCAGGCATGGCCACCTCAGCCCAGGGACGCAGGAAAAAATCACCGAAAAGGTGGAGGGCGTGCGGAAGTTTTTCGATCGCGTGACGGCCATGCAGGTTACCGTCGATCTCGAACACCGCGACGCGCCGACCGTAGAACTACGGGTCTCGGCCGAGCACCACGACGAATTTGTGGCTACCGACAAGGCACCCACCGTCCTGGCGGCCCTGGACAGCGTGGTTGAAAAGATGGAAAGTCAGTTGAAGCGGTTCAAAGAGAAACTGAAAGAGCACCGGGCGACCGGGCATAAGCACATCGAGCCACCCCCGCCCGCCGATTTGTAAAGCCGACCCCCCCTGTTGCTAGCGGCCGATGGAAGTGGTTCCTGGGAAAAGAACGTATGAAATTCTCCGATTTTGTCAGCGTGCCGGCCATTCAAGCGGACCTGACGACCCTCGATAAGCCCGGCGTGATTCGCGAACTGGTTGCGTCCCTGGCGCAGGCCGGTGCCATCCAGCCCGCCGACGTGGACGGCATCGTGGCCGCCATCATGAAGCGCGAAGAGCTGGGCAGCACGGGCATCGGCCGCGGCGTCGCCGTGCCGCATACCAAGCACGCGTCGGTCGAAAAGCTGGTCGGGACGATCGGCGTCAGCGGCGAGGGAATCGACTTTAACAGCCTCGACGGCGACAAGGTGCATCTTTTCTTTTTGTTGGTTTCTCCGCCGGATCGACCGGGTGACCACCTGCGCGCGCTCGAAAATATCTCGCGCCAATTGCGGGACGACACCTTCTGTCGCTTCCTGAAACAGGCCAAGTCGTCCAAAGATATTCACCTGTTGCTGGAAGAGGCGGACAGCAACCAGTTTGGCACCTAACGGCCAGCCGGTTCGGCCGGCGAATCGCCAGCCCTCAAGGCCACCGCAGCCGCGGTTTTGGGTGCTCCGACTCGGCCTCGGCCACCCTCGGGCGGTTTGACCGAGCATCCCCCCTTTGGCTCACGTTTACCCGCGGAATTCCTTGTCTCGCCTTGGCATGTTGAGCAATCCAGTACAAAAGACGGTCACGCTAGTTAATCCGCAAGGATTTCATGCCAGGCCTGCGCATATGTTTATGAAGTTGGCCACCCAGTTTCAGGCCCAGGTCGAGATTCTGAAGGGAAACGAGGTCATTAACGGCAAAAGCATCCTCGACTTGTTGACGTTAGGGGCGGGAAACGGTACCACTCTTTGTTTACGCGCGATCGGCGACGATGCCGAGCCCGCCGTCGAAGCCCTGGCGCGCCTGATCGAAAGCGGTTTTGGCGAAACGCCCGGCCAGCCCGCCTCGTAGGCAAATGCGCGGCCGCCGCCACCTGCCTGGTAGTCCTGTTTGGTAACTGTCTCACACCCCATGCCGCAACGGTATTCCCAGACCTGCCCGACAATCCTCAATTCGCCGAGCGTTCCCGTCGCCGGCGCCAGGTGTTCGTCGCCGTCAGGTGGCCGTCGCTGTGGGTTGAGCCCTTCCGTGGGGGCCGGCAACGCGCCTGCCCCGCTCGAATTCTTCCGTTCCTGCCGAGGCCCTGCCGCTCGTGCGCGCTGCCCGCTCGTTCGACGTTCGCTCGCTGAACTGAAGGGGGTTCGCCCCGCGCGAATCCGCCTCAGCGACGTCCGCCCCCCTGGGCCCGCCCCCTGCTACATCAGCGGGGCCGCTTGGGGCGGCTGGGTTGCATGCAGCCGCTCGCAGTCTCTGGCCGCTGGTTGGCCGCCAAGTCGCGGCACTGGCGGCTGGGGCGGGCGCTCTCGGCGCCATCACCACGTACACGAAAGCCCAAAAATCCATGAAGAGCGAAATGCTGATCAATGTCTCGCAACCGGAGGAGTGCCGGATCGCGATCGTTGAAGACGGAGTCCTCGAAGAGCTATACATCGAACGGGCCAGCGCGGACAACTACGTCGGCAACATCTACAAAGGGCGGATCGTCAACCTCGAGCCCAGCATCCAGGCGGCGTTCGTCGATTTTGGCGTCGGCCGCAACGGCTTTCTGCACATTTCCGACGTCGAGCCGCAATATTTTCGTCAGGGGGGCTTTGAAGTGCCCGACTCGATGGGCCCCGGCCGCATGGCCGACATCGACACGGGGGACGACGAACCGGAAAACGACGAGGACGGCGACCCCGACGACGGCGGTGGGCCGCGGGGCCGCGGTCGTGGCGGGCCGCCCGCAACGGGACAGGCACGCTTGCCGCGCGGCGGGCGTCCGCGCTTCAAGCCGCCGATTCAAGACATCTTCCGCCGCGGCGACGAAGTGCTGGTCCAGGTCATCAAGGAAGGGCTCGGCACCAAGGGGCCGACACTGAGCACCTACATCAGCATTCCCGGCCGCTACCTGGTGCTGATGCCCGCCCTGGGGCGGGTCGGCGTCTCGCGCAAGATCGAAGACGATCAGGTCCGCCGCACCCTCCGCGATACGCTGCTCGAACTCAACCCGCCCAAGGGGCTGGGGTTCATCGTTCGCACCGCCGGCCAGGAGCGCACGAAAAAAGAACTCTCGCGCGACATGGCCTACTTGTTGCGGCTCTGGAAGGTGATCGTTCGCCGGCTCAAAAAACAGCCTGGCCCGTGCGACATCTACGAAGAAAGCGATATCGTCATTCGGACGATCCGCGACATCTTCACGCAAGAGATCGACGCGATCTACATCGACGAGCCGGAGGCGCACGACCGGGCCAAGGAATTTTTGCAACTGGTGATGCCGCGGCATGTGGGCCGCTTGCACCTGTACGAAGGGAAAGAGCCCCTGTTCCATAAGTACAAGCTGGAAACGGAAATCGCTCAGATCTACCAGCGAAAAGTGCCGCTCCGGGCCGGCGGCTCGATCGTCATCGACCAGACCGAGGCCCTGGTGGCGATCGACGTCAACAGCGGCAACTTCCGAGCCGACGGCGACGCGGAAGAGACGGCCTATCGCCTGAACGTCTCAGCCGCCAAGGAGATTGCCCGCCAGCTTCGCCTGCGCGATCTGGGGGGCGTGATCGTCAACGACTTCATCGACATGCGC
>JBBDYF010000064.1:0-6769 GCA_040901775.1 Pirellulaceae bacterium | reverse complement strand
TTAGAGCGGCTCGCCATTGTCGCCGGGCACGTCGCCCGCGGCGGGCTCGACAATCCGGCCCCGCTGCTGGCTGGGCTGCAGCAGGCCCAACCCGAGGTCGCCGCGGCGATCCTCACCGGCCTGGCTCGCGGCTGGCCGCGCGACGCCCAGCCCCAGCTCACCCCGGAAATCGAAAGCGCGCTCAGCGAACTGTTCGAGAAGCTGCCCGCGGCGGGTAAGTCTCAACTCATCACCCTGGCAACCCGTTGGGGGAGCGAAGGGCTGGTGAAGCACGTCGCCCAACTGACCGCCGGCTTTTTGGCCACGGTCGCCAATGAACAGGCGAGCGACGAGGACCGTATTGCCGCGGCCGGCCAGTACACCGATCTGTTGCGCGGCGACCCTGCGGCGGCCGGCTTGCTCGATCTGGTCACGCCGCAAGCATCGCCCGAAGTGGCCCGCGGCCTGATCGAAGCCCTCGGCAAGTGCGAAACGACGGAAGTTGGCCAGGCGCTGGCCGACCGGCTCGCCACGATCACCCCCGCCGTCCGGCCAGTCGCGCTGCGGGTGCTATTGGCCCGCAGCGATTGGAATCCGCTGCTGCTGGATGCCATCGAAAAAGGGGGCGTGCAACTGGCCGACCTGTCGCTCGACCAGAAGCAGGCCCTGGCGAACCATCCCAGCCGCCGCATCGCGGGCCGGGCCCGCCGACTGCTCGAAGCGGGTGGCGGCTTGCCCAATGCCGATCGTCAAAAGGTGCTCGACGACCTCCGGCCGTTAACCGAGCAAACGGGAGACGCCGCGGCGGGCAAGGTCGTTTTCAAAAACCAGTGCGCCAAGTGCCACACGCACGCCGGCGAAGGGGCCAAGATCGGTCCCGACCTGACCGGCACGGCGGTCCATCCCAAGCACGAACTGCTCGCCCACCTGATCGATCCCAGCCGCAACGTCGAGGGAAACTATCGGGTCTATACCGTGCTCACCGCCGACGGCCTGGTGATCAACGGCCTGCTGGCGTCGGAAACGAAAACGGCGATCGAACTGATCGACAGCGAAGCGAAAAAGCACGTCGTCTTGCGCGAGGATATTGAAAACCTCAAGGCGTCGCCCAAGTCGCTCATGCCCGAAGGCTTCGAGAAACAGGTCAAGCCGGAAGAGATCGTCAACCTGCTTGAATTCCTCACACAGCGCGGGCAGTACGTCCCCATTCCGCTGGAAAAATATGCCACGGCCGTCAGCACTCGCGGCATGTTCTACGACGAGAACGCCCCAGCCGAGCGGCTGGTGTTCGACGACTGGTCGCCAAAAACCTTCGAGGGGATTCCCTTCGTGCTGGTCGATCCGCAAGGGGC
The DNA here is from genome assembly GCA_040901775.1 of Pirellulaceae bacterium. GTDB lineage: Bacteria > Planctomycetota > Planctomycetia > Pirellulales > Pirellulaceae > CAYLLN01. Next base: position 5,438 of record JBBDYF010000064.1, on the reverse strand, counting down.
AAAAATCCCCAACGTCATCCTGCTCAACGGCCCCGAGGGACAAATTCCCCCAACGATGCCCAAGTCGGTCAGCCTGCCGTGCAACATGCCGGCCAAGGCGATTCACCTGTTGTCGGGCGTGGCGGGCTGGGCCTTTCCCTATGGGGGCGAGCAGACCGTGACGATGATCGTCCGGCTGCACTATGCAGACGGCCAAACCGAAGACCACAAGCTGCTCAACGGCCGGCACTTTGCCGACTACATACGCCGCGTCGATGTGCCGGAATCGAAGTTCGCGTTCGACCTGCGGGGCCGGCAAATTCGCTACCTGGCGGTGCAGCCGCAGCGGGCCGATCCGATCGCCAAGATAGAACTGGTGAAGGGGGACGACCGCACGGCCCCAGTGGTGATGGCGGTGACGGTGGAGTCGCGGTGAATGACCGCACGCAGTATGTAGTGGTTCATCCCCGGAAACCTGTTGGACCCTCGTCCATGAAGTCGGATACCATCACGGTTCGCATCGTAAGCGAGGCGGAAATTGACGCCGATTCGGCGGATCTTACCGTCGCTGTGGCAGGCACCACCGTGTTTTCAGGCCGCGAGGCGTTCAAGAAGGCCGCCGAGCTTCGCGCACTCATTGATGCACTCAAGGAAGTAGGAGTGGAAGAAAGCCGGGTGAAACTGCGGAGCGTCGAGATCAATTCGCAGTCGTTCGCGCTAATTAAGGCGTCCTCGGCGAAATATGTCGTATCGATCAAGGCGGTGGCGATCGAGGCGATTCCAGCGGTGCTCGGCGCAGTGGCCTCGCACAAAGGAGCCAAGTTGTCCCGGCTCGCTTGGAATTACGGAAAGCTGAAGGAGACTCGCAGCCGCCTGAGAGGCGAAGCTCTAGCCGACGCTTTGCTTCAAGCCCGTCTGGACGCAGAGGTATTGGGCACATCCGTCCTTGGCATCCATCAGGTCACGGAGGCGGCTCGCGGCAAAGACTATAGCAGCGAGTATGTCTCTGGCGACAGTTCGTATTTGTTGGCCAGGGCCCAAGCACCCAGCAAAGAACCGATTGGCTTTCAGCTTGGTAACTCGACCACGGTAACCGTGGATTTGCTGGCTGAGTTCCGAGTCGGTCCCCTATCGGCCGCAGTTACTGGCGAGCGGGGTGCGTGAGCACCGCGGTGGCGCAGCTCTCGTGAGGAATCGACCCTATCGGGAGGCTGACGCCTCCCGCTCGCCTTGCCCGTGCGCGGAACTGCTAACACCTTCCATATACTCCCGAAAGTCCTCCAGGGGAGCGTCAAAATCGGGTGCCATGTACAGCACCGACCCGCGCAGCGTCCCCGGTTGCCGGACCTTTCGAATCGTGGGCGGTGTTGCCGGCCGAACGAGCCGCGCGACGGGTTGGTCGTTCTCAAGAATGACCACTTCCTCGCCGGGAGTCAGGCGGTGAACCAGGTCGGAGAGGTTGGCTTGTGCCTCTTGAAGTGAGATCGTCGTCATGGTCAATTCCCGCGGTTGAAGGCGTCTATCGCTCGCACGACTCTATTCTACTCCGCCGGGCAAACAACGGGCTGATTCTACGCCGCCCCGCGCATCGACAAACTGGTCGGCGTTGAACGTCGCCAGATCGGTCACTTTCTCGCCTACTCTTGTTCCTATATCCGCGGCAAGTCCCGGGCGCCATGGAGCACGCGAACGACATCGATCCCATTGCGTATCGGCAGATAAAAGATCAGGTGGTTGGGAAACCCGCGAACCGTAGAACATCGCAGTCCGGCAAGACGCAGATTTCGCACGGCGTAGAGCGACCCGCTGCCTGGCATGTCGGCCAGCGACTGAAAAGTCGTTTCCGCCTCGTTTAGAAAGCGAAGCGCCGCTTGTGGGCTGTCGCGCTGGATCCAAGCCGCCAATTCGTCCAAGTCCAAATAGACTTGCGGCTTGATGAATGGCTCGCCGCTCATGTTGACCGCGTTGCTTCGCGCTCTCTGACGCGCTGTTTGAGAGCGTCCCAATCGACGCTCGTCATGGGGCGCGATGGGCCGCTGTCGAGACCAGCGACCAGCGCCTCTTCCAGTCGTTCCTGTGCCTGAGACACGAGCGAGGCGAGATACTCTTCGGGGGAGTGAAACCCCTCGGCAGCCGCCTGTTGGCGAACGAACGTGGCAGCCGAATCGGGAAGTTGAACGGTCAATGCGGTCATAAGACCCTCTCTCTCAAGGTTCGCCTTAGGCGATCGGCCAGCTCTATGCCGCCCCGGCAAACAGCGCATCGACGAACTGGTCGGCGTTGAACGTGGCCAGGTCGGTCGCCTTCTCGCCCAGGCCGACGAATTTGACAGGAATCGCGAACTTCTCGCGAATCGGAATGATCACGCCCCCCTTGGCCGTGCCGTCGAGCTTGGCCAGCACGATGCCGGTACACTGGGCCGCCGCCGAGAAGCCCTGCGCCTGGCTCAGCGCGTTTTGACCCGCCGTCGCGTCCAGCACCAGCAGCACCTCGTGCGGCGCGGCGGGAATCTGCTTGGCGATCACCCGGTGGATTTTCTCTAGTTGCTGCATCAGGTTCGTTTGCGTCTGCAAGCGGCCCGCCGTGTCGATAATGCAAATCTCGGCCCCCGTCTCCAGAGCCCGAGCGACCGCCTTGTGAGCGACCGCCGCCGGATCGCTTTGGTTCGCTCCCTGGACGATCTCTGCCCCCAGCCGGTCGGCCCAGATTCCCAGTTGATGCACGGCCGCGGCCCTGAAGGTGTCGCCCGCCCCGAGCACCACCTTTTTGCCTTGGCTGCGAAACAGGCTGGTCAGCTTGGCAATCGAGGTGGTTTTGCCCGATCCGTTCACCCCCACGATCAGGATGACCGTCGGCCCGCTGGCGGCCAGGGCGATCGGCTGCTCGGGCTGGGCCAGGATTTTGCGAATCTCGTCTTTGACGCTCGCCAGCACGTCGCTCAGATGCACGACGCGGGCTCGAAAGTCGGTGCCGATCCGGTCGCGAATGCGAGCGGCGGGGCCGGCCCCCATGTCGGTCTTGACCAGGATCGCAAACAGCTCGGTCAAAAAATCGTCATCCACCAGCCGGCCTTCGCGCTTGAAAAGATCGCGAATGTCGGTGTTGAGCAGGTCGGTCGTCTTCTGCAAGGCGGAGCGCAGCTTGCCGAACAACCCGGGGCCAGATTCCTCAGCAGGCGACGCGGAGGCTGTTTGTGCTGGGGCGGGCTTCGCCGGCGCGACGGGCACCGGCTGCTTCTTGAACAGATCGAAAACACCCACTGGCTAACTCCTGACTGCAATTCTCGGCTCGGCGGGAGCCTCGCCCTCCCGACATTCTGTCCCCTGACCCCTGACCCTACCGCCGCTCTTTATGCACGAACCGGTCGAGCACGCCGTTGACGAAGTGGGGCGATTGCCGCGCCCCGTACCGCTTGGCCAGTTCGACCGCTTCGTTGATCGCCACCCGCTCGGGCGTGCCGCCGTGCAGCATTTCGTAGGCCCCCAGCCGCAGGATGTTCCGATCGGTGACCGCCATCCGTTCGAGCGTCCAGTTGTCGGCCCGCTCGACCAGCAAGGTGTCGATCTCGGCCTTGTGCTTGCGGACCCCCGCCACCAGCAAGCGGGCAAAGTCGATCAGTTCCTGCTCGTTGTTCAAACGGTTGCAGAGGAACTGGTCGGCCACCTCGGGGCTCCGCTCCGGGTTCAAGTCGTCCTCGTACAAAACCTGCAACACGATTTCGCGGGCACGGGTGCGGCGAGTCATATCGGATAGCCCCACGGGGGATCGGCGAACGGAAAGCGGCGGCGGCCACGGCTGGCTGCGACCAACTGCAAATTATACCTCCCGCGGGGCTTTGGCCGAGGGTGGACCTGCCGCGGATTCGCCGGGCGGCACGCGCAGCTTTGAACTAGGAAAACAATCGTCGCGACGGCTCTTCCGTGGTCTCCGGCGTGGCAGAAGGTGGGGCGGGAGGCGAAAGCTTCAAATGTTCGTAGGCTTTCGCCGTGACCACCCGCCCCCGCGGCGTGCGAACGACGAGTTCGCTCCGCAGCAGATACGGTTCCACCTCGTCCGACAGCGTATCCGGCTCCAGGTTCATCGTGTGAGCGATCGCATCGACTCCGGCCGGGCCGCCGCCAAACACCCGGATAATCGTCTCCAAATACGCCCGATCCTGCTTGTCGAGCCCCAGCACGTCGATCTCCGCCATCGCCAGGGCCGCGCGGGCCACCTCCAGGTTCGCGTCGCCCCCCGCCTGGCTCTCGGCGTAGTCGCGAACCCACCGCAGCCGGTTGTTGGCGATTCGCGGGGTGTCGCGGCTGCGACGGGCAATCTCGATTGCCGCTTCTTCGTGCAGCTTCACGTTCAGCTTGGTGGCGCTGCGGCGCACAATTTCGGCCAGTTCGGGCAGGCTGTAAAAGCCGAGGTGCTCGCGCGTGGTAAAGCGGTCGCGCAAGGGAGCCGAGAGCATTCCCGCCCGCGTGGTCGCCCCGATCAGGGTGAACCGCTTCAGCCGCAGGTTGATCGTGCGGGCGTTGATCCCTTCGCCGAGCACGATGTCGAGGCGGAAGTCTTCCATCGCCGTGTAGAGGTACTCTTCGACCGCCTTGGGCAGGCGGTGAATCTCGTCGATAAACAGGACCGCGCTCTCTTCCAGGTTGGTCAGGTACGGGATCAAGTCCTTCGGCGCTTTGATCCCCGGGCCGCTGGCGGTGACCAAGGGGACGTTCAACTCGCGGGGAATGCAGGTGGCGAACGTCGTTTTGCCCAGGCCGGGCGGGCCGTCGAACAGGATGTGCCCCAGCGGTTCGCCCCGTTTGCGGGCCGCATCGACGACGATGTTCAGCCGCTCGATCACGTCGCGCTGGCCGACCATGTCTTTGATCCGCTGGGGGCGCAAGTCCCGATCGAAATCTTCTTCTGGCTGTGCGGCGGCGGAAAGAATCGGTTCGCGAGGCATGTTCAGACGCACGGGTTTGGGATCGCCCTGGGTGGGCGTTCCCAATAATGAACGGTTGTTAGCTCAACTTCAATCTAGCAGAGCCTGGAATCTAGCAGAGCCTGGCCCAAAGTGCCTATGCGGCTTGACGGGGTAAGAGGGAGCGTCGGAGTGGAAATCGCGTTAAAAATCATAAATCCGACAAAATCTGCCCCTGCCAGACCCCGGCGACGTAGCCTTGCACTATGAACACCAGCCGTTACCAGTCGCAGCGCCCACGCCGATCCGCCGAATTCCTGGGGGTCAGCCGGATGTTTTGGAGCGGCACGGTGCTGGTTACCGGGGTTCTACTGGGCATCCTGTATTGCCTGCTGACGCATCGAGTGCCGCTGTAGTCGCGAGCTTCCCGCCAGCCCGCCGACAGTTCCTTTATAACCGGCCGTTTCGGCGTCCGCCAACCGCGATGCAAAGTAGAATTGCGATAGGGTGCAACTCGCACTTTGCGCGGCGTGATGGTTTGTGTTAACAATGGGGGGGT
>JBBDYF010000063.1:6263-6813 GCA_040901775.1 Pirellulaceae bacterium | reverse complement strand
CGCCCACTTCGCCCGAATCACAGCCCCAACACTAGCCGGGGCGTGAACGGTTACGGAAACTCGTTGCATCATGAGTAAGGACTCGCCGCCGCCGCTTGCCGAAGACCATCTTTATCTGCTGGGACGAGCTTCCTTGTCCGACTGCCTGAGTTTCCTGTCGTCGCAGCGGATCGGCGCTCAGGAGGGGGATGTGGAGCGCCTCACCGCCCAGTGGAGGGCCGCCCAAGATCACCTCCAAGCGTTGGAAGAAGCCGAAGCAGCGTGGGCCGATGCTCCGCAGGCGCAAGCCTTGTCCGTGGCGCTGCAGCGGAAGCTGCCGACGATGCTGCAGGATCCAATCTTCCGCCGGGCATTCGCGTTTGTACCCATCGATATCGGTGTGGTGGAGCTCGATCGACTCACCGTCACCCAGAAGACCATCAACCTGGCCCACGTGCGGCGCCTGCAGCAACAGATCGGTGCGGCCCCCGACGAAGAGCAGGTCTTCGGAGTCTGCCTGCCCGCCGAGCATCCGGTCGCGGGACACCGCCTGGGAAAAATCTCGAACGGA
>JBBDYF010000063.1:0-6253 GCA_040901775.1 Pirellulaceae bacterium | reverse complement strand
CGTGTTCGTTTCCGAAGCCAACGATTTGCGTTTTTTAGAATCGATCTGCCTGGGACCGGACCAACTGGTGAATTACTCGGCTGTCGGTCCGCTGGCGGGCGTGGTCGGCCTGGTTGTTGGATACAGCTCGAACTATCTGAACGTGGTCGCGGTGGAAAATCGTTTCGTGCTTAACAATGGGTATCACCGCGCCTACGCGCTGCGCGAGCTGGGCGTGACGCACGTCCCCTGCGTCATCCAGCGGGTAACGCGACGCGAGGAGTTGGAAGTGGTGGGGACGGGCGCCTTGCGACGGACTCCCGACCTCTACCTGCAACAGCGGCGTCCGCCCGTTTTCAAGGATTTTTTCGAACCGAAGCTACGGAAGATCGTCGCACTGGCGCCGAAGGCGCGGCAGGTGCGCATCACGTTCACCATCGAAGAGATCAGCGTGCCGAAGGTGTGAGGTCGGGGTGGGCGGCGCGCAAAAAAAGACGACCCGCGATTCGATATCCGCGGATCGTCAGGTACTGCGAGGCAGAAAGCTATTTTCGTCGTTACACACGGCGTTCGCCGCGGCGGACGGTCACATTGGCGGTGGTGGAGAAGGTGTCTCTTCCCGCGCCTCCATCGAGCAGCGCATCGATGCTGGCTAAATCCTCCGCGTTCCAAATCTTGAGCTTCAGATTGTCGTTGCCGGCGTCGCCGAGAACCCGGGCGCTGACCAGGCCCGCGCTGCCCGGGTCCAGGTCGAGATGGACTGCCACGGCATCGTTGCCCTTGCCCCCCGCGGCCCGCAGCAGGAGATCCCCGTCCAAAGCACCGAGGTAGTCCACGGTGATCCGATCCGCGCCGGCATCGCCGAGCAGGTTCAGATCGAGCAGCGCGAGGGAGTCGATGTGTACCTGGGCGTCTGCCGAGACGTTCAGGAAGTCGTTGCCGTCTCCTCCGCGAGCGTTGACGCGGAGCGCCGCGTCGTCGAACAAACCCTCTGACAGGACCAGGTCCAGCGAGTCATTCCCCTTGCCGAGGTTGGCGCTGAGCGACACGTTCGTGCCAGTGACGGCGCCGAAATCCGCGGCCACCGCATCTTTGCCCGCCTGGCCCAAAACGTTTACCCGCAATTCAGGACTGGCCACGCCGGCCATAAAATCGAACACGGCATCGTCGTTGCCGTCGCCCAGATTGATATCCAAGCTGCGCGAGTTGATCAGTTCACCCGTCAGCGTATAGCTGACGCTGTCGTTGCCCTTCATCGTTTGCACGACGACGCGGTCGATCCCCGTGAAGAAATCCGACTGGCCCGGGTTGCCCCCCTGGCCGTCGTCGCTTGAGTTCGAATTGGAGTGCGAGCCGTTTCGATTCCCGTTCCGGTTGTCGTCGCTGGAACTCGAATTGGACTGCGAGCCATTTTGATTGCGCTGCCGGTTGTCGTCACCCGAACTCGAATGGGAGTGCGAACCGTTTTGATTTCTCGACCTGGTGTCGGTCAGAAACACGCCGTCGACAGAGACTTGGATTCGATCAACGCCGTCATCGAAGATTTCGACGACGTTCGCTCTGTTGTCCGCGCGAATGATTAACGTGTCTCCTTGAACGAACGCGCTCGCGGCGAGACAGCAGCGTTTCTCCAAACATTCCAGTTGCGGTGAGAACTTCATGGACGTGACGATGCCTCCTGATAATAACCTCTTTGCCGCCACCTAACACAGGCGCGGACCCCCAAGGAAAGAGGCGTGCGAACTTACCGCAAACGCTATGCCGACTGCAGCGGGCTCCCCGGATGGAGATGCTGGATGCAGGATGGACGTTAAGAGGAGGCTCCGGCAGGCAAGAGAAGGACCGGGGGCGACGTTTCGTCCTATCAGCAGACGAAAATCGCAAGTAATTCGTGCAGGAGACACAGTGCCCGTCACTGAGCTTCCAGCCAAGGTGCCCTAGGGTGAATCGGTATCGGACTTTTCGCGGGACGCTTCCCTTTTCAGCCACTGGGCCCGCAGCAGGTTGCCGTGCCGCTGGGGCGAGTCATTGTCGGCCTCGTAGATCGCGACCGCCTTGTCGGGTTGGCCGAGGGCTTCGTACGAGCGGCCCAGGTTGTAGCGTGCGCTGGCGACCCACGGGCCGGGAATCGGCGCTTGCAGCGTCCGCAGGTCGAGCCATTCGATCGCCGTCTCGAACTTGCCGGATTCGTAATAGGTAAGCCCCAGCCAATAGCTGGCGTGCTGTTTGGCGCGTTGCATCATTGAGACCATCGCCTCAAGCATCGCCACTCGCTGCTGCTCGTCCGCGGGCAGCGCTTGGCCAAATCCTATCCGTTCGCGATAGGCGGCCGAGGTGTACAGCAACTGGCGCTCTTCATCCGGCAAGCGCGACGACAGGTAATGGGCCCGTGCGCCGCGCTCCAGGTCCACGGTTTCGAACCGCCCCTCGAGATGCATGTTGCGGCCGATCATTAGCGGGCTGTCGATCAGGAACATCCGTTCCTCGCGTTCGAACTTACGGGCCAGATCCGGGTTGGTCGCCAATTTGCTCATCCGCCCAAACTGATACAAAATCGCTTCCAAGGGGACGCGCCACAGGCTCACCGTGCTGATCCCCCGGCACGCGCGCAAGTCCGGTTCCAGCCGGCTTGGTTCGACCGTCAACACCATGCGGTGCGCACTGGGAAGCGCCTTTTGCAAAACGGCCATCCGCCGCGAAAGGGCTTCCGGTTCGGCGTCGATCAGGGCCACCATGTGTTGCAGGTCGTCCGCCGACAGGGGGTAGGCCGGGCCGCCGGAAACGTCGAGCTGCCGGAGCACCGCCGGATCGGATAGCGCCTGACTCAGGGTGGCAATTCCGGTAAGGCCGGGGCCGGGAATCGGTAAGCCAAGCTGCGGCTCGAAGAGGTACAGCTCTTTTTTGAGAAGCACGCCGATCGTCCAGGGCTGGGGCGTGGACGAGACCTGCTCATCGAGGCGGGCCAGCACCACCGCGTCGATCCCCGCCTGGCGACAAAGCAGCAGGAACAAGCGGCCCCTCTCTTGGGCGTCGCCGTGGCCCTGTTTCAAAACTTGGACAGGAAGGTGACCGTAGCCCGGCCCTAGTTCGCCGGTCAAAGCGGGGGCGATCGGTTCGGTCCCTTCGCCAACGGTCGCCACCGGCCCCTTGGGCGGCGGAGGCAATTCGTCGAGCTGCGTATTGCGGATCGTCCAATCGAACAGCCGCTGGGCCGCCGCCAGTTGTTCCGACTCGGTCAAGCCGACCGAGGTTTCCAGCTCTTTCAGCCACGCCACCAGCTCGGCCGGCGGGGCATCGCGTCGCGTCCGCTCGGCAATGTCGTGCAGCCACAGGTTCTGCTGCAAATACATCACATCCTGCTGGAAGCGGCGAAAATCCTGGGGACTGGCAACGCTGCTGGGATCCGATTGTCCGAACTCGAGCAAGTCGAGCGTGGCGAGACCCGGAGTGATCTGTAGTGCTCGCGGAATGTTCTCGCTCAGCCGATCGGGCTTCCAGTCGTGCCCCAGTCCCGCGCCCCGGTTCAACCACTGATTGAGATAGAAAACGGTTCGCGCCGCGGGCTGGGGTCCGCCCCCATCGGAAAGCTTTCGCAACGAGTCGAGGGCTTGCGAAAGGTCCAATTCGCCGCGAACCGACTCGCTACCGTCGATCTCCTTGGGAACGAAAGCAGGCTGGCTGTCGCAGCCAACGAGCGCCAAGACGAGCGCGAAAAAGCACACAGCGCCGCACAACGATCGAGTTGCCAGGTGATTCACGAAAAACTCTCCACCGCCCGGCGAATAGCCAAGACACGTTCGAGCACGCCGCGAAACTCGTCCAGTCGCAGCATGTTCGGCCCGTCGCTCGGGGCGCGGTCGGGATCGGGATGGGTTTCAAAAAACAGGCCGTCCACGCCAACGGCCACGGCGGCCCGCGCCAAAGGCTCAACCATGGCCCGGTTGCCCCCGGTGGCCGAACCCAAGCCGCCGGGCTCTTGCACGCTGTGGGTGGCGTCGAATAGGACCGGTGCCCCTAGCGACCGCATTTGCGGCAGCGAGCGCATGTCGTTCACCAGCCGGCCGTAGCCGAAGAAGGTGCCGCGCTCGCACAACAATACGTTCGAGCAGCCCGAGGCGTTGAGTTTGGCGAGCACGTTTTGCATGTCCCAAGGGGCCATGAACTGCCCCTTTTTGACGTTGATCGCTCGTCCGGTTTGTGCGGCCGCGACCAGCAGATCAGTCTGCCGGGCCAGGAAGGCGGGGATTTGCAGCAGGTCGCACACCCTGGCGACCGGCTCGGCTTGCGACGACTCGTGGATGTCGGTGGTGATTGGCAGGCCGGTGGCTTGCTTCACGGCGGCCAGCACCGCCAGCCCCGCCTCGAGCCCCGCGCCGCGAAAGGCCGAGCCACTGGTCCGGTTCGCCTTGTCGAACGACGCTTTGAACACCAACTGCACCGGCAAATCGGCGGTCAGCTCTTTCAGCCGGCGAGCTATGGCCAGGGTCAGCTCCTCGCTTTCGATCACGCAGGGGCCGGCAATCAGCAAGAGCGGCCGCCCGCTGCCGCAGGCACACGGGCCGATCGAAGCGGGGTTGTTGGTCGTAGCGGGAGTCACTGGTTGTTTTCCGTCATGGATTCGGGAGGCAGTTCAAACCGCGGGCGGTTCGAAACCTTTTCGCTCGGCCCAGTTACGACTGACCAGCAACGTTAGCCGCCCCGGAAGTACGCGAATCTCCACCGGCAATTCGCCCCCCGGATCGCCATCGAGCTGGTAGGGCGCGGCAGCGACCGATTCGATCCGCAGCCGCCGGGTCCGCACGCGGGCAAAGTCTTGCATCGCCTCGTGCTGGCCGAGCATCACTCCGCTCAAATACACCAGTCCATTCCACAGCGAACCGCCCTTGAACGTGCAGACATCCAGCAAGCCATCGCTGCCCGAGGCCAGGGGAGCAAAGCTCAGCCCGCCAGCGTAACGGGGCAAGTTGACCACAAAAACCCAGCGAGCAACGATTTCGGCGGTCAGATCGTCCGTTTCTGCTTCTGCCGGCGCATATTGCACCCGCAGTTCAGGGTACTGATATGTACGGATCGAGTCGAGGATTGGTTTGGCATAAGAGAGGTGATGAATGTGCCCGGTGCGTCGGCGATGGAGCCGGCGGACCACGTCGGCATCGAATCCGCAGCCTGCCATCAGTGTAAAAATTCGCTCTCCCGCCTGTCCCGCGTCCAGTGGAATCGCCAGGCCGGTGGCGATGATGCGGCAAAGTTGCTGCGGATCGGCCGTGATTTCCAGATGCTTGGCAAGCAGGTTTTCTGTTCCCAGGGGCAAAACCACCAGTGGCGTCCCCTGGGGCGTGCGATTGGCGATCAGGCTGACGGTTCCGTCTCCGCCGCCGGCCACGACGGCGCGGAGCGTGCCAGCAGCCAGTTTCGTCGCGGCTTCGACGGCCAGATCGTCGATGTCGGTAACGATGGTGGCGTGCAAGCCCTGCTCGCCGAGTTGGCGCTGCAATTCCGTGGCGACGGCCTGGCGGTCCCGCAGGCCGGCATGCGGGTTGACGGCAATCAGCACGTCGCGAGCAGATTCGGAAAGTTGTACGGCAGAGGGCACGCCTGAGAATTTAGCAAGTCGCCAGCCGGTAGCGCAGCGGCGCGAACTCATTTTGCAGGCAAGTCGATCGTGGACCGCGGGGGCGACGATCGCCGCGCCAAGTAGGTGCTGTTCGATTCCGCGCGAAAATGTTGAACAACAAAGCGGCTCCAAACTCGCGTTTGCAGCGAATCGCTACAAGCGGCTGGCGAGGTTCTCGTGCGAGGCGATAAAGCGTGCTTAGCAGCGTTGAGCGACGTGTTGCAAGTTCAATGGCGAAAGCAACTTGCGACAATCGCGTGAACTTCGTTACGCGGGTGCATCGTTTTGGCGCGCCGCGTGCTAAAGGAATGAAACACCACCAGCTTCGGCTGGTGGCATTTTCCCTTCGGCTGGCCCGTGGGGTCTCTGACGAATGTGCGGTCGTGGTTGACTTGCCCCTGGCCATTCCCGCGTGCCAAAAATGTATTTTGGTCCGTCAGAGACCCCCGTTTTTATTTTCCGCGCTGCATCCGCGAACTGAACCCGCGCTGTCGGGGTTGTGTCAAGCTGTTGGCCGTCAATCGACACAAGTCCTACGCGCAGCGGGCCTTGACGACGATCGTGCGGAGCTTTAACCTAACCGGTTTACCAATTTGTCGCGCGGTTCAAAGTGCGCCAGCGTAGCTTCAATTGGCAGAGCACCGCATTCGTAATGCGGGG
>JBBDYF010000062.1:0-6816 GCA_040901775.1 Pirellulaceae bacterium | reverse complement strand
CCATCCACCCCTTCTTGATCAGCTTGACGACCCACCGCGGATCGAGGTCGATGCAAAAACAGATGCCGCCCCGAAACTGGGCCAGATGCTCCACCGCCAGCCGCAGACGACGCGGGCCGCTGGGGCCCAGCATCAGCCAGTTCGCCCCGCGAGGAAAATACTGATCGGGCAGTGTCTGGCTGAAATTTTCGTAGTCGATCCAGTGGTCCTCGATCACAACGCGACTCTTGGGAATGCCGGTGGTTCCGCCCGTCTCGAAGATGTACGTCGGCTTGCCGGCGAACGCCTTGGGCACCCAGCGGCTGGCGGGCCCGCCGCGGAGCCACTCGTCCTCGAACAGCGGAAACTTCTGGATGTCGGCATAGTTCTTCACCTCTTTCAAAGGATCGAATTTCAGCTCCCCCTTTTTGCCCAGCCAGAACGGGCAGCCGGTCGATTCGTGAAAGTGATGCTGGACGATCTCGTGGGCCTGCTTGTCAAGCTCGTCCTGAGCGGCCTTGGCACGGGCGTCGAGCTGGTCTTGGGGAATCACTTCGGGCTTCATGGGAACCTCGGGGGGAGTCAGTGGGCAGTTGCCAGTGGTCAGTAGAAATCGCCCAACTGACCCACTGAGAATTGCCAACTGGCCAACAACACTTGTCCAAACAATCGTCCACGATAGCAACCGGCCGATGTTGTGGCAACGGTCGCTTTGCCACTTGGTGATCCGCCCTGCCGGAAGCGGAGTTTTGGTTATCGTTACTCGGCTTTTTTCGTTTGTCTTTCTGGAATGACTTTCGCTAACTCCTTATTACTACTGGAGTTACATTTTGCTTATCGCTGCGCCACCGGGGTTTCGGTAATCAGCGCGATCAGCGAAACCGTCTCCGAGGAAGGTTTCGCTGATCGCTGCCCCCTCCGCATCGGACGAATGGACCTGAGAGCCGGCTTTGCCTGGTGCGCAACGCACGCCGTCCGATTTTCCCGGGCCGACATGCGCGCGTCAACGATCTTGCGCGCCGGTTTTTTCCGCCGGCCGACTTTACGTCCGGCGCTCGCGTCGTAACCGCCAGCCGCATGCCTATTAACAACGATCCGTCGCGTCGGAAGTCGAGCCGAAAAAGTTCCCCCGCGTGACTAGTCTGGTCGGGGGCAGGGGACCGGCCAGCATATCTCACCCGCGATGATATCCAAGCCTGCCTGGGTTACGCCGCGGATCGCGAGCGGCAAATGCTGGTGGTGCAGCGATGAAGCTGCTTTTCGACCAGAATTTATCGCCCAAACGAGAAGTTCAAGGATCGGTAACCTCGGTCCAGCCCGGATGGCGCGGATACGGACGAACTCATCCGAATCCGTGAGCATCGGTGTTTCATCCGTGGCTCATTCCTTCCCATCCGCGACAATCAGCGCCATCCGCGGTTTTCTCCCTCCGACCGAATTTGATTCCGGCGACGTCGGGCTGAGAAAAGCCGTGGCTACTTTGACGGCTGAGCTGGCGAGTGGGTGGTCGTACAATTCCTGCGGTGAGTTTGAATCCGCCTTTCACAAAAAGACCCCGACTTGGGCACGAACAAGGCGATCGTCCGCGCCCAAGTCGTTGGGGTATCGCTCTGGCCAGGCGGTAGCCAGAGGAGTTTTCAAAGGAGAATGAGCAGCACACACTCGCTCAGTTGAAGATGTACCCTTCTTCGCCGTGCTGGCTGCGATCGAGACCGTCGATCTCTTCCTTTTGCGAAACCCGCAGCCCCATCGTCAGGTCGATCGCCTTGAGCAGCACGAACGAGACCACAATGGCCAGAATCCAGGTGATGACCGTGGCAATCACCTGGGCCGTCAGCACAGGGCCTCCTTCCAGCAGTCCCAAAGTCTTGCCGGCGCCGATATCCCAGACGGCACGCGTGGCGAACACACCGGTCAGCAGGGCGCCAAGCGTCCCGCCGATGCCGTGTACGCCGAAGGCGTCGAGCGAATCGTCGTAGCCCAGCTTCTGTTTCATTACCGAGCAGGCAAACGCGCAGGTCAGCCCGGCCAAAGCCCCCATGAACAGGGCTGGCATCGGCAGCACGAAGCCGGCGGCCGGCGTAATGCAAACCAGGCCCGCCACCGCGCCCGACGATGCGCCGAGCAGCGACGGCTTGCCGCGGGCCACCCAGTCGTAAATGGCCCAGGCGAGCGCCCCGGCGGCCGCAGAAAAATGCGTGGCGGTAAAGGCGCTGGCGGCGATGCCGTCGGCGGCCAAGGCACTGCCGGCGTTGAAGCCGAACCAGCCGACCCACAACAGGCCCGCCCCCAGGGCGGTGAATGTCAGATTGTGCGGCGGCATCGGGTCTTTGCCGTAGCCCAGCCGCTTGCCCAGCACCAGGGCGCAGACCAGGGCCGAAACTCCCGAACTGATATGCACGACCGTGCCGCCGGCAAAATCCAAAGCCCCGCCGTCGGAGTACGTCTTGGCCGATTCGCTGCCGTAGGCCAAGATGCCGCCCCCCCACACCCAGTGGCACAAGGGGCAATAGACGATCAGGCCCCACAAGGCGCAAAACACCACCATCGCGCTGAATTTCATCCGCTCGGCGAACGCTCCGCAGATCAGGGCCGGCGTGATGATGAAGAACATCCCTTGGAAGATCATGTGCGTCAGCCACGGGATGTTGTACGTCGGGTGGATCGGAATATTCGACGCGCCGTCCTTCCACTCGGCTTGCACCCCTTGCATGAAGAGATGGTCGAAATTGCCGATCCAGGGGGCCGAGCCGCCAAACGCCAGCGAATAGCCGACGAGGGCCCAAAGCACGGTCATCATCCCCATCAGGAACATGCACTGCATGATGACGCCGACCACGTTCTTTTTGCGCACCAGGCCGCCGTAGAACATCGCCAGGCCGGGAACGGTCATCATCAAAACGAGCGCCGAAGAGGTGAGCATCCAGGCGTTGTCCCCCTTGTCGATCGTCCGTGCTTCAGCGGCGGTCGATTCGAGGGGGGCCACCGCCGCAGGCTCTGCCTCGGCCGGGGGCTCTTGAGCGCCGGCCCAACCGGCCCAGCACGTCGTCATTAATAAGGCCACGCACGCGTGGCGACACCAGCCGATGGTACACAGCCGCATGGGAATTTCCGCCTGTCAGGAAACCAAGAAACGAACGCAGCCCCGACCATTTTTGAGCCGCCGCCTCCAGCAGCAAAAAAATCGTGGCTGTTACAACAGGCGAGAGTGCTAGGCAAAGAGTATGCCAGGAGCTTCAGAATCTGGAAGAGAATCCCAAATCGCCCGGAAAAACAGGGCAAAAACGAGACTTTCGAGCGGTTGGCAAAGAATTAGCACAATGCCCCCTACCGGCGAATGGGTTATTTTCTGGGCACGCATTGTGAACTTTCCGGGCAGGTCGACCGGCCCCGGTTTCCCCGACATTGATGCCCCAGCCAGCGGCCGATAAACTTGCGGTTTCAAATCAAACGAAGCCGGCAACCTCTGGAAGAACTTCGCAATCATGCCGACCGCCACCCCCACCGTCTCGATCGAGCAACTGGCCATCAACACAATCCGCACGCTCAGCATGGACGGCGTGCAGAAAGCCAACAGCGGCCACCCCGGCACGCCGATGGCCCTCGCCCCGGTCGCCTATCAGATCTGGCAGCACAACCTGCGGTACAACCCGGCCCAGCCCCTCTGGCCCTGTCGCGACCGGTTCGTCCTGTCTTGCGGTCATGCCTCGATGCTGCTCTACTCGGTGCTGCATCTGACGGGCGTGCGAAGCGTCGATCATCACGGCCACCCGCAAGATGGCTTGTCGATCTCGTTGGACGACCTGAAAAACTTTCGCCAACTGCATAGCCCCTGCGCCGGCCATCCCGAATACAAGGAAGCAGCCGGCATTGAAACGACGACCGGCCCGCTGGGCCAGGGCGTGGGAGCGAGCGTTGGCCTGGCGCTGGGGGCCAAGTGGATCGCCGCCCGCTACAACCGTCCCGGCTTCGAATTGTTCGAGAACCGCGTGTTCGTGCTGTGCAGCGACGGCGACCTGATGGAAGGCGTTTCGAGCGAAGCCGCCTCGCTCGCCGGCCACCTGAAACTAAACAACCTGATCTGGCTGTACGACGACAACCACATCACCATCGAAGGCGAAACCGAGCTCGCCTTCAGCGAGGACGTGGCGACCCGGTTCGAAGGCTTCGGCTGGAACGCCATCCGCGTGGACGATGCCAACGACCTGGCCGCCATCCAGCGGGCGATCGACTCGGCCGGCAAGACGACCGACCGGCCCACGCTCGTCGTCGTCAAAAGCATCATCGGCTGGGGCTCGCCCAACAAGGCGAACACCCACGGCGCACACGGCGCTCCGCTGGGTGCCGACGAGGTGAAGCTCACCAAAGAGGCCTACGGCTGGCCCGCAGACGCGCAGTTTCTGGTGCCTCCCGAAGTGACCGAGCACTTTGCCGCGGGAATCGCCGCGCGGGGCCGCCAAGCGTTTGAAAAGTGGGAGAAAAAGTTCGGCGAATACGCCCAGGCCTTTCCCAAGGAAGCGGCCGAACTGAAAACCATGTGGGCCGGCGAACTGCCGCACGGCTGGGATCAGGGAATTCCCACCTTCCCGGCCGACGCCAAGGGCCTGGCCAGCCGAGTGTCGTCGGGCAAGGTGCTCAACGGCCTGGCCCAGCATTACCCGTGGCTGATCGGGGGCTCGGCCGATCTGGCCCCTTCGACGATGACGCTGCTCGAATTTGAAAGCGCCGGCGGCCTGTCGAGCCACAACTACGGTGGCCGGAACTTGCACTTCGGCATTCGCGAGCACGGCATGACGGCCGCCCTCAACGGCTTGTCGCTCACCGGAATTCGGCCTTACGGGGCGACGTTTTTCGTCTTTACCGACTACATGCGGCCGGCGATGCGGATCGCCGCGATTATGAAACGGCCGGTGATTTACGTGCTGACGCACGACTCGATCGGCCTGGGCGAAGATGGCCCGACCCACCAGCCGATCGAGCACCTGGCGGCTTGCCGGGCGATGATCGGCCTGGACGTGGTTCGCCCCGGCGACGCCAACGAAGTGGCCGAGTGCTACCGCGCGATCATCCAAAAGCTCGACCGGCCGGCGGCGCTGGTCCTCTCGCGGCAAAACCTGCCGACGCTCGACCGGACGAAGTTCGCCGCGGCTGCCGGCGCGGCTCGCGGGGCCTACGTTTTGGCCGACGCCCCCGGCGGCAAGCCCGCGGCGGTGCTGATGGCCACGGGGAGCGAGCTCGACATCGCCGTGAAGGCCTGGGAAAAGCTGACGGCCGAGGGGCTGCAAGTTCGCCTGGTCAGCATGCCCTGCTGCGAATGGTTCGACGAGCAGGGCGAAGCGTATCAGGCGAGCGTGCTGCCGGATGGCGTTTCGGCCCGCGTCGCCGTCGAAGCGGGGGTCAAACAGGGGTGGGAGAAGTATTTGGGACCAAAGGGGCGCTTTGTCGGCATGAGCACGTTCGGCGCGAGTGCTCCCTATACCGCGCTCTACAAGCACTTTGGCATCACGCCCGAAAACGTGGCCGCCCAGGTGAAAGCGGCCTTGGGAAAATCGTAGGCAAACGTCGGACTTGCCCGATTGGGCACTACTGCCAACCCTCGGGCATGTCCGGCTGCTGCCAGGCGCTCATGCCGCCATCGACCAGCAGCATTTGCCCGTGAACGTGCCAGGCGTCGTCGCTGCACAGATAGACCGCGCCGCTGCCGCAAACGTCGCTATGCGGCACCTGCCCGCTGGGGGTGTGCAGTTCCATCCAACGGCGGAAGCGCTCGTCGCGCTCGATCACCGAAGTGAGCGGAGTGCGCACCAACCCCGGCGCCAGGCCGTTCACCCGGATGCCGTGCGGGGCGAGCGACACGCACAGCGAGCGGACCATGGCCTCGATCGCCCCCTTCGACGAGTCGTAGCACGAATGCGTCGGCTCGGCGAGGCGGCCGTTGATCGAGCCAATCATCAGTACGCGGCCGGCCGTTTGGGCCTCGATCCAGCGGCGGGCAAACTTCTGCGTCAAAAAGTACGGAGCCGCCACGTTCAGCCGCATCGTGCGATCGTAGGTTTCCCAGTCCATTTCGAGAAACGGCTTGTCGAGGTAGGCGCCCGCGTTGTTCACCAGGATGTCGATGCCGGGCAAGGCGTCGCTAGCCGCCGCGAAAAGCTGATCCACCGCCGCCATCGTCTCGCCCATCAGATCGCCGCTGACGAACTCGGCCCGCACGCCCTGCGCCCGGCAACTTGCCACGGCCTCGTGGGCATTCGCATCGCGGCTGCGGCCGTGCAAAACCACGTTCGCGCCCGCGGCGGCGAACGCCTCGGCGATCGAGCGGCCAACCCCTTTGGTCGAGCCGGTAATCAGGGCGCTGTGGCCTTGGAGGTGGATCACGGGGGTCAGGGGTCAGGGGTCAGGAGTTAGGGGCCAGAGGAAGAGAGCGCCCCGCGGGCGAAAAACATGAACGTACCAAACAAGACGGTCGAGAGCAGCAGCGCGAGCCCCAAGCAGACGGCAAAATGATCGCGCATCAGCACCAGGGCGGGGGGCTCCACGCTTTTCGGAACGCGACGCTTGACCGGGCCGGCCCCGTCGGAAAGCTGCTTGGCGTCGGCCCGCCAGGTGTTCCACTCGGCTTGCGCGGCCTGGGTGCCAAACACTTTAGCCACATCGCTGCGGACCCGGACCATCGCGCCGACCACCGCCGCCAACAGGACGGCGTAGGCGACGAGCCACAGCATCGAAACGCGAGACATTTTCACGGCTTCAGCAGTTCCAGCGTAGCGGCCACGGTCGTTTGCACGCCGGTGACCAGCGTCTCTTCCGCGTCTGGATAGTAGAGCGGCGAGTGGA
>JBBDYF010000061.1:0-6858 GCA_040901775.1 Pirellulaceae bacterium | reverse complement strand
ATTTTGTTGGGGGCTTTTCCCGAGCACGACTTTCTCGGCGAAGAAGAAGCAGCCGAACGCAAACTCAAGGGCCTCTCGCCCGCGCCGGAGCGCCAAAGTGAGTATCGCTGGATTGTCGATCCGTTGGATGGAACGGCGAACTACGTTCATAAGCTGCCCGCCTTTGCCGTTTCGATAGCCCTGCAAAAGGGAGACGACCTGGTTTGCGGCTGCGTGTTCGATCCGTCGGCCAACGAGTGTTTCACAGCCGTTAACGGCGGCGGATCGCAGCTTAACGGAAAGTCAATTCGCGTAAGCAACTGTCGCCAAATCTCGCAGGCGATGGTCGCGGTCAGCTTTGCCCCGAATGTGCCGCGAGGATCGATCGAGATCGCCCGGTTTGTGGAAGCGATCCATGCGGCCCAGGGTGTGCGGCGATTGGGTTCCGCGGCACTCAATCTGAGCTACGTCGCCAGCGGTCGGCTCGACAGTTATTGGGCGACCAGCGTGAACGTGTGGGACATTGCGGCCGGTGTGCTGCTGGTGCGCGAGGCGGGAGGGGTCGTGACCAATATCGACGGCGGCCCGCTCGATATCGACCGCCCGCAGTTTGTCGC
Organism: Pirellulaceae bacterium; assembly: GCA_040901775.1. Taxonomy (GTDB): domain Bacteria; phylum Planctomycetota; class Planctomycetia; order Pirellulales; family Pirellulaceae; genus CAYLLN01. Next base: position 6,262 of record JBBDYF010000061.1, on the reverse strand, counting down.
CTCCGCCAGCCAGTCGCTGCACGCTGAGGTGCTGGAGGTGTTCCAGCGGGCCGAACAATCGCCCGATGGCAGCTCGAGTAGTGAAATACAAAGCCTTAGGGCATAACGACTTGCGTGTTTTATGGCAGTTTTCGGCATGAACGGCCGCCCCTGGCGCATCAAAACTTAAGAGAGCGATCTATTGGACGGAACTCAACCAGCAAACGGCATGTTGACCGGCGGAACTTTTTGGCAGCGAAACGCCACCGCTGGGAGCGGGCCGGTTGCCGCTGCGCTGATTGCGCTGGGATTGTTCGGGACTGGTTCGGAGCTTTCCGCGGCCGAGCCGGCGAAACCGGTCCCGGTCGCGCCTAAGAAGATTGAGCCAGCGAAGATCGAACCAGCCGCGGTTTACGCGGGCAAAGTGGTTCCGTTCTTGAAAAAGCACTGCTACGACTGCCACGGCCCCGACGTGCAAGAGGCCGAGATTGGCTTTCACGACTATCTGGACCTGGCCAAAGTGATGGGGGACGAGCGCACCTGGACCCGCGTGTTGCAAATGATCGAAACCGGCGTGATGCCTCCGGACGATTCGCCGCAGCCCACCTCTGCCGAGCGCAAGCAGATCGTCGCCGACCTGGAGCGGGTGCTGTACAACGTCGATTGCGATCTGCCGCACGATCCGGGCCGGGTGACGATTCGCCGGCTCAACCGGGCCGAGTACAACAACACCGTTCGCGATCTGCTGGGGGTGACGTTCCGTCCGGCCGACGATTTCCCCTCGGACGACGTTGGCAGCGGGTTCGACAATATCGGCGAGGTGCTGACGCTGCCGCCGCTGTTGATGGAAAAGTACCTGACGGCTGCCGAGCGGATTGCCGAGCAGACGATCGTCGCCGATTCCAAGGCGTTCATTAAGTCGCAGCGCCGCGACCGAAAGCTGCTCAAGTCGGAAGGCTCGGTCAACTACGACGAAGATCGCCGCCGCTGGGTCATCGTTTCCAAAGGGAACGTGTGGGGCGAATTCGAACTGCCGCGCGGCGGGCAATACATCTTGCGCGTCTATGCCCGCGCCACTCGAGCGGGCGACGAACCGGCGGAAATGGAGCTACGGCTCGACGGCAAACGGCTGAAGGTGTTCGACGTGAACGCCATCGACAAAGGGGGAACCTATGAATTTACCGCGCGGACGAAAGCGGGAACGCACCGGGTCTCGGCCCATTTTCTCAACGATTTTCAGGATCCCAAGGCCAAAGATTCCGACCGCCGCGACCGCAATCTGATCATCGACAGCTTCGAGGTCGATGGGCCGATTGACCTGCGACTGGAAGACTACCCCGAGGCGCATCGCAAGCTCGTGGCCGCGCGGCCAGGCGCAAAAGTAACCGCCGCCGATGCCGCTAGGCAAAATCTCCGGCTGCTATTGAGCCGAGCCTTCCGCCGCCGCGCCAGCGACGACGAAGTCAACACTTACTCGCAGCTTGTCGAGGCGTCGGTCGAGGCGGGCGATTCGTTCGAGCAGGGGATGCAGGTCGCGCTGACGGCGGTGCTGGTCTCGCCCCACTTTTTGTTTCGGATGGAAGACGACGCGGGGAGTAAAGATGCAAAGAGCGAAACGACCGCGGGCAGCGTCGAACTGAGCGACTTTGAACTGGCCACGCGTCTGTCGTATTTCATCTGGAGCAGCATGCCCGACGACGAACTGTTCGCGCTCGCCTCGGCCGGCAAGCTGGGCGACGCTGCCATCCGCGAACAGCAAGTCCGCCGCATGCTGGCCGATCCCAAGAGCGACGCCCTGGTGCAGAACTTTGCCACCCAGTGGCTCAACCTGCGGCTGCTCGACGGCGCCAGCCCCGACCCGCAGGCGTATCCCGATTTCAGCCCGGAATTGAAGGCCGACATGCGCCGCGAGACGGAGCTGTTCTGTCAGGCGATCCTGCGCGAGGACCGCAGCCTGCTCGATTTTATTGAGGGCCGCTTCAGCTTCGTCAACGAGCGATTGGCCAAGCACTACGGTTTGAAGGGAATTGAAGGGGATGAGTTCCAGCGGGTTGCATTCAAAGACGATCGCCGGACCGGCGTGCTGACCCAGGCCAGCATCCTGACGCTGACGAGCAACCCGGCCCGCACGTCGCCCGTGAAGCGGGGCAAGTGGATCATGGAAAATATCTTGGGCTCGGCCCCTCCCGATCCGCCGCCCGATGTGCCCGAACTGGAAGCGACGCAAAAGGCCAAGCCGGGTCTGTCGCTTCGCGAGCAGCTTGAAATTCATCGGGCGAGCGCGGTCTGCGCGTCGTGTCACAAGACGATGGATCAACTCGGATTCGGGCTGGAAAATTTCGATGCGGTTGGTCGTTGGCGCGAGAAAGATGGCCAGCTCGCCATCGATTCGTCCGGCGAGTTGCCCAATGGAGACACGTTCGACGGGCCTTTGGAGATGGCCGGCGTGCTCAAACAGCGCCAAGAAGAGTTCGCCCGCTGCCTGGCAGAAAAAATGCTTACTTTCGCACTCGGCCGGGGATTACAATCGCCCGACCGCTGCGCAGTCGATACAATCGTGGAGGGGCTGAAGAAGCAGGAATTTCGCTTCTCGGCCCTGGTGGTCGAAATTGCCAACAGTGTGCCGTTCACGCGGCGCCGCGGAGAAGGAACCCTGCCATGACAAAGCGTCTGAGCCGCCGTACCGTTTTGAAGGGAGTTGGTTGCGCGATGGGGTTGCCGCTGCTGGAAGCGATGGTCCCCGGCCGCAGTCTGTTCGCTGCCGAGACCAAGCCGCCCCTGCGGATGGCCTTCGTCACCTTTCCCAACGGCGCGATCATGGACGCCTGGAAGCCGGAAGGCGAGGGCTCGGCCTTCAAACTGTCGGCCACGATGCAGCCGCTGGCCGACTTGCAGAGCGAGATCACGCTCTTCACGGGCCTGGCACAAGACAATGGCCGCTCGCATGGGGCCGGCGCGGGAGATCATGCCCGGTCGAGCGCCTCGCTTTTGACCGGTGCGCATCCGGTGAAAACGTCGGGCGCTAACATTCGGGTCGGGCAAAGCGTCGATCAGGCGGCAGCCGAGCGGGTGGGGCACCTCACGCGGCTCCCGTCGCTCGAGATTGGCATCGAGCGGGGCCGCGATGCGGGGGGCTGCGACAGCGGCTATAGCTGCGCCTATTCCAACGCCGTGTCGTGGAAAGACGCCACCACGCCAATGGCCAAGGAAATCAACCCCCGGCTGGTGTTTGAGCGCCTGTTCGGCGGTAAGCAGCAAGACAACAAGTCGCTGGTCCGCCGCACGCGCGTGCGGCAAAGCGTGCTCGATTTGGTGTCGCAGCAAGCGGCCGATTTGACGGGCCGCCTGGGCCAAGGGGACCGGCAGAAGGTCGATCAGTATTTCACCAGCGTTCGCGAGATCGAGCAGCGGATTTCCCGCGCCGCCGATCACAAACAGGTCGAGCGGCCGGAGATGGACCTGCCAGAAGGGGTTCCCGACGATCTGGTCGAGCACATCCGCCTGATGTACGACCTGGTGGCCCTCGCCTTGCAGACGGACAGCACCCGCGTCGTTACCTACATGCTGGCCAACGAGGGGAGCAATCGAAGCTACAAGATGGCGGGCGTGAACGACGGCCATCACGAGCTTTCGCATCACCGCGAAGACAAGGACAAGGTCGAGCAGCTTCGCAAGATCGACCTGTTTTTGATGACCGAGTTTGCCAGCTTTTTGAAGAAACTGAAAAGCACTCCCGAAGGTTCGGGCAGCCTGCTCGACAACTGCATGGTCCTTTACGGTAGCGGCCTGTCCGACGGCAATCGCCACCGGCACGACGACCTGCCGATCGTGCTCGCCGGCAAAGCGGGGGGCAGCATCCAATCGGGCCGGCACATTCGCTTGGCGTCCGAAACCCCGCTGAACAACTTGTTCCTGTCGATGCTCGACCGCATGGACGCCGGCATGCCCACCCTGGGCGACAGCACCGGCCGGTTGACGGCGCTGGAGGGGTGAGCCGTTCGGGAGATGCTATGACGATTACCATCAACCTTTCGCCCGAGTTGGAGCGCGAGCTGCGCGAAACCTCCGCGGCTCAGGGCATTCCGGCGGAGGCACTAGTCGTTGATGTGCTCTCGGAAAGACTTCGCAAGCCGCAAGCACAGCCTCGCCCTCCGAATCTCTCGCCCGAGGAGTCAAAGCTCTTCGAGGTAATTAACCAGGGAATGTCGGAAAAGGAGTGGGAACGGTATCACTCGCTAATCGCGCGGCGGCAGGCTGATTCGCTCACTGAACCAGAGCGTCAAGAGCTGATCGCGTTATGCGACAGATTGGAGGAATTGAATGCAGGGCGGATGGAGAATTTGGCGAAATTGGCTTGCCTCCGCGGTGTGACGTTGGATCAGATTATGACTCAACTGGGAATTCGCCGGTATAGTCATGAGTGATGGCGTGTCGCGCCAGATTCGGCAGCTCGTCGGTAAGCGGGCTGAATTTTGCTGCGAATACTGTCTGTCGCCCGTCGACTACTCACCCGATCCATTTTGCATCGAGCACATTTGGCCTAGAGCGTTGCAGGGCTCGGACGACCAGGCGAATCTTGCGTACTCCTGCCTGGGCTGCAATAGCCGCAAGTTTGTTGCCACGGAGGCAGTCGATCCCATGACGGGCGAAATGGCCACGCTTTATCATCCCCGTCACGATCGTTGGGCCGACCATTTTTCGTGGGAGAGCGATCGGACGTTAGTCGTCGGCATCTCAGCGACGGGCCGGGCATCGGTTCAGCGTCTCGAGTTGAACCGCGATGGAATTGTCAACCTACGCCGGGTGCTGCGAGCATGCGGCGTGGATCCGATGATTCCAAATCGCCAGCTCCACCTGCCAATTTGACAAGCCGAGAATTGGGCGGCGTTGCACTGCCTGATGTTGTTTCTGCAAATCGTTGCACAGACTAGACTTGCGCACCTTGTGCGACTCTTGGCACGACGCTTGCATTAACCCCGCCATCGCACGCCCAAGCTGCCAGTTTGGTCGCTCCCGCCGTTTTTGCGGGGTGCGGTCGGGCAGCCAGCGCCGGGCAGCCAGCCCCTCAGAACATCACACGCGGTTCGCCAGCAGAGAATATTTCAGACAGTCGAGCGGCGGACCCCTCTCGCATTCGTTCACACCAGGAGGATTTTCGACGTGGCAAAGCAAATGGTCTTTCAGGACGACGCCCGCCAGCCGCTCTTGGCCGGGGTCAGCAAGCTGGCTCGGGCGGTTCGCAGCACGCTGGGCCCGCGCGGCCGCAACGCCGTGCTCGACAAGGGTTGGGGCTCGCCGAAGGTGACGAAGGACGGCGTGACTGTCGCCGAAGACATCGAACTGGACGACCCCTACGAAAACCTGGGCGCCCAACTGGTGAAAGAGGCTGCCAGCAAGACCAACGAGGTCGCCGGCGACGGCACCACCACCGCCACCGTTTTGGCCGAGGCCATCTTCCGCGAAGGGCTGAAGATGATCGCCGCCGGCTACGATCCGATGGCTCTGACCCGCGGCATCGCCAAGGCGACCGACGCGATTTGCGAAGAGATCTCGAATCTTTCGACGCCAATCAGCGAAAAGAACAAGACCGAGCTGCGGCAGATCGCCACGATCGCCGGCAATAACGATCCCGAAATCGGCGCCGTCCTGGCCGACGCCTTCCTGAAGGTGGGCAAAGACGGGGTCATCACCATCGAGGAAGGCCGCGGCAGCGAAACCACGGTCGAAGTGGTCGAAGGGATGCAGTTCGATCGCGGGTTCCTTTCGCCCCACTTCGTCACCAACCAAGACGAAGTCTCGGTCGAACTGGAAAACTGCTACGTTCTGTTGTTCGAAGAGAAGATTTCGACCAATAAAAAGCTCATTCCTCTGTTGGAAGCGATCAGCAAGGCCAACAAGCCGCTGCTGATCATCGCCGAAGACGTGGAAGCCGACGCCCTGGCGACGCTGGTCGTCAACAAGATGCGCGGCATCCTGCAGGTGTGTGCGGTAAAGGCCCCCGGCTACGGCGACCGCCGCAAGGCGATCATGGGGGACATTGCCACGCTGACCAAGGCCCAGCCAATCTTCAAGGACTTGGGCATCGAGCTCGAAAGCGTGAAGCTCAGCGACCTGGGCCGCGCCAAAAAGGTGAAGATCTCGTCGGAAGAGACACTGATCATTGGTGGAGCCGGCTCGAAGGAAGAAATCGCCGGCCGGGCCCAGCAGATTCGAGACGAGATCGGCCGCACCGACAGCGAGTACGATCGCGAGAAGCTGCAAGAGCGGCTGGCCAAGCTGGCCG
>JBBDYF010000060.1:0-6868 GCA_040901775.1 Pirellulaceae bacterium | reverse complement strand
ACAGAAGGTAACGAAGAAAACGAAGGGTGGATTTGACCCGAACATTCGCTCTTCCCCTCTTTGTTCCCTTCGTTTGCTTCTGTTCAAAATCCTTCCCATCCGCGAAAATCCGCGCCATCCGCGGTTCAACGCTCTCCGACCGAAGTTGGCTGGCGGCTCAGCCGGGCTGTGAGCATCCGTGTTTCATCCGTGGCTGAGTCCTCTCCATCCGCGAAGATCGGTGCTATCGGCGGTTCAAACTCCTACGAACCTTCGTTCCGGTCACGCCGGGCCGTAAATAAACGGTGGCTACTTGCCTGCTGGACCGAAGCGGGCGGTAGCATAATTACTGTGGCGTGCCTTAAACTTTCACCGGAGCGCCATTGGTAGGTGCCACTTTGGTCCAGTCGCGCCGTTGACGCGAGCTGGGAATGCCCATCTTTTGCCGGTATTTGGTGACGGTGCGGCGGGCGACGGTCAGTCCCTGTTTTTTCAGCTCCTCGACCAAGTCGTCGTCTGAAAGGGGGCCGGTCTTGTCCTCGCGATCGACGACTTCTTGCAGCCGGATGCGGATGATGTCCCAGGCGACGTCTTCGCCCCCTTCGGTGCGCGTGCCGCCGACGAAGAACCGCTTGAGGGCAAAAATGCCGCGCGGGGTTTGAATGTATTTGTCGTCCACCGCCCGGCTGACGGTGGTGACGTGGACCTTCACCTTGTCGGCGATCTGCTGCATTTTCAGCGGTTCGATGAACTCCGGCCCCTCGTCGAGGAATTTGGTCTGGTGATCGACGATTGCCTGCGAGACCTTGGTCAGCGTGGTGCGTCGCTGCTCGATCGATTCGATCAGCCACTGCGCGGCGTTGATCTTCCGCTTGATGTACTCGCGTTCTTCGGGCGAGGCCGTGCCGCTGGAGAGCCGCTCGCGATAGTACTTGCTGATGTGCAGCGTGGGCGTGCCGCTGTCTTCCACATTCACCTTGTAGTGGCCTTCGTCGTCGCGCTCGACCGTCACGTCGGGTTTGACCGTGGGAACGAACGTCTCGGCAAACTGCGAGGCGGGCTTGGGGTTGAGCGTGCGGAGTTCGACCCAGGTTTCCTGAATCGTCTCGATCGAATAGCCCGTGATCCGCTCGATCAGCGGGAGGCGATTGTCGCGCAAATCTTCCAGGTGATTGGCGATCAGGATTCGCAGTTCGTCGTAAAACAACAGGTCGGGAGAAAGCTGGCTGAGCAGGCACTCGCGCAAGTCGCGGGCGGCAATCCCCGGCGGGTCGAGCGACTGCACAAGGGCCAGCGCCCGCTCGGCCAGCGGCAACTGCTCGGGGGGGGCGTCGGACGGCAACAAATCGCGCAGGCTGGCGCGAAAATAGCCGCCGTCCTTGGAATCGAGCGTGCTGATGATCCGCTCGCACATCAGAAACAGATCGCCCTCGAGCTCCATTTCGCCCAGTTGGTGCAGGAGATACTCCTGCAGCGACTCGGGACGGTCGGCGACGTTCGAGATCACGTCGTGCAGGCGATCCGAGTCTTCTTCGATGCGGCCCGCCGAGCGGCGCGTCGATTCGTCGAAATAGTCGGGCATTTCCCGGTCGAGATTCAGCAACCGCTCGAAATCGTCGGTGTTATTGTGCGCCTCATCGACCACGATCGGCTTGTCTTCGATGTCCTTCTCGGTGGTGGTTTCGCGCTCGCCGGCTTCGTCGGGCAGGGTGGGATCGCGCTCTTGTTTTTCGAGAACCGGATTCTCCACCAATTCCTGCTCGATTTTTTCTTGCAACTCTTGCAGCGGTAGTTGCAGAATCTCCATCGACTGGATCATCCGCGGCGCCAGAATTTGCCTCTGGAGCTGACGCGTTTCGAGGCCGAAGGAAAGTCGCATGGGGTGGACTGGGGTGGAGTACGAAGCTCGACAAAAACGCTACGCCGACTCTGGTTCGTCTGCTAATCAGTCTGCTATATCAATACCTCATCCGCCGCCGGCCCGCCGCGGCCCGCTAGAACTTCTGACGGCCCGACAGGGCGTCGGCGAGAACCTCTTTGTTCGTGTATTCCAGGACGCTGCCGGTTGTAATGCCCCGCGCCAGTCGGGTCACTTGTACCGAATATTCCGCCAGCAAGTTCGAGATGTACAAGGCGGTGCCGTCTCCTTCGACCGTGGGATTGGTCGCCATAATGATCTCGCGAAACGCTCCCGAGCGAACTCGCTCGACCAACGGTTCGATGGTTAACTGATCCGGGCCGATGCCGTCGAGCGGTGCAATCCGTCCCAGCAGCACATGGTACAACCCGCGAAAGACCCCGGCCTGTTCCAAGGCCATCAAGTCGCGCGGTTGTTCGACAATGCAAAGCTGTGCCCGATCGCGTCGCCCATCGCCGCAGATCGTGCATAGTTCGCCTTCGGCGAGATTAAAGCACGACGAGCAGTAGCGTACGTTCTCGCGCACCTCGCGAATCGCATCCGCCAGCGACAAAGCCTCGGCCTTGTTGACCCGCAGGATGTGATACGCCAGCCGCTCCGCCGATTTGCGACCGACGCCGGGGAGTTTGCCGAACTCCTCGATCACGCGCGCCACCGATTGCGTCACTTGCGACATCGATCCACTGTCCGATTACGAGTCCGCTCCGCCTGCTACCCTCGCCGGAGTCCAGAAAGCGCGAAGCCAAGCCCCGGCGTCATCCGATCCACAGCCAGCCGCGGAGAGTGCGACCATCGAACCGCGACACGCTTATAGCAAATATTATGCCAAACCATCGCCCATTGCTGGCGACTCCGGGGAATCCGAGTCCTGCGGCGGCGGATCGACAACGCTCACAACCTCGACATCGAACAATTCCGTCAACCGGCGCACCAGCGGATGCCGCTGCATCTCGGCCTGACGCTGTCGGCGAGGAACCGTCGGACGTGACGCAACTGATTGTGCCGACGTAGTTTGCAACTCAACTTCGGAGACGGCGAAATCGACCCGCAGGCTCCGTCCGGCCAGCCGCGAGAGCGTTTGCTCCAGTCGCGAGCGTTTGTCCGGCCGCTCACAGAACTCCTTGGCCGCATTATAGGCTTTCCCAAAGCGAACTACCAGTCGATTTGGCCCAGAAATTGCTATGCTCTCGAATTTCGAGGCGCAATCTCCGGTCATATCCTGCAACTCGCTGACGGCCTGGGTCCATGCCTGGGTGGCCGCGGCAACGCTCAACGGGGGAAGTTCCGCGGTTGGCACCTCGACGGACGCCTGCGGGTTCGCCCGGATGTTTGCCTCGGTGGCTGCCGCCAATTCTCTCGCGGCTGGCTCACGTTCTATTTGGAAAGTTTTTTTTTGAGCGTCGGGCGAGGGGTCTGGCGCTCGCTCTTCCGAGGACGCGGCAGGCGGCAGAGATGTCACCGTGGCCGCCATCGCACCAGTGGCGGCTGGAGTGCGCGGGGCCGAAGCTTGTAGCGATAGCGGCACGCCGTCGCGCAATTGGGCAACGAGGGCGGGCAGTTGATCGAGATCTTGCAGCCTACAAATCCGAACCAGGGCCACCTCGACCAGCGTCCGTACGTGCGTGCTCTGGCGCATCCGCACGAGCGCCTGATCGAGAATCTGGGCGATCGCCAGCAAAGTTTCCAAGCCGAAACTTTCGCCCGCCTGGCGAATGCTGTCGTATTCGGCGGTTGAAGTATGCAGCAGTAGTTCGGGCTGGCAACCGACCGTCGCGGCCAGCGCATCGCGCACGTAGCCCAGCAGTTGCTCGGTGAACTGGCCCAGATCGACCCCTTCCGCCCCAGCCGCCTCGACCTCGGCCAGCGCGCCGGCCGCGTCGCGTCGCGCCAGGCACTGGGCGAGCGCCGCCAGGCGGCTGCTCTTGGCGGTGCCAAGCATCGCATGCACGTCGTCCACGCCGATGTGGCGGCCGCCGAACGAAAGCAATTGCTCGAGCAGCGACTGGCTGTCGCGCATCGAACCGGCGGCCCGGCGAGCGATGATCTGCAGGGCGTCGGAATCGGCCCCGACCCCTTCGCTGGCGCAAATTTGCGACAGGCGATCCAAGATCGACCGGGTCTCTATCGGGGCAAAATCGAACCGCTGGCAGCGCGACAAAACGGTAATCGGAATCTTGTCCGCTTCGGTCGTGCAAAAGATGAACTTGACGTGTTCCGGCGGCTCTTCCAGCGTTTTCAAAAGGGCGTTGAACGCCGGAGTCGTCAGCATGTGAACTTCGTCGATGATGTAAATCTTGAAGCGCGCCCGGCTGGGCCGGACGTTCACATTGCTGCGCAGTTGGCGAATTTCGTCGATGCCCCGGTTGCTGGCACCGTCGATTTCGATCACGTCGATGTCTTGCCCGGCTGCGATGTCCTGGCACACCTGGCAGACGCCGCAGGGGGTCGTCGTCGGCCCGGTGACGCAGTTCAGGCACTTGCTGAAAATGCGGGCGCTCGACGTTTTGCCCACGCCCCGCGCGCCGGTAAACAGGTAGGCATGTCCGACCCGGTTCGTCGTAATGGCGTTGCCCAGGGCCTGCGAGACTTGGCTCTGCCCGACCAGTTGCTCAAAATCTTGCGGCCGATAGCGGCGGGCGACAACGACGTACTCGCCGGCCGGGGCCGATTCAAGCGCATCGCTGTGAGGTGCGTCGCTTGGCATACATGGCCGGTTACGAAAGAGACATCAGGTTCAACTGCTGAGGAAGCGGCCCCCGCACAAGAGTACCCCGCTTATGGCTGCTCCGGTTAAGGCCTGACCAGGTTCACGGCTCCCCCTCGCGAGGGCCGCTTCGTCAGCAGTTCAATCCACTGGCTGTAGTTTTAGGCGAAGGCCCGCGAAACGTCAAACGGGCGCGCGGTTTGGTAAGGAAACTACTAATTCGCCGGCGCGGCGGCTTCGGCCAGTTCCAGCGCGATCGTTCGCAGCCGGCCGCTCGTTTCGACCTCGAATTCGACCTCGCCGGGTGCCGTTGCAATCAACCGCGAAAATCCCTCGGAACCGGCAAACCGCTGACCCCCTACCGCGTAGATCCGGTCCCGCACCGCCAGCCCCGCCACATGAGCCGGCGATCCATAGACCACCTGTGTCAGCAGCACCGTGTCGGGCTCGGCGTCGTCGGCCCGCCAGGTAATGCCGATGCGGATCGGCGTGCCGGCAGGCGTCACCTTAACCACCAGTGGAAGGTCTGTGTCTGCCCGCTGGATGGTAAAAACAACCTCGCCTGCCGCGGCCAGCAGGTCCAGCCGCAAGCGGGCTTCGTTTTCGATCGCAGCGCCGTTGAGCGCGAGCAATTGGTCCCCCGCCCGCAGGCCCGCCGTCTCGGCGGGCGAACCTGGGTTGACACCCTGCAGAATGAACCTCGGTGGATTCCCCTCGACCGTCAGCGGCATGCCAAACCGTGGCCCTTGCGGCGCGACGGGCTGTTCGAGTTGCGCCTGCACCCCCGCATGTTCGCGGCGCGCCGCCTCGCGAAACTGCGGCGCGGCGCTCCGATTGGCCAGACCTAGCACGGTCAGGAATGCCACCCGCGCCACGCTGGCGACTCCCTCGTTGTTGATCGTGTGCGTATCGTCGCTGGGCCGGTGATAGTTTTCGTGCAGGCCTGTGTGAAACATCAGAATCGGAATCGACCGCGTATAAAACGACCAATGATCGCTGTCGGCCTTCATTTTCCAGTTGAAGTCGAGCGCCAGCCCCGTTTCGCGGTTCGCCTGGCTGACGATCCGCCGCAAATGCGTGCTCGTTCGCGTGCCATAAACTTCCAGCCGGGAACCACGCAGCCGGCCGATCATGTCCATGTTGATCGCGGCGACGACGCGCGAACCGGCGAGCGTCGAATGCGCGAGCCAATGCTGCGAACCCAATAGGCCTTGTTCCTCGGCGTCCCAAAACACAAACAGGACCGACCGCCGCGGAGCGGTGGGGAGTTGCTGCATCGCAGCCGCGATTTCGAGCAGCCCCGCCACGCCGCTGGCGTTGTCGTCGGCCCCGTTGTGGACGTAGCCGAACGGCCCAAAGCTGTTGGTCACCCGCCCGTAGCCGACGTGGTCGTAGTGCGCCCCAATCAGGACGACCTCGTGCTTCAACTCGGGGTCGCTCCCTTCCAAGAGGCCCAGAATATTGCGCGAGTGCCCATGGAACAACTGAAAATAAGTCTTCCCGTCGCCGGCCGGGGTCAGGCCGTGCCGCTCGAACTCTTTCATCAACAGGTTGCCCGCCGCGCGTCCGCCCCGGCTGCCCGCTTCGCGCCCCTCAAAGCTGTCGTCGGCCAGCGTATCGATAAAGCCTTTGGCCTCGTCCGAGGTAATGGAGTGTACCGCGGCCAGCACTTCGGCCCGCTCGGCCCCCACCGCGGTCGAGTGCGGTAAACCGACATACGCGGCGCACGCCAATGCCAGCGCGAGTGGCAGGCGCGAGAAAACAAGCCGTTTCATGCAGGGCTCCGGCAGACAAGGGCTGAGAATGGAAACGCGGGATCACCGGGCGTCGATTTCCAACGCGGGGTGCGCAAATATACGCCAATTTTGCCGCGCCTGCCGGGCTTCCTTAGTACTGTACAACTGTAAAGATGGCCGCCACATCTTGTAGTCCGTCGCCCGCGACCTACCACCGGTGGTAGGCGCACACTTGCCGCTCCATAGCCCCGACCAGTGGTCGCGCATTTGCATAGCCGCGACCAGTGGTCGCGCATTTGCATAGCCGCGACCAGTGGTCGCGTCCTGGCGGATGCCAAATCCGCCAACCCGTCGTAAACGACGGGCCTGGAAGGGAAAAGTCCCGTAAACGGGACTCGTTCATGTGGCTTGCCTATCCACGGCCCCACCCGTGGTCGCGAACGACAATCGGGCTGCTCGGCGCTACGGGGAACATGCTAGTTGGACAGCGCCAGGTTCTGGATTTGGAGTTTAGCACGGTGGTTGTTTTGG
>JBBDYF010000059.1:27567-42119 GCA_040901775.1 Pirellulaceae bacterium | reverse complement strand
CCTGACCCCTGACCCCTGACTCCTGACTCCCTCAAGGATATTCCCCATGGGCCTGGCATCCGCACTTTCCACCGCCTTGACCGGCATGTCGGCGGCGGAAACTCAGATCGATGTGGCCGGCAACAACCTGGCCAACTCGCAGACCGTCGGCTTTAAAGAGTCGAACGCCGTTTTCGCCAACCAGTTTCTCCAGACGCAGAGCCTGGGATCGTCGCCCACCGACGGCAGCGGCGGCACCAACCCGCGGCAAATCGGCCTGGGGGTTCGCACCGCCGAGATTACCCCCAACTTCACGCAGGGGACGATCGAAATCAGCTCAAACCCCTCGGATCTCGCCATTCAAGGGGACGGCTTCTTCATGGTCGCGGGGAGCGAAGGCGAGCGACTGTACACACGCAACGGAATTTTTAAGACCAACGCCGATAACGAACTGGTCACCATCACGGGGCAGCGCGTGCTGGGCTACGGCATCGACGAGCAGTTCGTTATCCAGCAGACCACGCTCGTGCCGATGACCATTCCACTGGGAACGGCAGCGGTGGCCCAGGCCACGCAGAACGTCTTCATGCAGGGGGTGCTTTCGCCTTCGGGCGACCTGGCCGACACGGCGGGTGTCGCGCAAAGCACCGTCCTGGGGGACTCGGCCGTTGCCCGGCCCGATGTCTCTGGCTCGTCCACGAATGTCTCGCCGATTCCGAGTTCGGCTGGCACGACGGTCAGCCACAGCGAGGGGACGGGAACCCACCCCGAAGGGGTCACCTATCGTTACCGGTTCGCCTTTGCCGACGCCAGCGGCGAGGAAACGATGGCCTCGAACGAGATCGCGGTCACCGTGCCGGCCGGCGATGCCGCCGCGAACAACGCCATCACGCTGACCGGCCTGCCCAGCGCGGGGGGCGAGTATGCCAACGTCAACATCTACCGCACGGCTGCGGGGGGAACCGACTTTTTCCTGCTCGACACGGCAGCCGCCGGCGCCAACTACACCGACAACAACAGCGTGCCGCTGTCGGCGACGCCGCTCGATAACACGGCTCTCGACGGCAATTACAGCTACCTCGTTACCTTCTTTCGGGCGGGCGAAGAAGAGAGCCGCCCGTCGCTGGTGCTGGGGCCGCAAAACGTGGTGAATGGCCGCGTCCACCTGACCAACCTGCCGATTCCGCCGGTCCCCGGTCCTGGCGACGGATTTCCGGCGTACGACACGGTTCGCATCTATCGCAACCTGGCGAGCGACGCCAACTCGTTCTACCTAGTCGGCGAGACCGCCCCCGGCGACGACTTTACCGACAGCCGAACCGACGCGCAAGTCTCGGATTTGACGGTGCCCGGCAATCAACAGGTCGATCTCGACGGGCCCGACCTCGACAGCAATACCCTGCTGATCAACGTGCTGAAGCGCGACGGGCTCGATTTTACGCCGCTATTTCAGCCGGGGATGCTCGAATTCACGCCCCGCAAGGGAGGCCGCGAACTGGCCACGCAGGAGTTCGAGATTACCGGCACCAGCACGATGCAAGACCTGATGGAGTTCATGCAGGCGGCCAGCGGCATTCAAACGGCGATCGACGATCCGCAGAATCCCATTCCCGGCTCGGTCAACAATATCGCGGGCGAGACGGTCGCCCTGTCGCCCGGCTTGACGATTCAGGACGGGCAGATTCGCGTCGTCTCGAATAACGGCGTCGATAACGAAGTCGAGATCGGCCTGTCGAGCCTCCGACTGACGACTCCCACCGGCGAAGTGCTGACCCCGAACCTGGGCTTTGGCACCGTGCAAGAGGCCGTGGGCGAGAGCGCCGTATCCGAATTCATCGCCTACGATACGCTGGGGATTCCGGTCAGCGTGCGGATCACCGCGGTGCTCGAAGCGTTGACCGACACCTCGACCGTGTACCGCTGGTTCGCCGACTCAGGCGACAACAGCCCGCTCACCGGGTCCGACATTGCCGTGGGCACGGGCCTGGTGACGTTCGACGGCGAAGGAAATCTGATTTCAGTCAGCAACAGCCGGGTGGCGGTCGAGCGGCGGAATCTGCCGTCGTCGGATCCGCTGGAGTTCGAGATCGACTTTTCAGAGGTTTCGGGGCTGGCGACCGAAAACAGCACGCTGGCGGCGGCCCGCCAAAACGGCTCGCCCCCCGGCACGCTCAGCAGCTACATCATCGGCGAAGACGGCGTGATTCGCGGCGTGTTCACCAGTGGCGTGACCCGCGACCTGGGACAAGTGCGCCTGGCCCGCTTCGCCAACCCCACCGGTCTTGCGCAGCGCGGCCAAAACATGTTCAGCCAGGGGGTCAATTCGGGCCTGCCCATCGAAGGAAATCCGAACGCCGAAGGGATGGGCTCGGTCATCGCCGGGGCCGTGGAGCTGTCGAACACCGACATCGGCAAGAACCTGATCGACCTGGTTTTGGCGACGACCCAGTATCGGAGCAATGCCCGGGTCATTTCGACGGCTCAGCAACTGTTCGACGAACTGTTGAACCTGCAACGGTAACGGAATGCGCCTGGCGAAAGGACAAAGCCGCGATGATCAAGTTGACGCGCTTAGGAGGCGAAGAGTTCATCCTCAACGCCGAGTTGATCAAGTACCTGGAGGCTCGGCCCGATACGTTCGTCACGTTGACGACGGGCGAACGCCTCGTGGTCCAGCAGTCGCTGCTGGAAGTGATGCAATTGGCCGTCGCCTATCAGCGGTCGAAACACCTACTGCCGCCGCCGGCTCCGCACTCCCCGTCCACGGACAATGGCGCGGGCGAGCGGTTTCGGCACGCGGCAGTCGCGAAGGATCGTGATTCATGGACCTGACTACCCTGCTCGGTTTAACGCTCGCCTTCGGCATGATGGCCGCGTCCGTCTTGCTCAGCGGCGGACGGTTTTCGTCGTTCTGGAATGTACCGTCCGCGATGGTCGTTCTGGGAGGCACGGCGGGGGCCGTGCTCGTCTCGTTTCCGTTTGCCGCCGTTCGCCGCCTGCCGCGCGTGGTTCGCAGCGGCCTGCGCGCCAGCGCCACCGACCTGCCGGAACTGGTGGGGCAGATCGTCCGTCTGGCCGAAATCGCCCGCCGCGACGGCTTGTTGGCCCTGGATTCGCGACTCGACGAAATCGAGAACCCGTTCGTGCGCCTGGGAGTGCAGTTGGCGGTGGACGGCACGCGGCCCGAAATCGTCGAAGACGTGCTCCGGGCCGAGAACGAATCGATGTCGCTGCGGCACAAGGAGGGGCGGGCCATGATCGAGCAGATGGGCAGGTTCGCGCCCGCCTTTGGCATGATCGGCACCCTGTTGGGGCTGATCGTGATGCTGGGGAACATGGCCGATCCCTCCACCATCGGCAGCGGCATGGCGGTCGCCTTGGTCACCACGCTCTACGGCGCGATCCTGGCGCATGGCTGCCTGCTGCCGCTGGCGGAGCGGCTCTCTTACTTGAGCAAGCAGGAGCTGGCCGCCCGCGAGATCGTTCTCCGCGGCATTCTGGCGATGCAGGCGGGCGAGAATCCCGGCGTCATCGAGCAGAAGCTGCACAGCTTTTTGCGCCCCGAAGCGCGCATCAGCGTGCGGGAGCCCCGTTCATGATTCACGACGACGAAGGCCCCCGCGGCGCGCCGGACTGGATGCTCACCTATGGCGACCTGATGTCCCTGTTGCTAACGCTGTTCGTGATGATCGTCTCGATGAGCGAGATCAAACAGAACGACCGGTTTCAAGGGATCGCCGACTCCTTGCACGACCAGTTCGGATTCCGCGGCTCGCCTGCCGGAGGCAAGCCGGGCGAATTGCGGCCCCGCAACGCCGCCCTGGCCGTGCTGGCCGTGGCCGGACGCGAGCGCAGGATGGCGGCAATGGATGCTGCCGCCCTCGGCCCCCCAGCGAACGCCGCGAAACCGGTCGCAACTCGCTTCGCAAGCAATCGCACGACCACGGGCAAAGCGATCTTCTTCGACGGGGCCAGCGGCGAGCTTTCCGACGCCGCACGGGGCGACTTGCAGCAACTGGCCATATCGCTCGCCGGCAAGCCGCAGCTTGTCGAGGTGCGCGGCGTGGTCGTCGAAAATGCGTCGCTCGGCGTCTCGGCGGAGCAAGACGCTTGGGAGCGGGGCTGGTGCCAGGCGCGGGCGATCGCCCGCGCGCTGGTCGAAACGCACGGCATCGAGCCCGAGCGGATTCGCGTTGCCATTGCCACGTCCGATTCATCCGGCACAACCGGCACTGGCGGCGCGGGCGAAGAAAAGCCTAGGGTGGAAGTATTCCTGCTCGATGAGATCGTGCGAAACGACGCGATTCCTCGTTCGGCCGCCGCTGCCACTTCGCCGGCGATTCGACCTGCCGCGCGCACCGGGCCGTAGCGAACCTAGACTTGCGTATCCAGACAACGACAATTTCCAGTCAACGACCTTTTCCAGACAACGACGCCCAGCCAAGGAAGGCTCCCCCTTCGCTTTCCTAATGCTGCCATGATCAAGCCGATTCTCGTGGGCACGTTTGTGGCCCTCGTCATCCTGACGGAATGCCTGTTTGCCTACTTCCTGATCCCCAACTCGGCGGATGTCGCAGCCTACGCCGTAGACAAAACGGATCGCGCGAAATCTGGCGCGACTGGAGAAGCTGGCCATGCTGCGCACGATGGGCACGACGGCCACTCAGCGGCCAGCCACCACGAGGTGGAAGCCGATTTGGGCAAATACAATGTCGTCATTCACCAGCCGGCGGCCAACGTGACGATGCGCGTCAATTTCCACTTGATTGGCACGCTGCCGGAAGAAGAACACGAGGAATTCCACGCCCTGCTCGCCAAAAACGAGCATCGGCTGCGGGACCAGGTGATTTTCGAGATCCGCAACGGGCGGGTCGAGGATCTGACCGATCCCGGATTGGCCTTGCTGAAACGGAAGATATTGGCGAAAAGTAACGAGCTTCTCGGCAAGCCGATCTTGCGAACCGTGCTGTTCAGCGACTTCTCGTTTATCGAGCAGTAATCGCCGGTCGCGCCGGCCGAGCCCATCTGGAAAGGAATCCGATGGCAGGCGAATCGCCGACCCCGCGTCAGGAAGACATCGAGGATTTGTTGCGCCAGGCCCAGGTGGCCGCCGGGATAAGCCCCGAAACGTCTGCTGCTGCGCCGGCAGCGCAAGCGCCGCCTGTCGCGGAGGAAGAATCTCCCGCCGGCGAGCTGGGCCCAGCGCCGGTCGCTGCCGCGGTGGCGACGGCAACCGCTCCGCCCCCGCGAGCCGTCCCTCGTCCAGCGGCCAGCGACGTGGGCGACGATATTCAATTCCTGCTGGCGCAGGCCGAGCAGGCGATCGCCGCGGTCGATCGGCCGATCGACCCGGCCCTGGAAAAGCTGTCGGCCTTTGAGTTCAAAGACCTGACCGGTTCGCCCCCCTCGGGAGAAAAGGCGACGCTCGAGTTGTTGAAAGACGTCGATCTGAATTTGCGGATCGAACTGGGCCGCACGCAGATGTTTTTAGAAGACGTGTTGAAACTGCGGCGGGGGAGCGTCGTCGCCCTCGACAAGCTGGCCGGCGATCCGGTCGATGTGTTTGTCAACGGCCGGATCGTGGCCCGCGGCGAAGTGCTCGTCTTGAACGACAACTTCTGCGTCCGCGTGACGGAACTTTTGGCCGGAGACGATTTTGACTAAACCTGCCAGCGAACGGACTGCGCCGCGTCTTTCGCCGGTGCCGCGTTCTGGCTCGGCGTACGACCCTATTTCCCCACCATCGTTATCGGTCGTCCTCCCTCACCAACTTAAGAAAAACGGATTCGCACGGATGCGATTCGCCAGCGCGATCATTTGCCTAAGTGTGGCCTGCTTTCCGGCAGCCAGGGGCGTGTGCGCGCAAGAGCCGTACTACGAGCCACAGGAATTGGAGCCGCAGGCATTCCCTCGCCGGGTCTCCATCGAGGCCGAGCCGCTCCTTGCTCCCCCGCCGCGCGACGCCGGCTCGCCGCGGCCCTTTCCGATCCGCCAGGTAACCGCCACCGAGAACGCAACCGAAGTGCTGCCCCGCGCGACAGAAAACCAGCCGTTGCGCCTGGCTCCGCGGGGCACGTCCGGCAAGCGTTCGCTCGACCGGCCCGCCGCGGCCACGCCCAGCGGGGCAATCGGCACGGTCGTTGCCAGTTTGGCCATCGTGCTGGGGTTGTTCCTCGCCTTCGCCTGGGCTGCGCGGCGCTTTGCGCCGGCTGGCTCGGCCATGCTGCCCAAGGAAGCGGTCGAATTGCTGGGCCGGGCACCGCTTGCCGGGCGGCAACAGATGCAGCTCATTCGGGTCGGAAACAAACTGCTGCTGGTCGCCATGTCGGCCGGCGGCGCGGAAACGCTCACCGAGATCACCGATCCGGTCGAGGTCGAACACCTGGCAGGGCTGTGCCGCCGCGGTAAGACCGATAGCGCCTCGGCCTCGTTCAATCGCGTGCTGACACAACTGGCAACGGACCCGTCCGCCGAAACAGCCCGCACTCGCTCGCGAGGTGCAACATGATCCGTTTTCTCTGCACGGTCATCGTCGTTTGCCTGCTGGCCGCTCCCGCCTGGGCGCAAACGACGACGAGCGGCATCCCCTCCCCTGCCCCGCCCCCGCTGCTGCCCGATCCGATTTCCGAGGCCCTCCGCGGCGGGCCCGAGTCGTGGACCAGTCCCCAGCGGCTCAGTTCGACGCTGCAGGTCATGTTGCTCTTGACGGTGCTCAGCCTGGCCCCGGCGATCCTGCTGATGACGACCAGCTTCGTGCGGATTACTGTCGTTCTGGGGCTCTTGCGGCAGGCGCTCGGAACCCAGCAGTTGCCCCCCAGCCAGGTCATTACCGCGCTGGCGATGTTCATGACGCTGGTCGTGATGACCCCCACCTGGAACGAAGTCTATTCCGTCAGCATTCGCCCCTATTCGCGCGGCGAAATTGCCGATCCCGAAACCGCTTGGAACCTGGGAGCCGAGCCGCTCAAGCGTTTCATGTCCCGGCAGATCGAACTGGCGGGAAACCGCGACGACGTGTGGCTGTTTTACGACTACCTGCCGGAAGCCCAGCGCGGCGCGGAGCCGCCCGAGTTCTACCACGAAGTGCCGCTGCAGGCATTGCTGCCGGCGTTCATGCTCAGCGAGTTGAAGGTCTCGTTCCTGATCGGATTCCAGATCTATCTGCCATTTTTGATCCTCGACCTGGTCGTTTCGAGCGTCACGATCTCGATGGGGATGATGATGCTTCCGCCGGTGATGATCTCGCTGCCGCTGAAGCTGCTGCTGTTCGTGCTGGTCGATGGCTGGACGCTGGTGGTTGCCATGCTCTTGGAGAGCTTTGGCCCTCCCTGACGCCTGACTGCATCCCCCGATCCCCGACCTCCGACCTCTGGAACTTAACGATGGATGCCGCCGATGCCGTGACGCTGGCCCAACAGGCAATGCTGACCGCGCTGGTCATCAGCGCGCCGCTGCTCTTGGTGGGAATGCTGGCCGGGCTGCTCATCGGCCTGGCCCAGGCGCTAACCCAGGTGCAAGACCAGACCGTCTCGTTCGTTCCCAAGATTCTGGCGATGACGGCGGCCCTCGTCTTCTGCCTTCCCTGGCTCGTGCAGAAGATGGTCGAGTATTCCGAAGTGCTCATCACCAACATCCCCAAGACGATCGCGGGAGGATGAGAGTTAAAACCCTAAGGACGAAATCCTAATGACTAAGAACGTCATTAGTCATTAGTCATTAGTCATTAGTCATTAGTCATTAGGATTTATGGCTTCCCTTCTTTCACTCTATCTCGACCAGTTCATCATCTTCGTCCTGGTGCTGACGCGCATCGGCGCGTTGCTGATGACCCTGCCCGTCATCGGAACGGCGATGGTGCCGATGCAAGTGCGGGCCATCTTGACGATTGGAATTTCGCTGATCATCGCCCCGCTCTACTGGGGGCTGGCGATCCCGCCGCCCGAAAACCTGCCGGCGCTGGCCCTGCTCTTGTGCCGCGAAGCGCTGCTCGGATTGGCTTTAGGACTGGCCGTCATGATTCTGCTTTCCGGCATGCAATTGGCCGGGCAGGTCGTCAGCCAGATGAGCGGCCTGTCGCTGGCCGAGGTGGCCAACCCCAACTTCGACACCACCGTGCCGATCTTCTCGCAGGTGCTAGAGCTGCTGGCCCTGGCCATTTTCTTCCTCGTCGGCGGGCATCGACAGGTGCTCGCAGCGCTGCTCGGCTCGTTCGCCTGGATGCCCCCCGGCAGCGGCCACCTGCCCGAGAGTTTGCTCGATACGATGACCGCCGTCGCCGCGAACAGTTTTGAGATGGGCATTCGGGCCTCGGCCCCGGTCATGGTAGCCATGCTGCTGGCGATCCTGATCGTGGCCCTGATCAGCCGCACGATCCCGCAGCTCAACTCGTTGGCGGTGGGGCTGAATTTTAACTCGCTGATCGTGCTGGCGATGCTGGCCCTCTGCATGGGGTCGGCCGGCTGGGTCTTTCAGCAGCAGGTCGAGGGAGTGATCGACAGCGTCCGCGACTCTTTTGCCGGACCCGAGCATGGCCGCTGAAGACTTCGGAGACAAAACGCACGAAGCGACCCCGCATCGCCGCCAGCAGGCGCGCGAAGAGGGGCAGGTCGTCAAAAGCCAGGATCTCGCCTCGGCCGCGCTCTTGGTGGGGGGCCTGTTGGTGCTCTGGTTTACCGGGACCGGCGTGGCAAACTTTCTGGGTAACCTGACTCGCGAGTGCCTGGGGGGAGAGGCCTGGGTTTCGCTCACCGGGCAAGAGACGACCCACCACATCGCCCGCGTCGTCTATGGCCTGATGCTCGCGTTGCTGCCTTTGTTGGGCCTGTTGATGCTGGCGGGCCTGGTGAGCCAGATGGGACAGTTCGGCTTTTTATACCTGCCAGGAAAGCTGGCCCTCGACTGGCAGCGGATCAATCCGCTGTCGAACTGGAAGCAAATCTTTTCGCTGACCAACGTCGTTCACCTGGGGTTCGGCATTTTGAAAGTCGGACTGATCGCGGGAGTCGCCGGCTGGAGCCTGTGGGGCGAACGCGGCCGCCTGATGCACCTGGCGAGCGAATCGCCGCCCGAAATCGCCGCCTATCTGTTTCAAGTCATGCTCTGGACCAGCCTCAAGATCGGCGGCTCGTTGTTCGTGCTCGCCTTGTTCGACTACGGTTACCAGTTCTGGAAGCACGAGCAGGATCTGCGAATGACGACGCAGGAAATGAAGGAAGAGGCGAAGACGCAGCAGGGGGATCCGCAGGTCGCCGCCCGCCGCCGCCAGATTCAGCGGCAGATGGTGCTGCACCGGCTCAGCACCACGGTTCCCAAGGCGGACGTGATCGTGACCAACCCCACGCACCTAGCGGTCGCTCTGCAATACGACTACGAGAAGATGGTCGCTCCGATCGTGGTTGCCAAAGGGGCCGACTTGCTCGCCAAGCGAATTCGCGAATTGGCGTTGCAGCACGGCGTTCCGATCGTCGAACGCAAGGAACTGGCCCGGGCGCTGTACGCGAATGTCGAGATCGGCCAGGCGGTGCCGGCCGAGCAGTACGCCGCGGTGGCCGAGGTGGTGCGCTACGTCTATCAGCTCAAGGGAAAGAAGCTGCCGGGACAGAAAGCAGCGTGATAGAATGGCACCTGGCAACATTCACGAGGAGCAATGAGCAATGGCCGGTCCCTTTCCTGGCATGGACCCCTGGTTGGAAGATCCCGCGCTGTGGCCCGGCGTCCATCAGCGTTTCATCACCTACATCGCCGACACATTGCAGCCGCTCCTGGGCCGGCGATATGTAGCGGCTGTGGAAGAACGTGTTTACGTTGCCAGCAGTGGCCGCACCATTGTGCCTGATGTATCGGTTCGTAGCTCTCCCCGACCATCTCCGAGGCCGCCAGCGACTGCCGTTGTGGAGGCGGATGTGGCGACGATTGTTGAGTTCCAGACCGACGATGAGGTCACTGAAGGCTACATTCAGATCATCGATCTGAACACGAATGAAGAGGTCGTCACAGTGATCGAGGTGCTGAGCCCAACCAACAAGGAATCTGGCGAAGGGCGCTACGAATACCTCGCCAAGCAGCGCGAAGTGCTGGAAAGCCAAGCCAATCTCGTCGAGATCGATTGCCTCCGCATGGCACCCTGCGTCGTCTCTGTGCCACAAGGCGATGTGCTCGGGGCGGGTCGCTTTGACTATCTCACGGCGGTCAGCAGAGCGATCGAGCGAAAGAAGCGATCGTACTTTTACGCCCGTACTTTGCGACAACGATTGCCCCGCGTGGCGATTCCCTTGCGAGCCACCGATCAGGACGTGACGCTCGACCTGCAAGACGTGATTGATCGAATTTATGCGGCAGGAATGTACGCGGATCGCTTGTACTATGATCGACCGTGCCAACCGCCCCTTCGGCCGGAAGATGAGGTCTGGACCCGTGAGCGCATTCGCCAGTGGCGCCAGGCCAATCCCGAATGACCTTTCTTTTCATTCCACGCGGAGCGTGGGACGGAGCACATGACCTTCCGGCTGCCGCTTACCACAGGACCAGCGCGATCGCCACCAGCATGAGGGCCGAACCGAGCAGTCGCCACCGCAGCACGCTCGCCCCAAGTTGCTGTTCGGTGTTGCGGAACCAATGGCCGACGAGCCAGACCGCCACCACGCTCCACAGCCCACGCGAGCTGTACATTACGTTCGCCGCCGTGGCGTTGCCGTAGTACGCGACCGAGCAGACGAAAACGAGCGATTGCACCGCCATCAGCAGGCTGCCAGAGAGGAGCCAGGGCCAGGCGGCCCCTTGCACCGCCGACAGCGGCGCGGGAAATCGTGGCACGAGCCCCACCGCCAACAGGGCCACCAAGCCGAGCATGACGGGCGGAAACCGGCCGATCCCCCAAGCCGGCGACCATTTTTGCACCAGTACGTCGAACAGGGCAAACGACGCGGCCGAAGCCCCCGCGGCAAGAATCGTCGTGGTGACGTGATGATGATGAGCGGCGCGGGTCCGATTGAGCAGGGCGATGGCCGTCGTACTGAGTGCGGCGGCGGCCCAGATATTGGGCGTTACCACTTGGCCCCCGACCAGCGTTGCCAGCAGCGCGACCAGCACGATCTTGATTCCCAAGACCGGCGTGGCGACCGATACGTCTCCCCGGTCGAGCGAAATGAAGTTGAGCACCGATCCGGCGAGAAACAGCGCTGCCACGATCGCCGGCTGCCACAGCAAGTCGGCTCGAAAGGTTCCTCCCAAGAACAGCAGCGGCGCAAAGACGGCGGCGCAAGTCAGATTGGCGACGAACGTCGTTCGCCAGAAGCCGACGCCGAAATCGGCCGCCCGCCGCATGAGCATCGCCCCCACGACGTACAACATCGCGCTGATCAGCGGCAACAAGAGACTCAGCAGCGGCAAGGGAGGCGGGTCGCTCATAGAATCCGGTCAGTATCCGTACCGCTCAAAATATCCCGCCCACCGCGCGCGAATTTTCGCCTTGAGGCGTTCGTCCAACTCGTGTTTGTTGGTCTTATAGTCCTTCTGCTGCCCGGCGAAGGCGGCGATCTGCGGGCGCACCGCGGCAAAGTCGTCCAGACCGAGCGTCTCGTAAATGCGTCCCACCTCTCCCACCGGATCGGCCACCAGGTCTTCATACCGCAGGTCGTAAACCGCCGTGGACTCTAGCCGCTGCCGCTGATCCTCGAAGCCGCGGTACATCCGCGTCAGGCAGTCGAACACGTACTCTTCCAGGCCCACGTCTTTGGGGAATTGCAGCCCCTGCACCTCGTCCAACGAGTGCCACAGCCGCGTTGTCGAGGGAAACAGCGAATACGGATTGCGGGTGATGTGAATGAACCGCGCGCCGGGAAAGAGCTTCGACAGCAATTCGATCCGCCCGGTATGCGGCGGCGATTTTAAGAGCAGCCGCTTGCCCGACGAGGCAAACGTCAGCAGTTTGACAAAGCCGGTCATCGCCCGCTCGAACCGCTCCAGGTCGGCGGGCCGGCAGCCTTGCATGTCGAGAAATTCGCCATACGGGGGCGGGTCGTTCGGAAAGGCCATGCGAATGTAGGGAGTGGGCGCGCCGAGCGTCAGCAGGGCGAATTCGTCCTCTTGAGGACGGTCCCACCCCGCCGCCATGTTGTCCATCGGCCGTTGTTTGGGCATCAGCCAACCGCCGAACCGCGTCATCCACCACTGCGTCAGCAAAAAATGGTGCGGGGCAAAGCATTGATACGTCGTCGGCGAGACGAACCGCGGGTCCAGATGCATCAGCTCGTGCAGATAGGTCGTGCCGCTTCGCCAGTGGCCGATGATAAACACCGGCGGCTCTTCAATGCGAGTCTGGTCGATCAGCCGGCCGTACTTCGCCCGCTGGGCGGCCCCGGCAATCGTATTGAACGGATTGATTAGCCCGATCAGCACCGCCATCGGCCAGCGCAACGGATGAATGCGAAAACCGTGCTGCCAGCACATAGCCCACCAGTCGCCGGGGCGCATGCCGTGCCAGAACCGGGGGGACCACCAGGGATACGGGTTCGTCTTGGTTTTGGCAGGCTTCACGGCTGGTGGCGGAGCGAGGGCGGCGGTCATCGGCCCATTCTACTAACGAGTGCCGGTTGTCGAAAGGCAGCCGGTTTGCGAGACTGCTACTCCCCTGCCAAGTTACCTTGCCAATCATCTGCGCTGCACTCCGGGACCAGGTTTGGTCCCGGCTATTGGAACCAACATGCACTGTTTCGCCTTCCACCTGATGCCCTGGGACCGCTTGCCGGCCGATTTCGACACCAAGTACGAATCGGCTTGGACCTGGCTCCCCAATTCGATCTACGATCCGCAGCACGGGCACACGCTCTACAACCGCTATCTCGACGAGCTCTGCCTGGCCGACGAGCTGGGCTTCGACGGCGTGTGCGTCAACGAGCACCATCAGAACGCCTATGGGACGATGCCCAGCCCGAACCTGATGGCCTCGATCCTCGCCCGGCAGACCAAAAGGGTGAAAATCGCGGTGATCGGCAACGCCCTGCCGCTGTATAACCCGCCGACCCGCGTCGCAGAAGAGTTCGCCATGATCGACGTGATCAGCGGCGGCCGGCTGATCGCGGGACTGGTCGTCGGCGGCGGGCCGGAATACTACAGCTTCACGGTCAACCCAACGCACGCCCGCACCATGTTCGCCGAGGCGATGGACCTGGTGCTGCGAGCCTGGACCGAGCCGGGGCCGTTCGAGCACTACGGCGAATATTGGAAGCTCAAGTACGTGAATCCCTGGCCGCGACCGCTGCAGCAGCCGCACCCGACGGTTTGGATTCCCGGCGCGGGGAGCAAGGAGACGATCGAACTGGTCGCCGCCCGCCGTTTTGGCTACATGGGAATCCCCTATTTTCACATGGACTTTTTCCACCGCAACTTCGACATGTTCCGCGAAGCGGCCCACAAGAGCGGCTACGAATCGAGCCCCTACCAACTGGGCTGGCTCTGCCCGATCTATGTCGCCGAGACCGACGAACAGGCCTGGGCCGAGTACGAGCCGCACTTGATGTATTTTGCCAAACAACTGCTCAAGGGGCTGGTCGTGTTGCCGCCCGGCTACACGAGTGTCCGCTCGATCGCCGGCATTCACACTGCGCTATCGAAGTTTCTGAGCACGGTCGAAACGCGCCAGCAGATCGAGGAGGGGGCGTACGCGATCGTCGGCAGCCCGGCCACGGTCAGGCAAAAACTGCTCGAATACGGCAAAAAGCTGGGGGTGGGAAACTTGCTCGGTTTGTTTCAACTTGGCACACTCCCCGGCGATTTGACCCGCAAGAACATGCAGCTTTTTGCCCGCGAAGTAATGCCGGCGCTGCAAGCGGTGCAGCACGTGCCGCTGCCGGAAGTGGCGCCGGTTGGGGCACAACAAGGATGAAACCGACCGTCTATCTCGAGACGACGATCATCGGCTATTTGGCCATGCGGATGAGCGCCGCGCCGCGCACCGCTGCAAATCAGCAAATGGCGCGGGATTGGTGGGATAATTACCGAGATCAATACGAGGTGCTGGTGTCCCAATTCGTCATCGACGAATGCTCTGCCGGAGATCCTGTCGCGGCACGGGATCGCCTGGCATTCCTGCAAGGTCTGCCACAATTGGAAATTACGGAAGAGGTGAACGTCCTCGCCGAGGCACTGATTGTGGGATTTGCGCTGCCGACCAAAGCAACTGTGGACGCATTTCATGTTTCCGTTGCCGCGGTCAACGGCGTAGAATATCTGTTGACGTGGAATTGCAGACACATCGCCAACGCCGCCCTGCGGCCGCGCATTGAAAAGGTCTGCCGCGGCCTGGGCTACGAACCGCCCGTGATTTGCACTCCCCTGGAATTGATGGAGATCGAAGATGCAATCTGACCCAATTGTCGATGAAATCCATCGCGTGCGAGAGCAGATCGCTGCCCGCTTCGGTTACGACATTCGGGCCATCGGCCGAGACGCTCACCAGCGCGATGCGACCAGCGATCGAGAAGTCATTCGGCGACCGCCCCGCCAGCCCGCCCCGCCAGTGAAGGCAAAACCGCAGTTTCCGCCTGCCACTGCGATTGAACGGTCGTAAAGCGATC
>JBBDYF010000059.1:0-27557 GCA_040901775.1 Pirellulaceae bacterium | reverse complement strand
GATTTCTTAGCCGGGACCAAACTTGGTCCCGTCCCCTCGGTCCCGAGCTCCGCTTGGGACCACACGCTCTGAAGCTCCGCTTCCGTCTCCGTTGATGACAACGATTAAAGTTATCGGAGTTTATCCCGTCGAAGCGGAAGAACCGCTCCACTTGATCGAGGTTCTGTTTTACGACATGCAGTCGAGAGCCGCGCTTGATGGAATAACGCAAGAGTGGCCAGCGAGGGAGCGCGGTTGGCAAGTTCCCTATTTGGAGCACATTCTGAATGCGTCCGGCGATCGAGTACTCGTTGGCTGGGATCAGATCGGCAAGAGGCCGGAAGATTGGGAAGGCGATGTCCGTGTGGTGTTCTACTTCCATTACTTGAGTTTCGAGCGTCCACTACTATCGCCGTTCGGAGAACTCCAGGTGCCCAGTCCGGAGCCGCTTCCTCCTCGGCTATCGAATAAGATCACCTACATACCCACGTGACATGGCCAACCCAACTACTTCCTTCCTCACCATCGCCGGCAAAAAGACCCAGCTCACCGTCGGTGGCGAGGGTCCGCCGCTGCTCTACCTGCATTCCGCTGGGGGCGAGACCGATTGGATGCCGTTTCATGCGGAGCTTGCCAAGCGGTTCACCGTCTATCTGCCCGCCCATCCCGGCTTCGCCGACTCGAAGGGGCTAGAACAGGTCCGCGATATCTACGACTACGCCTGGCACTACGTCGATCTGCTCGTCGAGCTTGGCCTGACGCGGGTGCCGGTCGTCGGCTTCTCGCTCGGGGCCTGGACGGCGATCGAACTCGCCATCCTGCGGCCGGCGCTCGTCGAGAAACTCGTCATGGTCGATGCCGCCGGCTTGCGCCTGGCCGAGGCCCCGATGGCCGAGCTGTTCATCGACGACCTGGCCAAACTCCGGCGCCTCTTGTTCAAAGACCCGAACGACCCCAGCATTCCACTGGCCCTGCCCAAGGGGCTGGACGACAACCGGATCATCCAGTGGCTCAAGGCCCGCGAGGCGACCGCCCGCGTCGGCTGGAACCCCTACCTGCACAACCCGCGCCTGCCGCAGCACCTGCGGCGCGTCGAATGCCCCACGCTCGTCCTCTGGGGACAGCACGACAAGCTGATCCCGCTGGCCCACGGCGAGTACTACGCCCAGCACATTCCAAATGCCCGCCTCGAAACGCTCGACTGCGGCCACATGCTGCCATTCGAGAAGACCGAGGAGTTTGTCGAGCGGACCGTGGCGTTTCTGCGTGCATAGCCGCGACCAGTGGTCGCGCTGGCCCCATAGCAGCGACCAGTGGTCGCGCTTGTCGCCCCGCGGGGGGCAAGGTAGGCTTTCAATTGGAGAGAGAATCCGGCATGGCAACGGTCAGCACCAATCCGAT
Organism: Pirellulaceae bacterium; assembly: GCA_040901775.1. Classification (GTDB taxonomy): domain Bacteria; phylum Planctomycetota; class Planctomycetia; order Pirellulales; family Pirellulaceae; genus CAYLLN01. Next base: position 26,177 of record JBBDYF010000059.1, on the reverse strand, counting down.
GTTCCCGGGCGGAACCCCCGCCACCCTCGACAACGGCTTTGCCGTCCCGAACGTCTGCACTCCCGAGGAGTTAATGGGCGATGTCGAGACCGACGATGAATAATCCCCCCGACACGATCTTGGAAGAGCTTCACGCCACGCGCCGCCGATTGCTGAAGGAACATGGCGGCGTCGCCGGTTTGGCTGCCTTCCTGCGGCAAGAAGAAGCCAAAAGCAACAGGCCGATTGCCGAGTCCGCCGCCGACGCTGGGCCAGACGAGGCGCCGAGCGGGTCCGGGAACGAGCCAACCGTGTAGATCTTTCGCGTTGGCGAGCGGGATGCGTCAGCTTCCCGATGGCGTTGAGCCGCCGTGCAGGTCGCAACGGCAACACTTGTTCAAGAAGTTAAGCAAAAGCACAACGTACTCCCTGCATCATGACTCAGTACGAAGTCACTCGCGATTCGTTGCAACGTATAGTCGTGATCCATCTCGTAAGTTTAGCGGCACCCGCCTTAGCATTATCGCTCGCCGTTTGGATAGCGATTCCCTGGGAACAAACTCCAGAGAGGCTTCTGTCAGGAGTGCTCGTTCTATTCGCAGCACCCTTGCCTTTGCATTTTCTATGGCACTTTGCCTTCGCAGCATATCGAAATCGGGCCACGGAAATTGCGCGGCTTCGTGGCCGCGTACGAACTCTTCGCGAAAATGTTGAGCGCATTTACGCCGCATATCCGACTCGAACTAAGGGGGCGCAGTTCAAAGTGGCATTCGATCTGCAAGGTAAATCACTTGCAGAACTTGAAGAGCGGCTCGCCGTGGGAATGCATCGCGAGGGAAAGGAAGTCTTTGTCACCGCATTTATGCGCCGCGGCGTCGCTGTTCGTGTAACGGCGGCGATCGGATCTCCAACTCGCTGCCGTCCGGCTGACGCGCCCTCGCAATGGAAATACCACATTGATCGCATGCAGTGTGACGAAGTTCGACAGTACCACAATCACCCGGTTTATTGCGGCCGAACCGCCCCGTCTCCCCTCGATTTTCGGTCCTGTGCAACTCTAAAGTCGTTGCTGTGCGAGCATGCTACAAAACTACGGTCGTTTGTTTTGTACTGGAATGAAATTGGCGAGTGGAAGCTCTTGGAGTACGACCAGGGAGGTCGATATCTGCTGGCAATGGAGTTCGATGTTGCTGCGGCGTAATTGGCGTATCGAACCACGATCAGGCCCACTTAGGGGAAAGCCCAACGCGACCAACGAACGCCGCGTATCGGCCGCCGTTGTATCGCCCTTTTAGGGCTCCCCATCGCTTGGGAACCCGTCACCCAGGGCGGCGCTCCGCTTGCCCTGGGCTAAGTTGGGTTGCCCCTTCGGGGCAAATTAGCTCCTCCAAAACTGCGACTCGCGCGGCGCGGTGTACTTCACCGCCAGATGCGGCGTTTCCAGCCGCTGGCCCTCGTGCAGCGACTGCATGCCCGCTTGCACCAGGCCGCTGGTGAGGAGCGTCCGCTCGGCGGGATAAGGCGCTTTGCCGGTTAAAAACATTTCCTCGGCCTTCGACATCAGGGCGGCCGAATAGACGACGTTCGGGTTCGGCGGCAGGTGGAACAGCGTCGAAAGGGGCTCGCGCTCCCCCTTGATTTGCGCGGCAAGGGTGAAATCGTTTACCAGGCCATTCATCAGCAGCATCGTCGCTTTCAAGCCGTCGGCGTATTCAAAGCGATAAGCAATCGGCTCCTTGCAAAATTCGCGCATTTGGGCCGGCGTGGGATAGCGGTGGCTCGACACCTTGTCCTGGGCCAGCGTGTGGCTTCGCGCCAGGCAAGCCTCGAACAGTCGCGGGCTCCAGCCGCCGCCCTTCCACGACCCGGCAGCGAGGGCCTGCCACACCGCGTCGCCGCGCAGGGCGTGCATGCTGACGACCCCGGTTTCGCCCCCTTTGCGGCGCTCGGCCATGCACTGGATCGTTTCCAAAGCGTGGAAATCGTAAATGTCGATCCCCCCGAAGGCGACGCAGACGATCTCCTCGACCTCGGCCCCATATGGCAGATCGATCGCCGGCATGCGCCAGGTGACCGGCAGCGACGATCCGGCCAGTAGGGGGAATTTTAGCTCTTGGGCCGTTTCCACCATTTCCTTGGCCCAGTCGAAATTCCAGGAGAGGTGCTTGTCGTTAAAGACCGGCGCGGTGCGGCCATCCTCGCGAAAGACCTTGGCGATCTGCGAGAACAGTTCGTACCGCGGATACTGTTTTTGGCCAATCTCGTTCTTGGGATAATCCCCGTGCTCGCCGATCAACAGCACCGCATCGACCGCCAGCTTGTCGCCGCCGCAGCGAAGCGCCTCGGCCACGCTCTTATAGATCGGAAAGCCGAATTCCTCGGCCCGCGCCCGGCTCAGATCCCCTGCCGGCTGCTGATCGACGTAGGCGCTCGTCACCTGCAGCGGCGAGCGATGCCACCGCCCCTCTTTGGGAAAGCCGTGCAGAAACCGCTCGGCCATGTGCCAGGCGTGCGAGTGGTAGTTCCACAGCGTGGTGACGACGGCGAGGCGTTTCGTCTCGCGGCGCGGCTCTTGGCCGCGGGCGAGTGCGGCAAGGCCCAGGCTGGCGGCGGATGAGGCGAGAAACGTGCGGCGGTTGAACATGGAGGGATCCTTATCGAATGTTATGAATATCAAACGCTGCGAAGCCGCGCGAGCAATTCCAAGTCGCTGAGCACTTCGATCCCATGGGCGGCGCAAAAATCCTTGACGCCTGGCTGCAAAAGATGACGGTCCAAAGTGCAGATCACTTGGGCCCGTCCTGCCTGCGCCGCGGCAAGAATCGGATCATCGTCTGGATCGGGGCTGATCGCGACTGCGGGGAGCTTCGCATCGACAACGTCGGCAACCAAGATCAGATCGGCGACAAATTCGTCAATTTCGTCGTCCGTCATTCCATGCAAGGGGCGCAGCCGCTGGTAACGCAAGACGCGCCCCAGTTCCGCGATCAAAAACGGAGAAACGATGAGCGAATGAAACTGCTGCGTCGCCGCGAGCAGCAGGTCATGGGCTGGCCCAGGCGGACCGGCCGCGGCGCGGGCCAGAATGTTCGTGTCGAGGAGCATCCTCATGGCGAGCCGGGGCGCGGACGAATGGCGGCCATTGCCTCCGCGACAAGATCGTCCGCTACTGCGGGCGAGAGTCCAACCGCTGCGGCACGCTGGGATGTGCGGTCGAGCGTCTTGAGGATTCGGGCACGAGCCGAGAACGTGGTAAGCGCCGCTTCTTCGCCTTTTCTCACAACTGTAATGAGAACCTGCTGGTCTGCCTCCAAGGGGCGGCCAAGGACATGTTCCAGCGCTGCTCGGTCTGGATCAGCGAGGTCATCGACATTTCGGCTGATGGTGTCCATGTCACCAAGTTTACGCCGGCTCGCCGGCGCATACCACCGAGAATAAGCATTTCGAGGTCGTGGCGTCAGACTACCAGTGCATCACCCAGCCCCCATCGACGTTCATCGTCTGGCCGGTGATGTTGGCGGCCCGCTCGCTGGCCAAAAAGAGGGCCAGCGCGGCGATGTCTTCGGGCGTTTGCCACTTCCCCAGCGGGCACATCTGCTTCATTTTGCTGCCCGCCCACTGCTCGTAGGTTTGCTGCTGCTCGGCCGACTGGCGGTCGTGCCAGCTTTGCCAGACGGCCCGGTTGAGCGGTGTTTGTACCATGCCGGGGCAGATCGTGTTGACCCGCACTCCCAGCGGGGCAAAGTCCTTGGCCGCGACCTGGGCAAAGTTGATCAGCCCTGCTTTGGCGCTGCTATAGGGCGGGTCGGTCTGCGAGCCGATCTGTCCGGCCACCGACGAGATGAAGAGCATCGTCCCGCGCTTTTGCTGGGCGAGCGAGGGGGCAAAGGCATGAGCCACATGAACCGCGCCGAGCAGATTGACCCGCAGCACGCGGTCCCAGTCGTCCGGCTGCAAGTTCCAAAACGGAAAGCCGAACTTGCCCGAGCCGCAGCCGGCGGCATAGACGATGTGCTGGACCTGCCCGAGCGCCGCCTCGCACCGCTGGGCCGCGGCTTGCATGGCGGCATAGTCGGTCGCATCGGCCACGATGCCAATGCTGGTCGTCCGGCCAGCAGCGGCGACGTCCCCCGCCAGGCGACTCGTTTCCGGGGCCCGGTCGATGATCGCCACGCGGCAGCCCTCGCGGGCGAACTCCTTGGCAATCGCCAGCCCAATGCCGCTGGCGCCGCCGCCGACAACGGCGACTTGGCCGTCAAGATGAAATTGCACTCTTCCCTCCAATCAAACAGTAATCGTGTCGATGAGCTCCCGCTCACGCTTCTTGCCGATCGACTTCACGATGCTTTCGAGCTCGACGTTGAGCGAATCGAGAATGCGTCCAGCCCGCTCCAGGGTAATTCCGTGATACTCGTTCCGCTCATCTCGCGAAACCTGCGACTCGTGGGTTCCCAGTCGCCCGGCAAGCTCGCGTTGACTGAGCCCTTGAGCGATTCGCAGAGCAATCAATAGCCGCCCCAGTCCTTCGAAATTGTGAACTTCGTCGAACTCGCCTCGTTTCAGTCGCTCGAAGCTGGCGACCTCTTCCTTCAATTGCTCGTGGAACGAACGCAGCGGGTCCATCGCCCGCTTGATTTCGTCGCGGCCAAGGCCCAGTTCCTGCAACTTGGCTTGTTGTTGCTTGAGGCGTGCAGCCTCGTCCCGCAGGCGCAGCGCGGACTCCTGGTACTCAGATTCGTTGCGGATCATATTTCGTCTCGACTCTCCGAGGAGAGCCCTTCCAGAATGGAGAAATGACCTTCCGGGGAAGGCCTGTGATCTAACGAACGATCTTAATAATTCCTCGTGGTTTGCTGTTTTGTCGCGACCGGCGAAACGCGGACGGAAACTCCAACTCGTGCCCGCTTTGGTCTCGGATGCCGCACGGCTGCCCGTAGTGCGGATAAAGTTCGACGCGGTAGGCATGCCACATGGGGAGTTGTCGCTTGGCATGACCCGGATACGGTCGGCGCGAAGCTGGATCCCACGTCCAGACTTTGTATGGATCGAGCAGATTCAAGTCGCGTTGCAGTTCGCCGCTGGCCAGCCGAGCCAGGTCGCACTCGAAGTAGCCGTCGATATCGTTGGGATGATCTTTATCCTCCACGAATGACCCGTCCACAAAAATTTCCGTAACGCCCACCCGCCACAACTGCCGCGCGAGGATTTCAAGATTGTTAACTAGCGACCAACGCCAAGCCGCATCCCAGTTTGGAAAGTCGGCTGCGATTGGTTCAATAACGAGTTGCGAACGTGCGAGCTCAGCCAGCGTCAGCGCGTAGTCGCCAGGCGGCAACAAGCCGTCGGAGTCGAACGGCGGCAGCAACCGGGGGCTCTCGCTCATCAAGGCAATTATGCCACACTTTACATGGATGTCAAGCGAGACAAGGATGTTCGAAGTGCGCGGCCCCCGCTACCCGTACAGCTTATACACCTCGCCCGAGCTGACGCGGCGAGCGCGGATGCGGCCATCCGCTAGCTTCTCGCCATTCGGATCGAGATAGATGCGGCCATTCTTCTTGTTGGCGGGATCGACGTTCTGGACGTGGATGTTGAAAATGAAGGCCCGCTCGCTGGTGGCGGTGAACCAGTGGATGTTGTCTTTGTGATCCGAGACGGTCGAATGCTCGCCGACGGAGAACGTGCGGTCGATCGTCGGGCGGATGATGTAGTGCTCCGGCTGGTCTTCCAGCCGATCGTAGTGGCGGCCGCGGAACGTTCCTTGCAGGATGAGGAACGCCGTGGCCATGTTGTTGTGGCCGTGCGGCACGACCGAGCGATCCTTGGCCAAAGCAAACACCTGGTGGCCGAACACCAGGTCGGTCGGCAAGCCTTCGACCGCCGGCAGTTTGGCCCGCAGGCTGAGCTCGCCCTGGTCGCGGAGCTTGAGGTTCGCGGTCAGCTTGTCGAAGTCGATGAACTTCAGGGTCTCGGCCAGATCGACCTGGGCCAATAGCTCATCGACCTTTGTTTGCCAGTCGGTCTGCTTGAGCTGCTTTCCCTTCATGTCTTGCGACAGTTCGTTCAAGTCCTTCAGCCAACTGGCCGCGGCCAGCTTTGCCTCGCCCTGCAAGGCTGCCAAGGCATCTCCGGCGAAAAGCGTTTCCAGCAGCGAATAGGTGAGTAGCGCGCCGAGCGCTTGCTGTCCGAATTGGCGGCGCGAGAGATCGAGTGGCATGGGCAGGACTCCGGGGGAGTGGGATGACGTTTCGTATCATAAGCATTGGCCACGGGAAGAGACAGCCTGAGCTACGCTAGCGGCATTTGCTGACCTGCCAACAACGCCACAAATATGCCAAATTCTAACCGAATGCCACTGCGCGGGGCAGTCGTTTGCCCCCCTATCCTAATGCTTGCAAAGGTCTGGTTCAGCGTGTATTCTCGCGCCTTCGGATGGGACCAGTGTTGTGGAGTGGGGGGCATGCCAATTAACAAAGAGGCGTTCTACGAGGGCGCTGCGATTTTTTTGCTTGCCCGCGCGGGAGGACTTTCATCTATTCGATATGAATCGCCATTCTTCGTCCTTAACGACAGGTTATGGGCCTACCTCAAATATACGACGAGGGTGCGCAGTCCATGGGGATTTACCTTTACCGCAGAAGAGCAGCAACTGCTGGCGGAGAGCCGCAAGCTGAATCGAGTCGTTCTCGGACTAGTCTGCGGGGGTGACGGTGTGGCAAGTCTTTCGTTCGATGCTTACGAAACAGTCGCGCCTTTAAGTCAATCGGCAGTGCATGTTTCCTGCTATCGCAACCACGGTAAACACTATGAAGTAGGTGGTCCGGCCGGAACGCTGACTCGAAAGGTCGCTCCATCGGATTGGGTTCGATTGCTTAACACCTGAGGATTTCAATGAACCATCGTGAACAGGTTCTCGCACTTCTAACGAAGCAGATTGGAAACCGAGCGGAAGTCGATGACATCCGAAAAACTGCCGAACAGGTCGCCGCGAAATGGGTAAATCCGGTGAGCGGAGGCAAGGAAGAAACGAACGGGTTGATCTACGGATTAATTCAAAGCGGGAAGACGGGCGTTCTCACGCTGACGGGTGCGATCGGTGCCGACGAGGGCTATCGCACGCTCATCATTTTGACATCGGATAACGACCCGCTCTACGACCAGACGCTTAGCCGCGCGCGGCAGGCATTTCCAGGAATCGACATCATCGGAAAGGCCGACTTCAAAGACGCCGACTCGTTCCTTGCCCGAATCAAGGTCGGGACGAGCGCGATCGTGACAACGAAAAATGGGTCTCGACTCGACATGCTGATCGAGAATTTCAAGAAGGGTCGCGTCCGCGGTCTTAGCTGCCTGATCATCGACGACGAGGCGGACCAAGCGAGTCTGAATACACGAGCGAGCCGCGACGACGGATCGCGCAGCAAGATCAACGAAAAGATCGGTGGTCTTCGGGCGTTTTTCGAAAAGAACACCTACCTGCAGGTCACAGCAACGCCTCAAGCCTTGTTTCTGCAGGCTCCCGGGCACGATTTTCGGCCGAAGTTCACGGTGCTGAGTCATCCGGGCGCGGATTACGTCGGCGGGGACGATTTTTTTGGAGACTCTTCGACGCTCATTCGCGAATTCGACATCAACGAGATTACGACGCTCGCACCGGGTGGCCAGCCGACGCCAACAACCGCCGTTCCAACCTCTTTGCTGCGTGCCCTCGACACGTTTATGGTCGGCGCGACGTTCAAGCGCATGCAAGATCCCGACCAAAACTGCGCCTTCCTTTGTCACGTGAGCACGAAAAAGAGCGACCACAACCACATCGTAGATGTTTTGCGGTCCTACAAGTCCGATCTGGCCGCGGGGCTGAAAGCGAAACGGGCATCGGTACTTAATCGGTTGCGATCCGCATTTGACGACTTGGCGACCACGCACTCAGGAATCCGCAAGGCAGACTTTGACGGCCTGGTTGCAGCCATCGAGTTCTTGTCACCGGGAACGACGGTAAAGCTGGTGAACGGCGAAACCGACGAGGACGTGGCCGTCGAATCGCCGTACAATTTGTTTGTCGGCGGAAATAAACTCGGTCGCGGCGTTACGATCAAGAATCTGCTGGTAAGTTACTACGGACGCAATCCTCGGTCGCCTCAGGCCGATACGGTGCTCCAGCATGCGCGCATGTACGGGTACCGACGAAAGGACATCGGACTTCTTCGCCTCTTTCTTCCCGGCGAACTGCACCGCGTCTTCAAGGCCATTCACAAAATGGAACGCGGGCTCCGCGAATTGATCGCCAAAAAGCCTTCCGAGGAGTTTCGCTGTGTGTATGTCGAAAGTGGTCTGAGCGCCACTCGTCGCAACATCCTCGCCCCCGGTTCGGTCGGGGTTTACGCCGCAGGAAGTATTTACAACCCGGCGCAGGTCTTGCGCGACGACAGCGTAAAAGCTTCGACCGCAAAGATTGATCGTGCGCTGGGAGTCATCGCCGACAAGTCGTATCAAGAAATGTCGATTCAAGAAATGCAAGATCTCGTCGCGCTGGTTTGCCCGGACGAGAGTGAATCTGAACTTGTTTGGAATTCGCGGGCCGTAGCGGAGTCACTTGGGCAGTTTGCAAAGCTGCATGGCCAGACCACGGGATTCGTTTTCGTCGATCGCGAACGCGACCTGAGAACTAAGCGTCGCGAAACGCAGGGAATCCTTAGCGGCGGTGAAACGGCGGTGGTACCCAGCGACAAGTTCACGTTGTTCTTGCTTAGGACAAAGGCAAGCAGAGGCTGCAACCCTGCATGGTGGCCGCAAATTCGCTTTCCCGGCGGTCGCTACGCTTTTGCGTTCGCCGTCTAGCGGTTACTATCGGAATTAAGCAATCTATTGGAGTTGTCGCGTGTCAAGGAAGCCTAGGGCGATCGACCTTTTTTGCGGGGCTGGCGGTCTCACTACCGGGCTGGTTCAGGCCGGATTCGAGGTAATCGGGGCTGTCGAGAACGATTCTCTCGCCTCGCGCGCTTACCGCCTAAATCATTCGGGCGTTGCCATTTGGAAGAAGGACATCCGGCATGTTACCGCGAAGGGGATGATGCGCGAACTTGGCCTTGCGGCCGGAGAACTGGATTTGCTTGCAGCCTGCCCGCCGTGCCAAGGCTTCTCGACTATGCGGACAAAAAACGGCACAACTTGGACAAGAGACTCTCGAAATGATCTGATTTTTGAAGTGCTGCGCATGGTTCGAGTCATGCGGCCGAAGACGGTTATGCTCGAAAATGTCCCGGGACTCGCGAAGAATCAACGATTTTTTGCGTTCTGCAAAACCTTGCGTTCGCTGGGATATGCAGTCAAGTCCGCTGTTCTGAACACAATGAACTTTGCGGTACCGCAAAGCCGGCGACGCCTTGTGCTTCTCGCGTCTCGTGTCGGTTCGCCTCAATTTGCCGAGCCTGCGAAGGAGAGATTGACCGTTCGCCAAGCAATAGGAGAATTGGAGTCGCCCACTGCCAGCAAGGATCCGCTACACAACTACGACGTTGTTCGTAGCAGCAAGGTGGTCGATCTGATTCGGCTCATTCCTCGAAATGGCGGAAGTCGAACCGCTCTCGGGCGGAAGAGCCAGTTGCGTTGCCACAAGAAGATCAAAGGATTTTGGGACGTGTACGGACGAATGGCGTGGAACAAGGCGTCGCCCACGATTACTGGCGGATGCATCAATCCATCGAAAGGGCGATTCCTGCATCCGCAGGCGAATCGAGCGATCACACTTCGCGAAGCAGCTCTCCTTCAGACCTTTCCGCAAGAGTATCAGTTTCCGCTCGATCGAGGGCGCTATCACGTCGCATTGTTGATCGGAAATGCACTTCCGCCTGAATTCATTCGTCGTCATGCGCTCGCGCTTAAAGCGACGTTGAAGTAGGACAACTAGCGACTCAAGGCGAATACCACTCGACAGGGCCTGGAATGGACAGATTTGACCGAGCAACTCGCTCGCGCGTCATGAGCCGGAATAAGTCGAGCGGGACCAAATCGACGGAGCGCACGTTTTGGGCATTGTTGGTGCGTGCAGGGATTTCAGGTTGGGAGTTGGGCCATCGTTCGGAACTGCCCGGCCGCCCCGACGTGATTTTTCGAAATCGGCGGCTCGCAGTCTTCGTTGATGGCTGTTTTTGGCACGGATGCCGTTGCTGTCGCACGATTCCGACAACGAATCGCCGTTTTTGGACCGAGAAAATCGGAGCGAACAAAAGGCGAGATAGGAAAGCCGTCCGATCGCTTCGATCCCTCGGTTGGTGGAATATCGGGATTTGGGAGCATGACCTGCGAGGTAATCGCGCAAGTGCGATTACCAGAGTGAAGGCGATGATCGAGGGATCCCAGGTAGTCCCAGGTAGTCCCAGATATTTCAGCAGAAACCGCCTTAGGGACCGCTCTCGTCCTCTTGAAAACCTAACTCGCGGGCCTTCGCCAGGTCGCGGGCTGCCTGATCGGGATTGCCGAGCTGCTCGTGGCAGCGGGACCGCTCGCGCCACGCCTCGGCGTCGTCCGGCTGCATTTCTGTGAGGTCGCAAAAGTCGGCCAACGCTTCGCGATATCGGCCGCATTCGTAGCGAGCCAGGCCGCGCAGGAATATTGCCTCGGCATCGTCCTTCAGATTGCTGGCTCCCTTGACGAAGGCCGCTAGCGCATCGGGATAGCGGCCCAGCGCGGCCAGGCACATGCCGCGCAGCGCGTGGGCCTCCGGGTCGGCACGATCGAGCCGGCAAGCACGGTCGGCATCGGCCAGGGCCGCGTCCAGAAAGTCTTGATACAGATAGGCTCGGCCCCGCCAGAGCACCGCTTCCTGATCGGCCGGGTCCATCCGGACGCTGCGATTGAAGTCGGCAGCGGCGAGGTTCCACTCTCCCAGCGAGAAATACTCCTGGCCGCGAGCAAAATACTGGTCGGCTGTGTGTAGCGGCGGCAGATCGTGCGCGGCCGGCGGCTCGTCCGGTTCGTCATCGGCCGGAGGGGCATCGTGTCTGACCGGCGTCGTGCTCGTGGCCGATTCGACAAACCAGGCCGACGGATCGACCTTGTAAAATTCGCGCAGGCAGGCGAACAACGGGGCGTACTCGTCGGCCAGTTGCCGCGGCTGCTCGAAGAAGCACTCGGTGGCATAGGCGAACAGCTCGGCGGCACTTTCCGCGGCGTTGGGCGACAGGATGCTGTCGAAGTCCTCCGCCAGCCGACTGCGAAGCTGTTCGAGCGTCTGGTCGATCACACGTTGAAAGTGATCGAGCCGGTCGCCGGGCAAACCGGGAGGCGAGCCTCCCATCTGGCCATCCAGGCCATCGAGGTGGTGGGCCAATTCGTGCAGCACGACATTTTCGCCGTCGCCGGCCACACGGCCGCCGGCCAGCACATCGGGCCAAGAAAGAACAATCTCGCCCTGCTGGTGCGCTTGGCCGAGGATCACCCGCTCGTCGAGGTCTTCCTCGTCGGGCATGGGACGCACGCCATGCGCCGGCAGAACCATCTTGAAAGGATAGAGCAGAAAGCTGGTGACGCGGTCGAAGTAGTATCCCTCTTCGCCCAACAGCAGCAGAGCCGCCTGCCCCGCGATGGTGATTTTCATTTCGTCGGTCACTACCAGCCCTTGGCAGCCGACGAACCGCCGCTCGGCGGCAATGATCCGGGCTGCCGCGACGAGCCGCTGTTGCTGAACGCCGGAGAGCCGGCGAAACACGGCGACGTTTCGCGCCAGCGCGCGGCGCCATGCGGCGGGCAGCGGCTCGGCGAGGAGCTGCTGGCGACGACCCGAGCGAAACCAGTTGCCAAAAACCATAGCGGCCTACAGATAGCGAAGGAGCGAGCGGTAACGACAAGATTTTTACCGCCGATTGACTTGGCGCGTCCTCCGTCCGCAACCTAACGGAAAGGAATAGCCACGGATGGAACACAGATGAAACACGGATATTCCCGACCCTTGGTTCGTTTGTCCTACAACCTTCAACTTTTCTGCGCCTGGCGAGGATTTCAACGATGGAACCGCGGATTTCTCGGATCGCGCGGATGCACACAGATGCTCCTCCGATCCGTGAGCATCAATGTTTCGTCCGTGGCTTCCCTTTATCCGCGCCCATCCGCGCCATCCGCGGTTCTTTCTCCTCAGGGCCGAGCGATCGCTGCGTCGGACAGGGCGACTACAAGATTGCCAAGATTATTGCAAGCCCTGTGCGGCGTGTGGCGCGCGATCGAGCCAGGCGCCGCGCATCCTCCCACTTGACGCCCCGCAGGATAAGCCCATATTCGAGGCTTCGCACTGGGAGGACCAAGCGGTTCGGCAGGAGCCTCGCCCTCCCCAGTACCATTGCACTCGAGGAAACAATCATGGGTCGCGCGAAGATTACGATCGTCGGCGCGGGCAACGTGGGAGCAACGTGCGCCCACTGGTGCGCCGCCGCGGAACTGGGCGATGTCGTGCTGGTCGATATTCCGGCCACCGAGAACATGCCCCAGGGAAAGGCCCTCGACCTGCTGCAGGCCTCGCCGATCGTCGGCTTCGACGCGAACATCACCGGCTGCACCGACTACGGCCCCACGGCCGGCAGCGACGTGGTCGTCATCACCGCCGGCATCGCCCGCAAGCCGGGCATGAGCCGCGACGACCTGCTGGCCACAAATGCCCGGATCGTCAGCTCGGTGGCCGAGAACGTGAAAGCGACCAGCCCCCAGGCGATCGTCATCGTGGTGAGCAACCCGCTCGATGCAATGGTGCAGCAGGTCTGGAAGGTGCTGGGCTTTCCGCCCCGTCGCGTCTGCGGACAAGCGGGCGTTTTAGACACCGCCCGCTATCGCACGTTTCTGGCGATGGAACTGGGCGTCAGCGTCGAGGATGTCTCGGCCCTCTTGATGGGGGGCCACGGCGACACGATGGTGCCGATGCCCAGTTGCACCAGCGTCGGCGGCATTCCGATCCGGCGGCTGTTGTCGGAAGAGAAGCTGAACGCGATCGTCGAGCGGGCCCGCAACGGCGGGGCCGAGATCGTGTCGCTGCTCAAAACAGGCAGCGCCTACTACGCCCCGGCCGCCGCCACCACGCAAATGGTGGAAGCGATCGTGCGGGATAAAAAGCGAGTGCTTCCCTGCGCCGCCTATTGCGACAAGGAATACGGCGTGGGCGGCTACTACGTCGGCGTGCCGGTCGTGCTCGGCGCCGGGGGTGTCGAAAAGGTGATCGAGCTCGAACTCGATCCGCAAGAAAAAGCGGCCTTCGAGAAGAGCGTCAGCGCGGTCAAGTCGCTGGTTGCCGCGACCGCCGAACTGATGGCAAAGAGCAGCTAGCACCCGGTTTCCCGTTGACGTTGACAGCCCCTGGTCACTGCCGTAAAACTCTCGCTCGCTACTGCCTTGTGGCGCGCTTGGCCCCGTCGGGCCAGGCGGCGAACGATTCCGGCAGGACGCCGCTGGTCACCCGCGACCGGCGGCAACTTCCTTGTAACGGACGCAGCTCCTTTGGCCGCCGCCTTATCCAATTCGCGGTCGATTCGCCAACTACCGGTTCGCCGGCGCAGCCGCGCGGCGGATGGGACCGCCCTCTTTCCGCCCGCTAGCAGGTCCGATTGGCATGCCAATGCCCGCGCCACGCATCTTCGTCTGCCCGCCCTTTCCTCGACTCCCGCCCAGACGTTATGAACCGACTTTTTGACGAAGCCTCGTGTACCACGACCGCAGCCCCCTCCGCCCGCGTCGAGCAGGCACGAGTGCGACGGCTAGGCCACCGGGGCGAAGATTTTTCGCTGTTCGCACCGTTGCACTACGAGGCCAACTACGCCTACCCCTTGGTGGTCTGGCTGCACAACGAGGGTGGCGACCAGCGGCAACTGGCCCGCGTCATGCCGTTGGTCAGCATGCGGAACTATGTCGGTCTCGCCGTCCGCGGGCCAGAGGCTTGCGAAACGGGCGGCTATGCCTGGCCGCAAACCACGGATGGAATCGCCGCCGCCGAGCAGCGGATTTGCGACGCCATCGACAAGGCTGGCGAGCGCTACCACATCCACGATCAGCGGATCTACCTGGCCGGTTACGAAGCGGGCGGAACGATGGCCTATCGCGTGGCGCTCCGCAACCCGCAACGGTTTTCCGCGGCCGTTTCGCTCGGTGGGCCGTTCCCCGAAGGGGAAACTCCCCTTGCCAAGCTTGCGCAGCTTCGCAAGTTTCCGTTGCTGTTGGCACACTGCCGAGATTCGCAGTCTTACCCAGTCGAGCAGGTTTGCCGCGAGCTGATGCTCTTTCATGCCGCCGGGCTGGCGGTCACGCTGCGGCAGTATCCGTGCGGCGACGAGTTGACCACGCAGATGCTCACCGATCTCGATGTCTGGCTGATGGAGCAAGTGACCGGACAGGCCGTCCGCGAGCAACTTGCCACTGCCGAGCAGCCGAGCGACTGGAACTGATCTCGACCCGCGGCCTCATTTTGGATATTCCACCGAGTCCCCAAGGACCCGGCGCGACTATGCCAGAAGAAATTCGTAAAGCTGCCATTCTGTTGATGAGCCTGCCGGAAGAGCAGGCCGCGCACTTGCTGGCCAAGCTGTCGGGCAAACAGGTCGAGCTGGTCTCGATCGAAATTGCCAAGCTGGGCCGGCTGGGTGGCGAAGAGCAGGAATCGGTGATCCGCGAGTTCGCCGACGCCAATCCGAACTCGCTCGGACTGGCCGGCGGCGGCCTGGACATCGCCAAGTCACTGGTCGAACGGGCCCTGGGCAAAGGGGCGACGCAAACGCTCGACGTGGTGCAGCAGTCGATCGCCGCGCTCCCTTTCGGATTCTTGAAAAAGGTCGATCCGCAAAACCTGCTGACGTTTATCAGCGACGAGCATCCGCAGACGATCGCGCTGATCCTCTCGCACCTGCCACCGGCCTATGGAGCCGAGATCATCAAAGGGCTTCCTCCCGATCGGCAACTGGCGGTGATCCGCCGCGTCGCCACGATGGGGCAGACCAATCCCGAAGTGATTCACGAAGTCGAGCGCGGCTTGGAAAGCCGGATGTCGAACCTGATGAACCAATCGTTCGAGAAGGCGGGGGGCGTCAGCAGCGTGGCCGAAATCCTCAACGTGTCGGATCGGGCGACGGAACGGACGCTGCTCGAATCGCTGGCCCAAGAAGATCCCGAACTGGTCGAAGAGATCCGCCGGCTGATGTTCGTCTTCGACGATTTGTGCAAACTATCCGACAAGGACATTCAGAACGTGCTGAAGTCGGTCGAGACGAACCAGTGGGCGATGGCGCTGAAGGGGGCCAGTCCCGAGCTGAAGCAGCGGATTCTGGGGAACATGTCGCAGCGGGCCGCCGGCATGCTGGCGGAAGAGATGGATTTTTTGGGCGCGGTGAAGCTCTCCGAAGTCGAAGCGGTGCAGCAGCAGATCGTCGATATCGTCCGCAAACTGGAAGACGCCGGTCAGATCGTCGTCCACGCCGCGAACGAGAGCGAGCAGATGGTGACGTAGGGAATGAGGTCAGTGGTCAGTGGTCACCTGACCTCCGACCTCCGAACTCCTGCCTCCTGACCCCTGACCCCTGTCCCCTGACCCCTGACCCCTGCCTCCTGTAAATTCTGCGTCATGGCCGCGACCCCCATGATGCAGCAATATCTCGACGCCAAAGCGGCTTGCGGCGATGCGCTGTTGCTGTTTCGGATGGGGGATTTTTACGAGCTTTTTTTCGACGACGCCAAGGCGGCTTCGCGCGTCTTGGGGCTGACGCTCACCAGTCGCGACAAGGGCGAAAACCCGATCCCGATGGCGGGGTTCCCCTATCATCAGCTCGAAGGTTACTTGGGGAAGCTCATTGCCGGCGGCTTTCGGGCGGCGGTCTGCGAGCAGGTCGAAGATCCCAAGTTGGCCAAGGGGCTGGTCAAGCGCGAAGTGACGCGGGTCGTGTCGCCCGGCACGTTGACCGACGACGCCCTGCTCGATCCGCATACCAGCAACTATCTGGCGGCGGTTGCCTGGCCGAGTTTCAAAAAGAACGGCCACGATCTGGCGGGGCTGGCCTGGGCCGAGCTTTCGACCGGACGGTTCTTCGCGGCGACGTTTCCCAGCAGCCGCATCGCCGACGAGTTGGCGCGGATCAGTCCCGCGGAATGTTTGATTGCGGAAGATGATGAGGTTGGCTTGGCCTACCCGTCGGGCACCATGCTCACGCGCCGCCCCGGCTGGGCGTTCGCAATGGACGGCGCGACCGGCACGCTCACCAAGCACTTTCAAACGGCGACGCTCGACGGCTTTGGCTTTACCGAGGACGACTCCCCTGCCCTGCGGGCCGCCGGCGCGGTGCTCGAATATCTGCGCGAGACGCAAAAAACGTCGCTCGACCACATCGACCGGCTCGCGCCGTATCGCAGCGGCGACCTGCTCGAAATCGACGAGGCGACCCGCCGCAGCCTGGAAATCACCCGCACGATTCGCAGCGGCGCGCGGGCGGGATCGCTGTTGGCCGCCATCGACAAAACCGTCACGCCGCTCGGCTCGCGGCTGCTGGCCGAGTGGGTCGCCGGGCCGTTGACCAGCGAGCCGGCGATCGACGCCCGGCTGGCGGCGGTCGAGCAGTTGGTTGCCGATAGCAAGCTGCGCGATGCGCTGCGCGACGAATTGCGGGGCGTGTACGACCTGGAGCGACTGCTGGCCCGCGTCGCCACCGGCCGGGCGACGCCGCGCGATCTGAGCTTCGTCGCCCGCACGCTGGCCAAGCTGCCGCGGGTGAAGGGATGGCTCGAAACGGCGGACGGGAACCAACCACCCCATCGGGAGGCTGACGCCTCCCGCTCGCCAGGAGCCTTGCTCGCGGAATTGAACGCGCAACTCGAGCTCTGTCCCGATCTGCGGGCGCACTTGGAATCGGCGCTGGTCGAGGATTGCCCGCTGGCGAGTCGCGACGGCGGCATCGTGCGCCCCGGCTTCAGCGGCGAGCTCGATAAGCTGCGCGACCTGGCAGCCGGAGGCAAACAGTGGATCGCCCGCTATCAAGCCGAGCAGGCGCAGAACACCGGCATTACGAACCTCAAGGTCGCCTACAACAAGGTTTTCGGCTACTACATCGAGATCACCAACTCGCAGAAAGACAAAACCCCCAGCCACTACATCCGCAAGCAGACGACCGTCAACGCCGAGCGGTACATCACGCCCGAGCTCAAAGAATACGAGGAGCAGGTGGTCACCGCCGACGAGCGGGCTAAAGAGCTGGAATATGACCTGTTCGTCGCCCTGCGCGGCGCAGTCGAGCAGCAGGCACGGAGCCTGCAACGAACGGCCGCCGTGCTGGCGCAGCTCGACGTATTGTGCGGCTTGGCCGAGCTCGCCCGCAGCCAAGGCTATTGCCGGCCGACGATCGTCGCCGAGCCGGTGCTGCAAATCGTCGATGGCCGCCATCCGGTGCTCGACCTGACCGAGGCACACGGCACCTTCGTCCCCAACGATGTCCACTGCGGCGGGGACGACGGCACGGTGCATCTAATTACCGGGCCAAACATGGCGGGCAAAAGCACCTACATCCGCCAGGTCGCGCTGATCACGCTGCTGGCCCAACTCGGCAGCTTCGTGCCGGCCAAGAGCGCGACGATCGGCATTGCCGACCGCATTTTTGCCCGCGTCGGGGCGAGCGACGAGCTGTCGCGCGGGCAAAGCACGTTCATGGTCGAGATGACCGAAACGGCCCGCATTCTCAACACCGCCACGTCGCGCAGCCTGGTCGTGCTCGACGAAATTGGCCGCGGCACCAGCACCTACGACGGCATCTCGCTCGCCTGGGCGATCGTCGAGCACCTGCACGATTCGCTCGGCTGCCGGACGCTCTTTGCCACGCACTATCACGAGTTGACCGACCTGGCCCAGTCGCTGCCGGGCGTGCGCAACCTGAATGTGGCGGTCAAAGAGTGGCAGGAACAGGTCGTCTTTCTGCACAAGATCGTTCCCGGCGCTGCCGACAAAAGCTACGGCATTCAAGTCGCCCGGCTGGCGGGGGTGCCGCGCGAGGTGAACGAGCGGGCCAAGCAGATTTTGTCTCGGCTGGAAGAGGAGCACCTCGATCGCGAGGGGCGGCCCAAGATTGCCGTCCCCGGCAAAAAGGCCCGCCGCGGCGACTTGCAACTGACGCTGTTCGCCGCGCCCGAGCATCCGGTGGTGGGCCAGTTGCGGCAGCTCGACGTGAACTCGCTCACGCCGCTGGCGGCGCTGGCGCTATTGGCGGAATTGCAGGGGGCGGTGCAGCCGCCGAAATAGCGGCGCGGCGCCGCGTCACCAGGCGGTAGCCATAGGCGCGGGCGACTGCGAGGGGTATCGCCAGGGTTAGGAAGAAGCCGATGACGAGGGACGTGGCGATGAAAATCCCCAGCCAGTCATTGGAACCTCTGGCCGACGTCAAATAGATCAGGCCGGCAGAGGCGGCGGCGATCGCGACCGCCGCTAGTACGCCAATGCCAAACGCTCCCCAGCGCCAATCGCGCCAGGCCAGCGCGAAGGCCGCGATCGGCACGACGACGATCAACGAGATCCCCGCCGCCACAGCGCCGCCGAGAGTCCAGCCCAGCCAGTACTCACCTTCGTCAACCAGGGCGGGCTTGCCCAGGCGGACGGCGGCCATAGTTGCGGCGACCACCACCGTTCCAAAGAAAAAATCGCGAATTGTCAGCGGCCTGGGGGACTGGGCGTTCGCGTTTTGGTCGGAGTGTTCAATCCGCCAGTAAAAGTAGATTCGCATGAGCCAGTGCGGCCCCTGGCAGGCCAGTGCAATCAGCGGCAGGCCGGCGACCGCGACCAGCAAGGCCTCGCCGTCCATCGCCCACGGCAGGCGATTGACATACGCCAGGGTGAAGCCCACGCACCAGGCGATAAACGCCACAGCCGCCAGTCCCCAGTGCCGGGCCAGCCGGAGCCATAGGGGGCCGGCACCGTAAACCGTTAGGATCGCCAAAAGGGCTGCCTGAGCAGCGATGGAGCCGGCAATCGCAAACGTGACAAACGCCACGGACAAAAAACCCGGTTGACCAGGACCGTCGGTCGCTTCCGCGATGGGAGTGTGCATCGCGTTGCCGGCGGACAGCAGCAACATCGCAATCGCCACGATCACCGCCAGCGGCGGACGATAGGCCGGCTCGTCGTCGCGCTTCAGCAACGCCACGGGAGGCGGCTGCCACAACGTGGCGTCCGGCGGCGAATCGTAGGGATAGTCGTTCTCGGTCATCGCGATGTCGTTTCCGTAAGACGGATTTTTAATCCGTCTTTCCCCCCTGCCATTTGCGAAGGTTCCGTGGATTCGCTCATAATGGGGCGGCGGTGCAGCTCGCTCGATAAGAGTGCGACCCGTGTTTATATCCAAGGTAACAATGTAACCCGCCCATGCCCGCTTCGCGCCAGCCCGAGCGTCCCCCTTGGCCCAGGCTGACGCTGCGCCGCACCGACCAGGCAGCCGCGGCGGTGGTGCTGCTGGCGGCGCTGTTGCTGCTCGCCGGGCATTGGTGGTGGCAGGGCCGTTTGCGGGGCCGGCTGATCGAGATCGACCGGGCCGCGCCGATCGCCATCGAATTCAAGATCGACATCAACGCCGCCGACTGGCCCGAGCTGGCCTTACTGCCCGGCATCGGCGAGCAGCTTAGCAAGCGGATCGTCGCCGACCGCCAAGCGAACGGGCGTTTCCCCGACCTCGACGCACTCCGCCGCGTGCGGGGCATCGGCCCCAATACGCTCAACGGCATGCGGCCCTACCTGCTGCCGATGGCCGACGTCGAGGCGACCGCCGGCGGGAGCGAGCCGCGTGGCGACGCCCTGGGAAATGCCATAAACTGACGGCCTCACTCCTAATCTTCCTACTCCTACTCGTCCTCCTACTCTTCCTCCTCTTGGTTCCTTGCACGCCCTAGTGACCGGCGCCGGGGGCTTTCTCGGCCAATACCTCGTCGAGCAACTCGTCGCCCGTGGCGATCGGGTCCGCACCCTCTCGCGCCGCCGCTATCCGCAGCTCGATCCGTTGGGCGTCGAGCAAGTTCTAGGGGACATTCAAGATCCGGCCGCCGTGCTGGCCGCCTGCCGCGATGTGGACGTGGTGTTTCACGTCGCCGCCGTCGCCGGCATCTGGGGACCGTGGCAACACTACCACGGCATTAATACCGTTGGCACGCACAACGTCGTCGCGGCATGCCGGCAGGCGCGGGTCGGCCGCTTGGTCTTTACCAGCAGCCCCAGCGTCACCTTTGCCGGCAGCGATCAGTGCGGCGTCGATGAATCGGCCCCCTACCCTGCCCGCTGGCTCTGCCACTATCCGCATTCCAAGGCCCTCGCCGAGCAAGCGGTGCTGGGGGCGAACGGTCCCGACCTGGCGACCTGTTCGCTCCGCCCTCACTTGATTTGGGGCCCGCGCGATACGCACCTGATTCCGCGGCTGATCGAGCGGGCCCGCCGCGGCCAGTTGCGGCAGGTCGGCGGCGGCCAAAATTTGGTCGATGCCGTGTATGTCGAAAACGCCGCCCAGGCGCATCTGCTGGCGGCCGACGCCTTGCGGCCGGGCGCGGCAGCCGCCGGCCGGGCCTACTTCATTACCAACGCCGAGCCGGTGAACTGCTGGGACTGGATCAACCAGATTCTCGCGCTCGCCGGCCTGCCGCCGGTGGCGCGGCGGATTTCGTTTCGCGCGGCCTATGCGGCCGGGGCGGCGCTCGAGGGGCTGTGGACCGTGCTGGGCCGCACCGGCGAGCCCCGCATGACCCGCTTTCTGGCGGCCCAGCTCGCCACGTCGCACTACTTCGACATTACGGCCGCCCGCCGCGATTTGGGCTACGTGCCGCGAGTCGGCATGGCGGAGGGGATGGTTCGGCTTGAGGGCTGGCTGCAAGTCCCGACCAGCGATCGCGTCGAGCAAAGCCCCGACCAGTGGTCGGGGTGATTGCCGGGTGAACGCCCCTTCGAAGTTCACCCTGACCAATGGTCAGGGCTTTGAACGGTTAACTGCCAGTCAGCATGGCGGTTGATTGATTGGAGGGGGCCTGAGCCCCACTTCCCCGCCGCTTGTCAATCTGCGCCCGCACCGTTAACTTCGGAGGTTTCGCCTGTTGAAACCGTTCGCTCCCGGCCCGGCCCCTGTCATGTCGTCGCACGCCCCCCAAAATCTGCCGGAGAACCAGCGGATCGTCATTACCGGCGTGGGACTGACGGCCCCCAACGGCAACCACCTGGCCGAGTATCGGCAGGCCCTGCTGGCGGGCAAAAGCGGCGTTAGCCAGTACGAAATTCGCTACGTCGGCGAAACGCTCGCCGGGGTCTGCAAGTTCGACACGCTCCGCTACCAGTCGAAGAAGGACCTGCGCCGCGGCACGCGGGCCGGCAGCGTTGGCATTTATGCCACCAACGAAGCGATCCGCGACGCGGGGCTCGATTGGCCGAATGTTGAGAAGTCGCGGGTCGGGATTTACCTGGGTGTGACCGAGCACGGCAACGTCGAGACCGAGAACGAGATCTTCCTGCTCAAGGGGTACGACTACGACATTTCGTTCTGGTCGCACCACCACAATCCGCGCACCGTGGCCAACAACCCGGCGGGCGAAGTGGCTCTGAACGCCGGAGTGACCGGGCCGCACTACACCATCGGCGCGGCCTGCGCCGCGGGCAATGCCGGCCTCATCCAGGGGGCGCAAATGCTCCGGCTGGGCGATTGCGACCTGGCCCTGGCCGGAGGCGTTTCGGAAAGCATCCACACGTTCGGCATCTTTGCCAGCTTCAAGAGCCAAGGGGCGCTCGCCGCCCATGCCGATCCGGCCAAGGCGTCGCGCCCGTTCGATCAGGATCGCAATGGCATTGTCGTGGCCGAAGGGGGATGCGTCTTCGTGCTCGAACGCCTGGACGACGCCCGCCGCCGCGACGCAAAGATTTACGGCGAGCTGGCCGGCTACGCGATGAACACCGACGCCACCGATTTTGTGTTGCCCAATCCCGAGCGGCAGGCCGAGTGCGTGCAGTTGGCGCTTGCGCGGGCCGGCTTGCGACCCGACCAGATCGAGATCGTCAGCACCCACGCCACCGGCACCGGCCAGGGAGACACGCAGGAATGCGCCGCCCTGCGAAAGGCGTTCGCCGGCAGCGAGCGGACGTTTTTCAACAACACCAAAAGTTTCATCGGCCACGCCATGGGCGCGGCCGGCGCGTTGGAACTGGCGGGCAACCTGCCCGCTTTCGACGACGGAGTGTGCCACGCCACGCTCAACGTCGATCGGCTCGATCCCGACTGCGCCCTGCACACGCTGGTAATCGGCGAACCGCGGCCGATCGGCCGGGTCGAGTATATTTTGAACAACTCGTTCGGCATGTTGGGAATCAATTCGGTCGTCATCATCAAACGCCCCTCATAACTGCATAGCCGCGACCAGTGGTCGCGCTCCAACCGATCCACTTAGGAACCTACAAAAAGTAGCTGCGGCGACTTCATCCCCAGGATTTTGAACAGAAGATAACGAAGGCAACCAAGAGGAAGAGAGGAAAGAGGAGTTGGGTCGGCAAATCCATCCTTCGTTTCCTTTGTTGCCTTCTGTTCCTTTCCCCTGATGCTTGCTTGTCGCACTGCCCTTGCTTTCACGAACTTAGAAATTGCACTCGTTCGACCCTCAAAGGCCCGCCATGTCTCCCGCAGAAATACGCTCGGAAATCCTCGACATCCTCTCCGACATCGCTCCCGACGAGGATTTGTCGAACGTGACCGACGACCAGCCGTTCCGCGAGCAGCTTGAGCTCGACAGCATGGATTTTCTGGATATTGTGATGGAGCTGCGCAAGCGGCATCGAATTCAGATTCCCGAGGCCGACTACACCCACCTGGCCAGCCTGGCGAGCACGGTGGCCTATTTAGAGCCGCGGATGAAGGAAGTCGTGAAGAAGTAGCCGGGGGTCGGGGCTGGGGGCTCGGGGTTGGTAATGAAAATACCGGTGAAAAATATCCGTGTTTCATCGGTGTTCCATCCGTGGCTACCTTTCCTTCGCCCTTGGGTTGCGGCTGCCGCGGGCAAAAGAATTCGACAATTGCCGGACGAAATAACAAAGAAAAGACTTGATTTCCGCGCCGAGATACAATAATTCTAAGGGTTGGGCAATCTCGTCCTTGGTGCGTTAGGCATTGTTGTTGGTGCGCCTGGTACGCGCGAGGTTGCTGCACTGGGAACGGAACACGAGAGGCGCTTGACGAACTGCTGCCATTTGCGATGACGGGCCGATCGCCCTTGATCGAGATTTGATTCATCCCTTTTCGGCGGCAAACGAGCCCACTCTCTGAAGCAGTCAGCCGTGCATTCGCCCGGCGACTGGGTTGTCGTGTGATTGGGTTGTCGTTTATTTCGTCTTCTTTTCGAGGGTTTCATCATGTCCAAACATCGGTCGTTAGGCCGCCAGGCCGGGTTTACCCTGGTCGAGCTGTTGGTGGTGATCGCCATCATCGGCGTGCTGGTCGCCTTGCTGTTGCCGGCGGTCCAAGCCGCCCGCGAAGCTGCCCGACGATCAAGCTGCCAGAACAACCTGCGGCAGATTGGCTTGGCACTTCAAAATTACCACGACACGGCCAAGCGATTCCCGCCGGGCGCGTTTATCAGCCGCCCCGATCCCACACAGGGGCAGTTGCGGGCCTTCCATCACACTTGGCTGACTTCGCTCTTGCCGTATGTCGAGCAGAGCCCCCTGTACGGCACGATCCAATTCAAGGGAACTCAGGCGTGGGGACAGCCGCACATCGGAACGCAGATCGAAATTCTTCGCTGCCCCTCGGCGGGGAGCCAGAACGACGTAACCGAGAGCCACGGCCTGGCGACGACAAACTATGCCGCCTCCGAAGGCTGGTCCTACGGCGACACGTCGGCGATCCTGATCCCGACTGCATCGGACTCGATCCTTAGTCGGTTGATGGGCCGCGGCGGGTCGTATGCGGGACTGTTCGCCGGCGCCAGGTCCAACGACTTGGCCGACGTGAAGGATGGGACATCCAACACGGTCGCCGTTGCCGAAGTCAGTTATGACGGCAAATTCTGCGAGCCTTGTGGAGCCTTGGGCTGGCGATACAACAATGGGACCATGTATGACGGCAGGGATAGGTTTGCCCCACTCGAATCGGTTTTCCGTTCGGCCTTCGTCTATACGTCGAAGCATGGCCCGCTGTCTGCTCCACCCTATCGATTGCCCGACGACTCCGGCCCGGCCGTTCCCGATGCATGGTTTAAAGACATTCCTAAATCTCATCCCCCGACCTACGTTTCGCAGTGGGGCGTCAACTCCGACTACAGCGGCGCCGACTCGGCCCATAGCAGCGGAATCGTGCAGTTCGTCCGCTGCGATGGCTCCGTGGGGCAAGTTACCAGTGGCACAAGCTGGGGTTTCTGGGTGACGATCAACGGAATCAACGATCGTGGAATCAACACCGAGCTGCAGTAGCCGCTATTGCCCGCGCTTCTGCCTTGGCCCGCCAGCTTGCCCTTCGCCGCCCGGCGGGAAAGGACCGCCGGTGCCGGGTTCGGGCGGTCCAGGCATGCCTGGCGGATCGTAAGGTCACGCATTTCAGGGGCGGGTGTCTTCGGACACCCGCCCTTTGCTTTGCGTCACACGACTTGCTGCCAGCGAATTTGCACCCATTCGGCTAAACTGTGTTCATGCCCACCTACGACACGATCATCATCGGCGCCGGGTTGTCCGGGTTGGCGGCCGGCATTCGCCTCGCTTACTACGAGCAGCGGGTCTGCATCCTCGAACGGCACTACACGATCGGCGGGCTGAACTCGTTCTATCGGCTGCGGGGGCGCGATTACGACGTGGGGCTGCACGCGGTGACCAACTATGCCGTGAAGGGATCCAAAAAAGGGCCCCTCTCCAAACTGCTCCGCCAGTTGCGGATGAACTGGGACGAATTCGCCCTCGCTCCGCAGATCGGCTCGACCGTCGCCTTTCCGGGCGTCAGGCTCGATTTCAACAACGACATTCGCCTGTTGGAAGAGGAAGTCGCCCGCGAGTTTCCGCGGCAGGCAGACCCTTTCCGCAAGCTGCTGGGGCAAATTCTCGACTACGACGATCTCAGCCAGGACGTATTCGACCTGTCGGCTCGCCACATCCTGTCCCAAACGATCGACGACCCGCTGCTGATCGAAATGCTGCTCTGCCCGCTGATGTGGTACGGCAACGCCCGCGAAGACGACATGGACTGGGGCCAGTTCTGCATCATGTTCCGGGCCATTTACCTGGAAGGGATGGGCCGCCCGCGAGCCGGCATTCGGCTGATCCTGAAAAACCTGGTGCGGCGGTTCCGCGGCCTGGGGGGCGAACTAAAACTCCGCGCGGGGGTCTCGCGCATTCAAGTGGACGATGGCCGCGCGGTGGGCGTGGTGCTCGATAACGGTGAAGAGCTTTCGGCCCGCAACGTGCTCTCGTCGGCGGGACTGGTCGAGACGCTCCGCCTGTGCGACACCTACGGCGAGACGGTGCCCGTGCGAGCCGGCCAGTTGTCGTTCGTCGAGTCGCTCTCGGTGCTCGACCGGGTTCCCAAATCGATCGGCTGCGGGCGGACGATCGTTTTCTTCAACGATTCGGATCGCTTCCACTGGCAAAAGCCGGCCGACGACCTGTGCGACGTGCGCACCGGCGTGATCTGTTCGCCCAACAATTTCGCCTATGCCGAGGGGGATCTGGCGCTCGACGACAACCTGATCCGCATTACGGCCCTGGCCAACTTTGCCCGCTGGCAGGCCCTGTCGGAAGAGGAATACCGCCTGGCAAAGCTCCACTGGTACGACCGGCTGGCGGCCTCGGCGGCGCGGTTCGTGCCCGACTTTCGCAGCCGGGTGATCGACACCGACACGTTCACTCCGACGACGATCCGCCGCTTCACGGGGCACGAGAACGGGGCGATCTACGGCGCGCCGCACAAGCAGTTGGACGGCACGACCCGCGTCGGGCAGCTCTATTTGTGCGGCACCGACCAAGGCTACCTGGGCATCGTCGGCTCGATCGTGAGCGGCATCTCGATGGCCAACCGGCACTGTCTGCCGACGTAGCGCAGTCTCCCACTCACCTGCCCAACAGACACGTAGCCGCGCATGAAAACACAGCCCGGCGGAGCCGGAACTGACAAGCAGGACGGGCCGCAATTGCAGGGTGAACCTGATTTTGTTGAACGGTCGAGTAGGAGAGGGGCAGTTTGAACTGCCCCTCTCCCCTCATCAAACCG
>JBBDYF010000058.1:0-6894 GCA_040901775.1 Pirellulaceae bacterium | reverse complement strand
GTGGGACTGGAGCAGGCGACCCACTCGGTCAGCCTGCACGACTACCGCTTTCCGCGCCGCGCGGCGATCGTTTTCGGGAACGAGCGGCTCGGAATGACCGACGAAGAATTGCGGCTGATGGACGCGGTGGTTGAAATTCCGGTTTGGGGAATGCCGCATGCATACAATGTGGCGACCAGCGCCGCGATGGCAATGTACGAGTATTGCAAGCAGCACTCACAGGCCTGACCACACTCAAAGCCCTGACCAGTGGTCAGGGTGTTGGGCGGCACAGCGTTCGCGAGGACGGGGCCGCGGCGGAGGGACGCCGATATGCGAATCACCCCGACCACTGGTCGGGGCTTTGTTATTTGGCACCCAGCGCCTGCGCTTTGCGGACCAGATCGACAAACTCGGCCCGGTAGCCGCCGGCGTCTTCGCCTAGCGCGCCGCTGGCAATCTCGGCGACAGCCGCCAGGTTGCCGCTCCCCTTGTGTTCGCTGCCGCGGAGGATCATCCCGAAGCTGGCCACGGCCGAGGCGAACTGCAAATCTTTCGAGGCCGCGTTGAACTTGCCGCCGCGATCTTTGTGCGGCAGCTCGAGCAGCTTGCTCGTGTCGCCGTCGGGCTGCTTGTAGCGGAGCTTGAGGGTCAACAGTTCGCCGCTGGCGGCCGCTTCGGTGAGATCGGCACTATCGGGAGGCTGACGCCTCCCGCTCGCCTCCGATCCCTGACCACTGACCCCTGACTCCTGTCCCCTGACCTCTGACTCCTGCCCTCTGGCCCCTGCCTCCTGATACTTCAGCGGCTCGATGGCCGGCTGCTCAACCTTAGCCGCTGTCTGCTGCTTGCCCACCGGAACCAGCTCGTACAGCGCGGTCACCGCATGGCCCGCGCCGATCTCGCCGGCGTCTTTCTTGTCGTCGGCAAAATCCTTGGCCGCCAGCAGGCGATTCTCGTATCCCAGCAAACGATACGAAGCGATCTCGGCCGGGTTGAACTCGATTTGAATCTTCACATCCTTGGCGATCGTGATCGTGCTGCCGGTCATCTGCTCGACCAGCACCTTCCGCCCCTCGCGAACGCCGTCGATATAGGCATACATTCCGTTGCCGTGGTCGGCCAGCTTCTCCAGCTTGGCATCTTGCAGATTCCCTTCGCCGAACCCGAGCACCGTCAGAAACGTTCCGGCCGCCGCCTTGGTTTTGATCAACTCGACCAGGGCGTCGTCGCTGGTCACGCCGACGTTCAGGTCGCCGTCGGTCGCCAGGATCACCCGGTTCGTCCCTTCTTTGAGGAAATACTGGGCCGCCTGCTCGTAGGCGAGTTGAATTCCCGCGCTGCCGTGGGTCGAGCCGCCGGCGCTGAGCGAATCGATCGCCCCCATGATTTTGTCGTGCTGGTCTCCACTGGTGGGGGGCAGCCGCAAGCCGGCGTCGCCCGCATAGGTGACGATCGACACGCGGTCGTTCTCGGTCAGTTCGGCGACGAACTGGGCGAGCGACGTTTTCACCAGCGGCAGCTTGTTCTCGTCCGACATCGAGCCGGAAACATCGAGCAAAAAGACCAGGTTGCTCGCCGGCCGCTCGGTCCGCGGAATCTCCTTCCCTTGCAGACCCACCCGCAGCAGCAGGTTGCCAGGCTGCCAGGGGCATTCGGCGGTTTCGAGATTTACCGAGAATGGCTCGGCCCCCTTGGGCTGCGGATCGGTGTAGCGAAAGTAGTTGACCAGTTCCTCGATCCGCACGGCATTGGGCGGCGGCAAACGGCCACTCGTCAAGAATCGCCGCACGTTCGAGTACGAGGCGGTATCGACATCGATCGAAAACGTCGAGAGCGGATGAGCGGTGGGATCGAGAAAGAGGTTTTCGACGATCGGTTCGTATTGTTCGCCGCTGGCGAGCGAGTCAAAATTTCGTTCGTCGATAGTGACTCTTCCGTATCTAAGAAATACATCCGCGACTTCGCCGTTCCGCTTGTACCAGGAGCGCGCTTCTTCTTCTGTCCGAGCCAGACGACGCGGGTTGCGAGTGGAAAGACTCTCAGTGACAGGTGGCGCCAAGCTGTAGTTGCCGTAGTTGTCCGTAAGCTCCGATTGGACAGCACCCAACTCAAGCTGGGCAATTTTCTCTTCCTTCAGCCTCCGAGCGCCGCGCTCCAGATCTAGCAACCGCTCTTCCCCTTCCTGAGCCAGGCTCAGCGGAGTGACCGGGCGAACCGATTCGCCCGCGGTCGGCTGCGAAGGAATTGAACCCAGATCGTTATCCATTAGCCCTTCATATAGCCCTTCATAAACCGGCTTGTTCACCTGCGGCCCTTCTTCGCTGGTAAGTGTTGACAGCGACTTTTGATTAGCCGATATCGAAGTGCCGCTTTCCTCTTTCCCGTCGGCGCTCGCCAAGCGATCGTTCACTGCGCCGCTTTGAGAAACTGCACCGTTGGAACGGTTCATCCGACGCGCCGTTTCCCGCGCCCGCTGGATCGGCGGAATGGCGACTGCCAGGGCCAGCACAATGGCGAGACCCCCGACCGTCAACCAGACGAGCCGCCTGCGCGAACTTTTCTCCGGCAATGCCTTCTCCGGCAACTCCACCGCCGGCTGGGCAGCCGACCGCTCGAGCAGGGCCGTGCGGAGCTGCGTGTCGCGTTCGGGCGATACGTCGCCCGCGTGGACCGCGGGGAGCATTTCCGCCAGTCGCCGCGTTTGTGCGACCAGTTGCCGGGCATCAACCTGCCGCGGCTCGGCCAGCAGCCGTTCGACCGTGGCCCGCTCGGCAGCCGGAAGCTGATCGAGGGCGTAGGCCGTCAGAATTTCCGGCTCGATCGCCGCCGGCTTGGGTTCGCCATTGAGTTGCGACATGGTTTCAATCCCGTTTGTTAAAGTAGATTCCTAAACCTGCCCAGTCTTCAGTTCCGCCCGGCGGTCGGAACCTACTGGGCCGGTGCTTGCTCCTCAGAGAGCCAGGCCCGAACCTGCGGCGCCTCCCGCACGCGGGCCAGCCCCCGATGCACCAGCACCCGGACGTGCCCTTCCTTGTGCCCCGTGATCTCGCCGATCTCGCCATACCGAAACCCCTCGCACCACAGGTCGATCGCTTCGCGCTGCGCCGCCGGCAACCGGGCAACCAGCTCGCGTAAGCAGGCCGCCAACTCGTCCGACTCGGCTGCTTCGGCCGGGTCGATTTCGCGTCCCGGACTGGGCAGAGCATCCAGCGGCTGTTCGCGGCCCTCCGTTCGCAAGTGATCCAGGCAGCGGTTCCGACAAACCCGAAACAACCAGGCGGCCAGCAAATCCCGGCCGCCGGGAGGAGACGCGGCATGTTCCTGCCAGCGATCCGAGCCGACATCGTCCCACAGCTTCAAAAATGCATGCTGCACGGCGTCGCGAGCCAAGCCCTCCTCGCCCACCAGGCGCAGAGCATACCGCAGCAGACCCAGCTCGTGCCGGTCCACCGCTTCAAGCACCCATTGCCGCTGATTCGCGTGGCCCATTGGCCGCTCCTTGCTGGCTGGCTTCGCTGGTCACTCGGATAACGGGGATCGGGCCCATTCGTTACAGCGATTCTTTGCCAACATTCTCACCAATCGCCTCATGGTACAATCCAGCACGATGAGCCTGCCTGCCTTTCCATCCCCCGCGGCCCCCCTCGCCCCCCCTGCCCTGCCCCGCCGCATCGCCATTATCGGCGGCGGAATCTCCGGCCTGGCGGCGGCCAATCGCGTGCGGGAGCTTTGCCCCGAAGCCGAGCTGACCCTGTTTGAAGCCGCCGATCGGCTGGGGGGCGTGCTGCAGACCGACCGCCGAGACGGCTGGTTGATCGAGCGCTCGGCCGACATGTTCACCACCCGCGAGCCGTGGGCGCTCGACCTCTGCCGGCGGTTGGGCATCGCCGACGAACTATTAGAAACCGACCCCCGGTTCCGCCGGGCCTATGTCGTCTGGCGCGGCCGGCCGATGCCGGTGCCCGCAGGATTCACCCTGATGAGCCCCGCCCGAGCGTGGCCGATTCTCAAAACGCCTATCCTCAGCCCGCTGGGCAAGCTCCGGCTGGCGTGCGAATCCTTCATACCGCGCCGCCGCGACCCGGAGGACGAAAGCCTCGAATCGTTCGTCGTCCGCCGCTTCGGCCGCGAAGCGTTCGACCGGCTGGTGCAGCCCTTGATCGGCGGCATCTACACGGCCGACCCGGCCAAGCTCTCGATTCAGGCAACGATGCCGCTATTCGTCGAGCTGGAGCGGAAGTACGGCAGCTTGATTCGGGGGATGAGGAGAGAGAGGTCGGAGGTCAGGGGTCAGAGATCTGTAGGGCACGCCCTCCGTGGCGTTCCGGGTCAGGGGTCGGAGGCGAGCGAGGGGCGCAGCGAATTGGCGAGCGGGGGGCGTGAGCCCCCTGAGTCCTCCGGGGCCCGTTATGGCCTGTTCGTCGCGCCGAGCGATGGCATGCAGCGGCTGGTCGATGCCGTCGCGGCCCGGTTGCCGCCGGAAGTCGTGCGCCTCAGCGCCCCGGTCGAACGAATTGTTGGTCCCGACCGCCGGGCGGGACTGGATGCTGGCCCGTGGCAGATCTTCCTCCGGGGTCAGCCCGAGGCGGAACTGTTCGACGATCTGATCCTCGCCGCTCCCGCCCCCGTGTGCGGGCGACTGCTGACCAGCGTGGACGAAAAGCTAGCCGCCCTGGTCGGCAGCATTCCCCATGCCGGCTGCTCGCTGGCTTTCTTGGGCATTCGCCGCGAGCAACTGTCCCGACCGCTGGCTGGGTTTGGGCTGGTCGCCCCGGCGATCGAGAAGCGGAAATTCATCGCCGCCAGTCTGGCGAGCCTCAAATTCCCCGGCCGAGCGCCCGAGGGGAAGCTCTTGCTGCGGGTCTTCGTCGGCGGTGCGATGCAGCCGGACCTGGCCGCCTTGCCCGACGGCGAGCTGCGCGAATTGGTGCTGGCCGAACTGCGCGACCTGTTGGGCCTGACCGGCGAGCCGGAGTTTTTCGAGGTGGCCCGCTGGCTCGGCGCGATGCCGCAGTACCACGTCGGCCATCTAGAATTGGTGCGGCAGATCGAGCAGCGCGCGGCGGCTGTTCCGCACTTTGCCCTCGCCGGCAACGCCTATCGCGGCGTCGGGGTGCCGCAGTCGATCCACAGCGGCGAGCAAGCGGCCGAGCGGATCGTAAATGCCGTGCGCGGCGTGGCAAGCCCAGACCCGGCCTAGCGGCGGATCACCTCGGCGGCGACTCCCTCAATCAGCAAGCCGAACTCGTGCTGGCTCGCGCCACTCTGGCGCTCGTTTTCTTCTGCCAGCAGATTGAACTGGTCGCGGAGCGACTGGTCGGCGGCAAACAACCGTTCGAGAGACGCCTCGTCGGTCGGGTTGCCCTGCACTTCGACGCCAAACAGCCCATCCGACTGAATCTGCACCGTTCCCGAGAGCTTCATGCCGACCGCCGAGAGCCGCTGGCGCAACTGGGCAATAAATTGATCGACCGTCGCTTCGAATTGCTGGCCGGCGGTCGGCCGGTCTGCGTCAGAACCCGCCGATTCCGCTCCCCTGGCCTGCCCCACCAGCTCGGCCGCGAACGACAGCCCGCTGCTCACCGCCGCGAGGGCTTCGCCAGCCAGCGACGCGGCTGCGAAGCCGGCGATCGGAAGTAGTGGCGCTAGGGACATGGTTCGACGCTCAAATCTGCAAGGCCGATGGGGCCGTTTGCTGGCAAGACACAGCTAGCGGCGGGCAACGTGGGCAAAGTCGTGCGGTCCTAGCATCGACCGATCCGCCGGCCGAGTTGAGTAATTCTGCCGCGAGGGCAAGGAGAGACTTCGCGGAGTTGGGCTGACGGGCGGCTTGATTGCATTGGCTTCGAGCGGCAGCTAATCTTCGGCTGTTGTCCCCGCCCACCAATCTCACCGCCAGGTTCTCTCATGCGCTCCCCTCCCCTGCTCTTTCTCCTTTGTGCCTTGTTGTGTTTTTCGTGGCTATCTACCGGCGTGGTCCAAGAAGCCAAGTCGGGCGAGCCGCTGGCGGGAACCGAGCCGCTCACGATGGAGGGGGACATCGCGGCCCAAATGGTCGCCGGGGTGGATAAGTTTTTGCTGCGCGAGATCGACCTCTCGGTCGAGCGGCGGGCGAAGCATTGGCAGCGCGATTTCAGCTCGCCCGAGGCGTACAACAAATCGATCGAGCCGAACCGCCAACGGCTCGCCAAGATTCTGGGCGTCGTCGATGAGCGGGTGAAGTTCGACGCGCCGGAACTGGTCGGCACGAGCAAAACAACCCGAAGCGTCAGCGAGGGACATCCGCTCGCTGTCGGGCGCGGCGAGAACTACGAAATCTTCGCCGTCCGCTGGCCGGTGGTGCGAGACGTTCACGGCGAGGGGCTGCTGCTGGTGCCCAAGGGCGAAAAGGTCGCCGACATCATTGCGATTCCCGACTGCGCTCAAACCCCCGAGCAAATCTGCGGGCTCGCCGAGGGCGTGCCCTCCGAATCGCAGTTCGCCCGCCGCCTGGCCGAAAACGGCTGCCGAGTGCTCGTGCCCACGCTCATCAGCCGCGAGATGAGCAAACGCGCCCCTCCCGGCCAGCCGGGCCGGGCTAATTTGACCAACCGCGAGTATCTCTACCGCCCTGCCTTCGAGCTCGGCCGGCACCTGATCGGCTACGAAGTGCAAAAGGTACTGGCGGGCGTGGATTGGTTTACCCATGAGGCGAGCGGGGGCCAAGAGCAGGCGAGCGGGGGGCGTGAGCCCCCTGAGACCGCGAAGATCGGCGTGATCGGTTACGGCGAAGGAGGAATGATTGCTTTGTTCGCGAAGGCCCTTGATACGCGAATTGATGTGGGATGCATCAGCGGCTACGTTGCACCGCGCGAAAGAATCTGGGAACAGCCGATCGATCGCAATGTGTTCAGACTGCTTGACGAATTCGGC
>JBBDYF010000057.1:0-42280 GCA_040901775.1 Pirellulaceae bacterium | reverse complement strand
ATGCTGCGACCGCTAATCGAATAATACGGGTTGACGCTCAAACGCGTCCGCCGCGCCCATGAGCACGACGGCGAGGAGGAGACGATCTTCGATTACTTCAGCCTGACAAGCGACCGGATGATGCTCGGCCCCGAGGTCGAGCGCGAAGCGGCGGCGGCTTTCGCGCAGTACGATGCGCAGCCCGTGCTGACGTATCTGGCCAACGAGATCGTGAAGGTCGGTCCCGCGGAACAAAAAGGGATTCCTTACTCGACGATTGCCGCGATCGATCCCGCGCCGGGAGGACCACTGGTCGATCGCGACGGGAAAGCGTTGCCGCCGCTGGCCGACGACGAGATCGCCCTTACTAGTTGGGCCGCCGAGGACCAGCAGGCCAAAGTTGGCGACCGGGTCCGCGTGACCTATTTCGAGCCCGAAACGACGCACGGAAACGAACGCGAGGCGAGCGCCGAGTTTCGCGTCGCCGCGATTATCCCGCTGACCGAGCCGAGCCGAGGCTACACCAGGCGCGACCCGGCTATTTACAACGAGCGCCCCACGCCGGCGAACGATCCCGAGCTGACCCCCGCCGTGAAAGGGATCACCGACCAGGCGAGCATCGACGATTGGGAGGCGCCGTTCCCGTTCGAGATCGGCCGCATCCGCGACCAGGACGACACCTATTGGGACCATCACCGGACGACTCCCAAAGCCTACGTCTCGCTGAGCGCCGGACAACGGCTGTGGGGCAGCCGCTTTGGCGAGGTCACCTCGATCCGCATCCCGGCGACGCCTGAACGGTCGATCGAGAGGGTGGAAACTGCGTTTCTCGAACAGTTGCGGCAGGACGCTGCGCCGCTCGGCTTGGCGTTTCAACCGCTCCGGCAGCAAGGTCTCGCCGCCGCTGCGGGGACGACTCCCTTCGACGTCCTGTTTCTGCTGCTGAGCATGTTCATCATCGCCGCGGCGCTGATGCTGATCTGGCTGCTCTTTCGGCTGGGAATCGAGCAGCGGGCGGCGGAGATCGGCACGCTGCTCGCTTTGGGATGGACGCGGCCCAAGACGGCCCGCCTGCTGCTGGCCGAAGCTTGCCTGGTCGCGGCCGTCGGCGCGGCGGTGGGCGTGCTGGCGGGGGTCGGCTATGCCTGGCTGATGCTGGCCGGCCTGCGCACCTGGTGGATCGGTGCGATTTCCTCGCCGTTTCTCACGCTCTATGTCACGCCGCGCAGCCTGGCGATCGGGTTTTTCGCCGGGCTGATCGTCTCGGCCGCGACAATCTGGCTCAGCTTGCGAGCGCTGCGCAAAGTTCCCGTCCGGCAGCTCATGGCGGGCGATGCGTCGCTGGGCCGCGGGCTGCCGGGCGAGGATTACCAAAAGCGTGCGTGGCGAACCTTCCTTGCGCCGGTGCTGCTCTTGCTCGCGATTGGCCTGGGCGTGCTGGCGACGCAGCTCGGGGGCGAGGCCCAGGCGGGTGCCTTTTTGGGTTGCGGAGCGGCGCTGCTCGCCGTGCTGCTGATGCAGTGGGCTCGCTGGTTTCGCCGCACGGGCCGCTCGCAGGCGAGTCACTTTCGCGGGTCGGCGCTGGCGGGCCTGGCCGTGCGGAATGCGGGCCGCAATGTCGGCCGCAGCATCACTACCATCGCCCTGATGGCGACGGCTTCGTTTTTGATCGTAGCGGTCAGCTCGTTTCGGCAAAGCCCGAGCGACGAAGGGGTGGGGGGCTTCAACCTGCTGGCGGAAAGTTCGCAGCCGATCATCGCCGATTTGAACTCGCCGGCGGTTCGCACCGACCTGCTGGCCGCCGACGCGGAAAAGCTGGCAAATACGACGGTGCTATCCTTGCGCGTGCAGCCGGGCGACGACGCCAGTTGCCGCAACCTGTATCAGCCGACGCAGCCCCGCGTGCTGGGCGTGCCGCCGGCGATGGTCGCCTGGTTCGACCAGCCGGGAGTCACCCGCTTTGGCTGGTCGGCGAGCGCCGCCAAGTCGCCCGAAGAGCGAGCCAATCCATGGCGTCTGCTACTGCCGAAAACTCTGCCCGACGAGCCGGTGCCGGTGGTGCTCGATAAGAACACGGCGATGTACAGCTTGAAGCTTTATCGGGGCGTGGGAGAAGAGTTCACGTTCACCTACGACGACGGCACGCGCGTCCGGTTTCGCGTTGCCGGCTTATTGAGCAACAGCGTGCTGCAAGGGAGCCTGTTGGTGGGCGAGGAGAACTTCGAGCGGCTTTTTCCGACTACCAGCGGCTATGGCTTTTTCCTGATTCGCACGCCCCCGGCGAGCGAGGCCGAAGTGGCGAACCTGCTCGAAGACAAGCTCGGAGACGAAGGCTTCGATACGACCGATTCCCGCGCCCGGCTGGCGGACCTGCTGGCGGTGCAAAATACCTACATCAGTACGTTTCAGAGCCTGGGGGCGATTGGCCTGTTGCTGGGAACCTTCGGCCTGGCGGCGGTGCAGTTGCGCAGTGTCTTCGAACGGCGCAAAGAGCTGGCGCTGTTGCGGGCCGCCGGCTTTCGCCGCTGGCGATTGGGCGAGATGGTGCTGCTGGAGAATCTGCTGCTCTTAATCGGCGGCCTGGCGACCGGCGCCATCGCCGCGCTGGCGGCCGTGTTGCCGCACATGATCACCAGCGGGGCGCAAGTGCCGCTGGCCGACCTGGCCGCCATGCTGGGGGTCGTGCTGGTGGTGGGAGTGTTAACCGGCCTGGTCGCGGTGCGGGCGACGCTCCGCGCGCCGCTGGTCGCGGCGCTGCGGGGCGAGTAGGGATTTCATTTATGGTAAACAATCTCAGAGAATATACTGTTGCAAAACCTTTTGGCGAAACATTCAGGAGCTTGCAAATGACGAATCTACGTTTCCCTCTCGTGCTTGCTTGCGTGGCCAGCTTGTCGCTGCCAGCGGGTTTGCTGGTGGCGGCCGAGCCGGCGCAAACACCTCCGGCAATCACCAAGCCGGTGATGCACGGCACGCCCGAGGCCGACAAAATTGCCGCCGCCATGCAGATTTTTCCCTCCGACAATCCGTGGAACACCGACGTGTCGCAGTGGAAGCTGCATCCCCGCACGGCGGCGATCGTCGCTTCGATCGGCGCCGACAAGCCGCTGCGCTACAACCCCGATATGGCGTTTGTCTTCGTCCCGCCGGATCAGAAAAAGATGGCGCTGACGATCGTCGATTACCCGGCCGAATCGGACCCAGGCCCCTACCCGATTCCCGAGAACTTGCCGATCGAAGGCTGGCCCGCCAGCTACCAGCGGAACGAGGAGACCAAAAACCTCGGTCTCGAAGACGTGCAGCGCGACACCCGAGGTTACGGCGGCGACCGGCACGCCATCGTGGTCGATCCGCAGGGGGGCAAACTCTACGAACTGTTCGGCGCCAAGCGAACCGCCCAAGGCTGGCAGGCGAGTTGCGCCGCGATCTTCGACCTGCGGTCGAACGACCTCCGGCCCGACGGCTGGACCAGCGCCGACGCCGCCGGCCTGCCGATCTTTCCCGCCGTCATTCGCTACGACGAGCTACAAGCGGGCCAAGTTGGCCACGCCATGCGAGTCACCGTTCGCAACTCGCGCAATGCCTACGTTTATCCCGCTACCCACTTTGCCAGCCGCAAGACCGACGAAAACCTCCCCCGTATGGGCGAACGATTGCGGCTGAAGGCCAACTACGACATTCGGGGCTTCTCGCCCGAGGTGCAGGCCATTCTGAAAGGGCTGAAGAAGTATGGCATGCTGGTGGCCGACAACGGGATCGAGTGGGCCTTGAGCTGCGCCCCCGATCCGCGGATTCCCGTGCTACACGACGAGCTGCGGCGGGTGAAAGGCTCGGCGTTCGAGGTGGTCCAAGCCCCTTAATCCTCCAGTTGCTTGCCCGACAGCTTGTCGCACCTGCCGACCGATTTGCCTCGCGCGTCGCACCTTCGCGTTCAACGGCAGCTTGTGGGCCGCAGCGCACGCTCAAGGCGCACGGTTTGCTCCTTGCGGGGAGCGACTGTGCGGCAGTGCGCAACACGACGAAAGACGCTTCGTTCGAGCGTCCCCTCGCCCGGCGCCAGGAGAATTTTGGATGCCGGATCAAGATATTATCGTCATTGGGGGTTCGGCGGGAGCGCTCGAAGGGCTGACCACGCTGCTGAAAGGGTTGCCAAGTTCATTGCCGGCGTGCTTGTTTGTGGTGATTCATACCTCGTCGGATAGCTCGGGCATGCTGCCGCAAATCCTCGAGCGCAACGGCAATC
This sequence comes from Pirellulaceae bacterium, assembly GCA_040901775.1. GTDB lineage: Bacteria > Planctomycetota > Planctomycetia > Pirellulales > Pirellulaceae > CAYLLN01. The sequence goes on along the minus strand of JBBDYF010000057.1, from coordinate 38,058 downwards.
TCCAGGCGCTTTTTCCCGGCTCCCCCGAGCCGCTCGAATACGGCCGGGTCTATGTCGCCCCGCCCGATCACCACATGATGATCACGGCAGGGGGGGTCTCGGCTGTCACGGGTCCGCGCGAAAACGGCTTTCGCCCCGCCATCGATCCCCTGTTTCGCTCGGCTGCCGAACACTACCGCGAGCGGGTGGTGGGCATTATCCTTTCGGGCGCGCTAGACGACGGCACATTCGGTTTGATGGCGGTCAAAGAGGCGGGTGGAAAGGCGATCGTCCAGCATCCGTATGAATCGCTGCTTCCTAGCATGCCGCTCAGCGCGATTCAAAGCGTCGAGGTGGATCATATCGTGCGGGCGAGCGAGATTGCCCCACTGTTGACGGCGGCGGCCGCGAGCACCGCTCAGAATGGCAGCCACCGCCCCGCCCCGGCGCCGGGCAGGCCAGACCGCACGGATCGCGACGTGACCCTGACCAGCGTCAATCCCGACCTGCTGCAAGGCCCACCAAGCATTTTCAGTTGCCCCGAGTGCGGCGGCATCTTGTGGGAAATCGGGGAGGGAGGGAGTTTTCGCTTTCGCTGCCATACGGGGCATGGCTTCGCGCCCGAAGCGTTGCTTTCTCGGCAAGATTCCACGCTAGAATACGCTTTGTGGAGCGCCGTCCGGGCGCTTAAGGAACGGGCCGCGTTGCATCGGCAAATGTCCGAGCGGGTATCGGAGCGGGGCATGATGTCGGCCGCAAAAAAATATGGCGAGCGATCGCAAGAGGAAGATGCCAAGGCGGCAATCATCCGGCAGTTGATCCTGAACACCCAGGCGACGGGCACGTCGGCTCGTCCGGCCGCAACTGCGATGAGGGCCAGCGAGCCCCCTCCGGCCGATGATGAAGAGGAATGACGCGCGTCATTTTTAGTTCCATCCGCTACCCGCAACTGTCGCTTCCAGCTAAATTTTTCAAACCGACGCCACGGTTGCCAAGCCAATCCGAGCCATCGCTGACGAGCGAAACCGCACCAGGCAAGTTATGCCCCGCAAGAAAACGAGCGCCCCGGCCAGCCAGGCAACTTCCCCCCACGGAAGCGACGATGAAAAAACCGAGCACGTCCCGGCTGGCGACGGGCAGCCGGTTGACGAGTCGCCGGCTGACGAGACTCCGGTTAACAAGTCGCCGGTTGACAAGACTCCGGCAACAGTCGGCGTCGGCGCCTCGGCGGGTGGGCTAGAGGCCTTTTCGCAGTTGCTGCGGGCGCTGCCCGAGAAAATCGAATTCGCCATCGTGCTGGTGCAGCACCTGGCGCCGCAACACGAAAGTTCGCTGGCCTCGTTGCTGGCCTCGTTTACCAAGATTCCGGTTCTGCAACTTTCCGAGAATGAGTGGGTCCAGGCGAACCGCGTCTATGTCATCCCGCCCAACCGGGGCCTAATCCTGCGCTCGGGCATGCTGGTTTTGCAGCCGCGGCCCACGGATCGGACCCAGTACACCCCGATCGATATTTTTTTCGATTCGCTGGCGTCCGACTTGAAAGCGGACGCGATCGGTGTTGTCCTTTCCGGCACGGCGAGCGACGGCGTCCAAGGAATCCATGCCATCAAGGCGGCCGGCGGAACGGTCTTGGTGCAAGATCCCGGAACCGCCCAGCACGACGGCATGCCCCGGTCTGCCCTGGCGACCGGCAAGGTCGATTATGAACTTTCGCCGGCCGAAATTGCCGAGGCTCTCATCCGGCTGGTGCGCGATCGTCCGCCGCATACCATCGTGCCGCGCGTCGCGGGCGATCAAATGGTGCTCGAGGCCCCTCAGCGCGAGCAGATTTTCACCCTTTTACAGGCTGCCAGCGGGGTCGATTTCCGGCAGTACAAGCTGCCCACCATTCAGCGGCGCATTCAGCGGCGAATGGCCCTGCACAAGGTTGTCTCGGTGGATCAGTACCTGCAATATCTGCGGGATTATCCAGCCGAGGCGAATAACCTTTACAGCGATATTTTGATCCACGTGACCCGGTTCTTTCGAGAGCCCGCTTCTTTCGCCGTCCTGGCGGAAGAAGTCTTCCCCAGCGTGCTGCAAGATCGCGACAAGGACGCTCCGCTGCGGATTTGGGTTCCGGCCTGCTCGACCGGCGAAGAACCATACTCGGTCGCCATCACACTGATGGAGTCTTGCCAGGGACACTCGCACAACATGACGGTGCAAATCTTTGCCACCGACATCAGCGAAACGGCAATCGAGCAGGCCCGCGCCGGCCTCTATCCTGAAAGCATTGCCGCCGACCTTTCGCCCGAGCGGTTGGACGAGTTTTTTACCAAGGTCGATGGGCATTATCGCATTAACAAGTCGATCCGCGATCAGTGCGTGTTTGCCCGGCAAGATCTGACCAGCGACCCGCCGTTTTCGCGGCTCGATTTGATCGTTTGCCGCAACGTGCTCATTTATCTCGGCCAGCCGGTGCAAAGCCGGTTGATGAGCGTGTTTCATTACGCGCTAAAGCCGACCGGCTATTTGATGCTGGGAAGCGCCGAGACGACCGGTTCGCAAGATGAGCTGTTTGCCGTGGCCAACAAGCGGCATCGGGTCTATCGCAAAAAGCAGCGGGATACGTCGGCGGGAGTCCTTTTTTCGGCGCCGTACGACCGGCGACCGACGAGCCGCGACCAGCGGGCAGCGCCGGAGCCGCGGCCCAGCCCAAGCCAGGTGGATGTCAACCGCATCGTGCTCGAACGCTATGCGCCGCCGGGAGTTGTGGTGGACGAAGAGCTGCGGATTTTGCAGTTCCGGGGCCAGACGGGGCGGTTTTTGGAACCCGCGGCGGGCGACGCCAGCCTGAACCTGCTGAAAATGTGCCGCGAGGGACTGATGCATGGCCTGCGGACGGCCATTCACGAGGCGAAGGAAAACGAGACGCCGATTCGCCGCGAGGGGCTGCGGGTGAGGCAGGGGAACAACGAGGTGCTCCAGGTCACGATTGAAGTGACCCCTCTGCGCGTGGCGAGCGGCGGGCGGAATTACCTGATCGTGTTTTTGGACGCGAAGCCGCTGGCCGTCGCCCCGGCCAAGCCGCAGCGCGCCGCGGGCAAAGGGGAAGACCAGGCCGTCGCCGAAGAAACGCAGGCGGAGATCGAGCGGCTGCAAAACGAACTGATCGCCAGCCGTGGGTATTTGCAGTCGATCATTCAAGACGTCGAGGCGACCAACGAGGAATTGCAATCGGCCAACGAAGAGGTTTTGTCGAGCAACGAGGAGCTGCAAAGCACGAACGAAGAGTTGGACACCGCCCGGGAAGAGCTGCAAAGCACCAACGAAGAGTTGAACACGCTGAACGAAGAACTGCACGGCCGGAACGACGAGCTCGCTCGGATCAACAGCGACCTGATCAACCTGCTCAACGGGGTGCAGGTCGCGATCGTCTTCGTCGATAATCACCTGCGAATCCGGCGGTTCACGCCGATGGCCGAAAAGGTGCTGAACCTGATCCCCGGCGATATCGGCCGGCCAATCGGCCAGATCAAGCCGAATCTGAACTGCCCCGATCTCGAGCGCTGGATTTGGCAAGTTGTCGATACCGTCAGCGTGGAGTATCACGACGTGCAAGACTTGGCCGGCCGGGAGTTCTCGCTGACGATCCGTCCCTATAAAAGCATCGACAACCGGATCGAAGGGGCGGTGCTGATTCTGTTGGACGTGGACGAGACGCGGCAGCACGAACACACAGCCCGCGAATTCCGCGAGCTGTCTGAAGCGATCCTGGGGACGGTCCGCGAGCCGCTGGTCGTGCTCGATGGAAACTTGCGCGTCAAACGGGTCAATCCCGCTTTTTGCCGAATGTTCGGCGTGTCGCGCGAAGAGACCGAGAACCAACTGCTGGCCGAATTGGGAGACAATCAATGGAACATTCCCCGCCTCTCCGAATTGCTGCAAACGGTACTCGCTTCAAACAAGTCGTTTGAGCTGTTCGAGGTGGAGCATGATTTTCCCGGCATTGGCGGCAAGCGGATGCGTTTGAACGCCCGCCGGATCGCGGCGACGAACGGGCGGGAACCCTTGATTCTGCTGGCAATGGAAGAAGCCGGCGAAACCGGGTAAGATTGCTTGTCGCGCGCAACATTCGCGAGATAACGATATGGCAGGGCGGGTGCCGCGATGAAAAAATCGTATGACGAGATGACGCGCCCCGAGCTGCTCGCCGAGCTGGCGCATCTGTCGTCCGATGGTTCGCAAGCCGCCAAGCTGGAGTTGCTGGGGCACGATCTGGAAATCCAGCGCGAGCAATTGCGCGCCCAGCGCGACCAACTGCTGGCCAGCCAAAGCCAGAACCAAATTTCGCGCGACGCCTATGCCGAGCTCTACGACTTTGCCCCGGTCGCCTACCTGTTGCTCGACCCGCACGGGTTGATTCGAGCGATCAACCTGACTGGCTCGGCCCTCTTGGAGCGCGAGCGGTCGAAGTTGATCGACACGCGTTTGCACGCGTTTATCATCCCGCCAGATCGCCCGGCATTTTTGGAACACATGCGGCACTGCCGCGAAACGGGCAGCCAGGTCGTCACCGAGCTGTCGATTCAGACGAGCACTGGCCGGTTTATCCCCGTCCAGCTCATCAGCCGCCGGCAGAGCCAAAACGATTACCGGACCATCATCAACGACCTGACCGAGCGGCGGCGGGCCGAGGCGGCGATTGGGACGCTCAACGCTGGTTTGGAAGTGCGGGTGACCGAGCGGACTGCCCAGTTGCTGCAGGCCAATGCCCAGTTGCTGCAAGAGGTGACATTTCGGAAAGAGGCCGAGGCGGCCCTGATCGACGCCAGCCGGCGCAAAGACGAATTTCTGGCCATGCTGGCGCACGAGCTGCGCAACCCGCTCTCGCCGATCCGCAGCGCTACCGACTTCTTGCGGCTGGTGCTGAAGGACGATCAGGATTGCCACGAGATGCTGACAATCATCAGCCGGCAGGCCGATCACATGGCCCGCATCGTGGACGACCTGCTCGACGTGTCGCGAATTACGCGGGGCAAGATCTCGCTCGATTTCGAGGTGCTGAACTGGTCGCAGTTAGTCCGCGAAGTGGTGGAAGACATCTCGGCCGAGTTGGCCGCCAGCGAACTGGCGATTCACTTGGAATTGCCGGAAGAACCGATCTGGGTTAGCGGCGACGAGACCCGCCTGTCGCAGGTAGTGAGCAACCTGCTGCACAATGCCCGCAAGTTTACCGATCGCGGGGGCTCGGTCGCGATCCGCCTGACGGTCGATCGCTCGAACGCCGAACAGCTCCGGGCCATGCTGTCGGTGCGCGACACGGGCATCGGCATCGCAAGCGACATGCTGGGCCGGCTCTTCACGCCTTTCAACCAGGCCGACCGGAGCCTCGACCGCAGCCGCGGCGGCTTGGGCCTGGGGCTGGCGCTGGTCAAGGGACTGGTTGAGTTGCACGGCGGCACGATCACCGCCGTTAGCGAAGGGCTGGGCACGGGGGCGGAGTTCACCGTCTGCCTGGCATTGACCCACGCTCCCGCGGCGGTTGCTTCGCCCCCTGCCGACGGCAACGGTCGCCAGTCGCTGCGCGTGCTGATCATCGACGATCAGCACGACACGGTGCATACGATGGATGCCCTGCTGAAGAACCTGGGGCACGAGGTGTTCACCGCCTATGACGGCGAGGAAGGCGTGCGGATTGCCCGCCAGATGCATCCGCAGGTCATCTTTTCCGACATCGGCCTGCCGGGCATGGATGGCTACAGCGTGGCCCGCTCGGTGCGGGCCGATCCCCAAATGCGGTCGGCCTATCTGGTGGCGGTTACCGGGTATGGCCAGCAAGAGGACCGCCGCCGCGCGCTCGAAGCGGGGTTCGACCGCCACCTGACCAAGCCGATTCCGTTTCAAGAGCTGAAGGGCGTGCTGGCGGGGCTGTTATAATCCACATGGACCTCCGCTCGGGAATCCCCTTCTGGCTGATCAACAGCGGCCTGGTCGAAGTGTACCCGCCGCTCGACGGCGACCAGCGGGCCGACGTAACGCTGATCGGCGGCGGCATTAGCGGCGCGCTGCTGGCCGATCGGCTGTCGGCGGCTGGGCTGGAGGTGGTGGTGCTCGACAAGCGCGACATCGGCCAGGGGAGCACCTGCGCCAGTACATCGCTGTTGCAGTACGAGCTCGATGTCGAAATGCGGGAGCTGGCCGGCCGCGTGGGAGAAGAAGCAGCCGCCCGCTGCTTTCGCTTGGGGCTCGAAGCGATCGACGAATTGCAGGAACTGATCGCCGCGCTGCCCAGCGACGGCCTGGGAGCTTGCGGCTTTGCCCGCCGGCCCAGCTTGTACCGGGCAAGCCGGCGGTCGCACGTGAAGCGATTGCAGCAAGAATGCGAACTGCGGCAGCGGCACGGGTTCGACGTGGCCTGGTGGGACGAATCGCGACTCGCCGAAACCCGCTTTCCCGCGCCGGGAGCGATCTTTTCGCAAGGGGATGGCGAGGTCGATGCCTACCAGTTGACGCACGCCGCGCTGGGCAAAGCGCGCAGGCAAGGCGCGCGGGTGTACGACCGCACCGAGGTCACGCGCGTCGAAACCGGCGGCGAGCGCCTGCGGCTGCATACCCCGCGGGGGATCGTATCCTGTCGCGAAGTCGTGTATTGCACGGGATACGAATCGGCCAAGTATTTGCGACGACCGCTGGGCAATTTGCAAAGCACGTATGCCCTGGCGACCGAACCGTGCGGAACCATTGCGGGCTGGCCCGAGCGGTGCCTGGTGTGGGAAACGGCTCGCCCTTACACGTACCTGCGAACGACCGCCGACGGCCGGATCATCATCGGCGGCTACGACACGCCGTATGCGACCGACCATGCGCAAGCCGGACGCCTGGCCGCGAAGACCAGGAAGCTGCGGGCCAAGCTGGATGGGTGGTTCCCCGACCTGAACCTGGGGCCCGCCTTTGCCTGGGCGGGAGTGTTTGGCGAGAGCACCGACGGCCTGCCGTATATCGGATCGCCGCCGGAGATGCCGCATGCCTGGTTCGCCCTGGGCTACGGCGGCAACGGCATCACGTTCAGCGCGATCGCGGCCCGTCTGCTGACCGACCTGATACTGGGTCGGCCGAATCCGGACGCCCGGCTGTTTGGATTCGATCGCTAAGCGGAATTGCAAACAATCCCGCGCGGTGCCGCTGAGTATGCTACGATCGGCAGCTTCACCGGTTTGTAAAACGAATCTGCCGCGGGTCGATCGGGGCCTGCCGAGAGCGTGGAACTCGGAGCTCGGAACGCGGAACGAAGGAGTTGTCCGTGGGACTGCCGATTCTGGCGCAAACGACGCTGTTGCTCATCGCGTCGAATATTTTCATGACTTTTGCCTGGTACGGGCACCTGAAGAACCTCGGGGGCCGCACCTGGTTGGTCGCCGCGCTGATAAGCTGGGGAATCGCCCTGTTCGAGTATCTGCTGCAAGTGCCGGCCAACCGGATCGGCCATGCCGGGGGCATCTCGCTCGGCCAACTGAAAATCTTGCAGGAGGTGATCACGCTGGGTGTGTTCGTCCCGTTCGCCGTCTGGTATATGAAAGAGCAGATCAGGCTCGACTACCTGTGGGCGGCATTGTGCATGCTGGGGGCGGTCTATTTTGTTTTTCGGGGCGATCTGGCCGTTCCTCGCTTGGACCAGCCGCCGCCCGCCGAGCAGGGCCAGCGGGCGTAGGGGCCAAACATGCCAGGCGACGATTCCATAACGCGCAGCGTCGGCGATGAGCCCCTTGCGCTCCCCGCCCAACCCAGCTCCAGCGGGCCCAACCGCTCGGCCAGCAGCTTGTCGATCACCCAGACGGTGGTCGCGCCGGCCGGCGATGCGCTCGTCCGTTTGCGGTGGCTGGTGGCAGGCGTGCTGGCGCTGCTGGTGGTCCTGACGCTGGTTCGCTTGGGGATGGTTGAGGGACTCGCGCGCACGGTTCGCGTCGCTGGCCCGTCGATGGCGCCGGCGTTTTACGGCGGACACTTTCGCGTCGTCTGCGAAGATTGCGGCTTTGCGTTTCGCTGCGATGGCGAGCATCCCCCCGCGATCCGCCAGGCGACCTGCCCCAACTGCGGCTACCTGGGCAATCCGTTGCGAGACGAATATCTAGTGCCGGGCGAGCGAGTGCTGCTCGATCGTTGGCCCTTCGCCATGCGCTCGCCGCGCGTCGGCGAAGCGGTGGCGGCCAGGCAGCCGGGCGAAGGGGCGGGCCTGGTGGTCAAACGGGTCGCCGCGCTGCCCGGCGAGCGCCTGGCCATCGACCGGGGAGACCTGCTGGCCGACGGCCGGCTGGTTCGGAAAGACCTGCGGGAACTGGCGCAAGTTCGGGTGCTGGTGTACGACAACGACTACCAGCCCCAGCGGACTTCGGGCTTGCCGGATCGGTGGAGCAGCCCAGCCGCCCAGAGCGGCTGGCAAGCCGCGGGGACCGGCTTTCGTCACGACGCGGGCGGCGTCGGGGGGCTCGACTGGCTCGAGTATCACCACTGGCGGATGTTCGGCCTGCACGCTCGCACGCGGCCCGGCCCGGTGCTCGATTTGGACAGCTACAACCAGGCCGCCGATCGCAATCTTAACGTGGTGCCCGACGTGCAATTGGCGTGCGTGCTGCGGGCGCGCGGAGCGGGCCGTTTTGCCCTGGCGGCCCTCGACGGGGGCCAGCGTTTCGAGGCCCTGTTCGATCTGGGCGCGAGAACCGTCACGCTCCGTGCGAACGGCAAGCCGGTGGGACACGACGAGTTGCCGCCCCGGTTCGCGCGGCGCGGCGCGGCCATTGTGTTCGGCCTGTGCGATCGCCGGGTCTTGTTGGGAATTGGGGGGCAGCAGGTCTTTGCCTACGAATACGAGCGGCCCGCGGGGCACGCGCCCGAAGTGACGCGGCCGCTGGCCGTTGGCGTCGATCGGGCCAGCCTCGAACTGACGCATCTTCAAGTCTGGCGAGACCTGTATTACCTGGCGCCGGATGGCACGGGCGACCGCTGGCAGGCCGACGGGCCGCTCCCCTCGGGCACGTTTGCCCTGCTGGGAGACAACACGCCCGTTTCGATCGACAGCCGGCAATGGACCGTGGCTGGCGGCCAGTCGCGGATTTTGGGGCGGGTGTATCGGCCGTTCTGGCTGACGGGGGGCGCCTCACGCGGTTTGTGATCCTGGCCTAGGAGCGATTGCCTCCGTCGAGAGAAAAAAAACGCCAAATGTATAAGCGAAACCCGGTTATTCGGGCGCGGCGGGCACCTCGGAAATGCGCCAATCCACCAACTGCACCTCGACGTTCTGGCGGCCGCGGAAGTCGTTGATCACCGGCTTGTAGGCGATGTCGAGCAGGGCCTCGATGCCGCCCAGTTCGTCGGCCCATTCGCCGTGCCCAAAGCCGACGCCCCGCATCGTCGTGCGGTGTTGCACCAGCTTAAGCGACAGATGCCGCTCGCCCCCGCCGATTCGCTTGGGTGGCTCGGCCAAGCGAACCCCGGTCGCACACAGAATGGGTCGGGGGTTGCCGCAGCCAAAGGGGGCCAAAGTTTCGATCTGATGTACGGTTTGCGCCGTGAGCTGCGAGAGCGGCCCCTCGGCGTCGATCCGAATCTCGCCGACGCGGCTGCCGGCCGGGGCTTCAGTATCGGCATGTTCGCAGAAGGCCTGGCGGAAGGCGTCGATCCGGCCCTCGTCGATTTGCAACCCCGCCGCCGCGGCATGTCCGCCGAAGCCGAGCAGGTGCTCGCCGCAGGCAGCTAGGGCCGCGTGCAGGTTCAGGCCGTTGGGCGAGCGGGCCGAACCGACGCCCGGCTTGATACCCAATTGATCGAGCGCGATCAGCACGACGGGCCGGTGATATTTTTCGGCCAGTCGACCGGCGACCAGGCCGATCACCCCCGCGTGCCAGCCGCGGCCCGCGAGCACCAGCGCCGGATCGTGCTGGGGATCGAACTGCTCTTTGATCTGTTTGGCGGCGGCAAGCTGAATGCTTCGTTCCAGGCTATCGCGGCTGTTGTTTAGCTCGTGGATGTACTCGGCCAGTTGCTGGGCACGCGGGGGCGAATCGGTGGTCAACAGCTCGACGGCCAATTGCGCCTGGCCAAACCGGCCCGCCGCGTTGAGCCGCGGCGCCAGGCAGAACGCCAGGTCTTCGCTCGCCAGGCAGGGCTTGACGCTCAGCTTGGCCACTCGCATCAGCGCGGCCAGGCCCAGCGGCGGCATCGCCTTGAGACTGTTCAGCCCATGCCGCACGAGGATGCGGTTTTCGTCGATCAGCGGCACCACGTCGGCCACGGTGCCGATAGCGGCCAGGCCGACCGCGGTGAGCAGGAAGTTCCGCAGCGGCTCGCTCACGCGCTTGGCCTGGCTGGCCCGTTGACAAATGGCCCAGGCGAGCTTTAAGGCGACGCCCGCCCCGCACAGGCCGCCGAACGGGTAGCTGGTGCCGGGCAGCCTTGGATGAACGATCGCCGCCGCGGCGGGCAACTCGGCGGCAAACTCGTGATGGTCGGTAACGATTAGTTCGAGGCCGAGCTCCAAGGCGGTGCGGGCGGGCTGCAGGCTGGCGATGCCGCAATCAACGCTAATCACCAGCGAAGCGCCTCGCTGGGCGAGCGTGCGGAGCGCGTCGCAGCTTAGCCCGTAGCCTTCTTCCAACCGATTGGGAACGTAGTAGGTCGCCTCCGCTCCGAGCAGCTTGAGGCAGGAAAGCAAAATGGCGGTGCCGGTCATGCCGTCGGCGTCGTAATCGCCATAGACGACGATTTTTCGCCGCTGACCGATGGCCGCATAGATGCGATCCGCCGCGGCGGCCGCGCCGGGCAGTTCGTCGGGATCGCGCAGGCCGGTCAGCTTGGCGTCGAGAAAGGCCCTCGCCTGTTCGGGTTCGTACAGACCCCGGCCGAGCAGCAACTGGGCCACGATCGGCGATACGCCCGCCGCGCGTTCCAAGCGGCCGATGCGCTGGGCATCGTGCGGCTGGATACGCCACTGCTTGTTGGTTCGTCCGTGAAGAGCCTGGGTCATGTCCGCCTGCAATCCCAAAGAGGCGGACTGATTGGAGCCGATGCGGCAGGGGTTTTCAACCCGTCGCAGAGACGCCAACCGGAATGCCACGCCAGGGCATGCCCTACTTCTTCTTCTCGTTGTGCAGCGTTCGCTTGCGCAGCCGGGGCGAATACTTTTTCAGCTTCAGCTTCTCGCCGCCCGGCTTGCGACGGAGGGTGTAGTTCATGTCGCCGGTCTCCTCGCAGACGAGGAACACGGTTTCGGCTTTCTTCTTACTCTTGGCCATGACCAGCAGACTCCGACGAAGATTCAAAAACGGGCGGGGCGGGAGGCAGCGCCGAAAGGGCGCGCCAGCCGGGTAGCTTATCCGATAGGGAATCCGCTAGTATAGCGAACCAAGCCCGGCAGCGGAAAGGGTCTTGCCCCAGCGGTGCTAAACGTTTATCCCGCAGACACTTCGGTAGTTTCGCCAGCGCTTCGTTCGGTTTTTCCATGCCCGAAGGTTCCCCGCTCGACTACCTTTGGCTCTGCCTGTCGGCATTTCTGGCAGGGGGCGTCAACGCGCTGGCGGGGGGCGGAACGCTGCTGACTTTCCCAACGTTGATTGGCATTCTGGCCGCTCAGTTCGGCCCGGCGGCGGCCGGCGTGCTGGCCAACGGCACCAGCACCACGGCGCTGGTTCCCGCGTCGCTGGGCAGCGCGTGGGCCTTCCGCCGCGAGTTGTTCCACCTCCGCCGCTTCCTCGTCTGGCTGTTGCCCCCCAGCCTGGTCGGCGCGGCGCTCGGCACGCTGCTGGTGACGCGGCTCGACCCCGACTATTTCAACCGCCTGATCCCTTGGCTGATTCTCGGGGCCGCGCTCTTGTTTGCCGTGCAGCCGTACCTGATGCCGCGTGGTAAGCGCGCCGACCCGAGCGATGCCGAGCCAAGCGACGCCGAAATCTGCGACGCCGACACGCCCATCTCGCGGCGCTCGCTGGCCGGCATGATCGGCTTGCAGTTTTTGATCTCGGTGTACGGCGGCTATTTCGGGGCCGGAATCGGCATTCTCATGCTCAGCGGCCTGGGGATGATGGGGCTCTCGAACATTCACCAGATGAACGGCCTGAAGGCGGTGCTGGGCACCGCGATCAACGCGGTGGCCGTGGTGATCTTTCTGCTCGATGGAAAGATCGTCTGGCCGTATGCCCTGGCCATGATGGCGACGTCGCTGGTCGGCGGCTTCGTGGCGGCCCACTACAGCCGGCGGGTGCAGGGCAAATACATTCGCTGGCTGGTCATCGCCATCGGCCTCTGCCTGGCGGCGTACTACTTTTCGCAGCAGTGGTAGGCAAGCGGGTTACTTGAAAAATCGCACCGCATTTTCGAACAGGGCCAGACCGTCGCCTCGCTCGTGCCGCGCGCGGGTCCAGCGGGGATGCTGCGTTGGGTCGATGTACCGTTCGGGATGCGGCATCAGGCCGAAGACGCGGCCAGTCTCGTCCGCCAGGCCCGCCACATCGACCTGCGCACCGTTGGGATTTGCGGGGTAGGGAATACAGGGCTGGGGGCTGGGGGCTAGGGGCTGGGGATTCGGGGAACGCTCTGACTCCTGACCTCTGACCTCTGACTCCTGACCTCTGACCTCTGACCCCTGACCTCTGGCCTCTGACTCCTCCGCGTACCGCAGCACCAGTTGCCCGGCCGCCTCGAGCCGGGCGAGCGTCGCCGCGTCGCGCGCGACGAACTTTCCTTCGGCATGGGCGACCGGCAAATACAGCGACTCAATCCCTTGCAGGAAGACGCTTTTGGGGTTCGTTACTCGCAGGTGGACCCAGCGATCCTCGAACTTGCCGCTGGCGTTCTGGGCGAGCGTGGCGAGCGGCTCGTGGGCCTGGTCGGGGAGCAGCACGCCCGACTTGAGCAGAATTTGAAAGCCGTTGCAGATCCCCAGGATCAGCTTGTCGGCGGTCTTGAACTCGTGCAGGGCGTCGTACAGGTGGTGCCGCATCTGGTTGCCAAAAATGCGGCCAGCCGAGATGTCGTCGCCGTAACTGAAGCCGCCGGGAATCGCCAGAATCTGATATTCCTGGGCAACGCTAGGACTCTCCAGCAGCCGGTTGAGATGCACGGTGTCGGCCCGCGCGCCGGCCGTCTCGAAGGCGAAGGCCGTTTCGCGATCGCAGTTTGTGCCTGGGGCGCGGAGAATGAGAACGCGAGGTTTTACCATCGGAGCGGTCGCTGCCACGCCTCCTTGAGTTCGTCGATCGGCAAGTCCACCAGCATTCCGCTGACGCTCGCGGCGTTGACTTGCAGCCGATCGGTGTCGGTCACCTCGCCCAGGTGCGCCAGCGGGACGTTCCGTTCGCGGAAGATCGCCTCGAACGCGGCTCGTTTTGCAGGCTCGACCTCCACCACGAAACGGCTGGCGGATTCGGCAAACAGGAGCACGGTGTTGGCCTCGTCGGGCGGCAGGTTTGCCAGGCCGTCGTGCGCGGCGCTGGCCAGCCGCACCGTCGCCCCCAGGCCGCCGGAGAAGGCCATTTCAGCCAGGGCAACCGCCAGGCCTCCTTCGCTCGGATCGTGGCATGCCCGAACGAGCCCCCGGTCGATCGCCTGGTGCAGGGCGGCGAACGTCCGCTTGGCCGTGACGGGATCGACCTGGGGGACGCTATGGCGAGCGGGGTGCGTAAGCTCCCCGATGTCGGCATTGGGCGAACTGGCGCTGCGATTCCATCGGGAGGCTGACGCCTCCCGCTCGCCTACCAACTCCCAGTGCGAGCCGCCAAGCTCGTGCTTGGTGAGCCCGACCTGATAGATCAGGTTGCCGGCAGACTTGAAATCCATCGTCACGCAGCGGCTGACGTCGGCCACCTGCCCCAGGGCGCTAATCAGCAGGGTGTGCGGAATTTGAATGGTCCGCCGCTCGCCGTCGGCAAGATAGCTGAACTCATTGTGCAGGCTGTCCTTGCCGCTGATGAACGGTGTGCCCAGGGCGATCGCCACTTCGTGACAAGCCAAGGCGGCGCGGACCAGCGCGCCGAGTGTTTCGGGCCGGTCGGTATGGCCCCAGCAAAAATTGTCGAGGATGGCGATTCGCGCGGGGTCGGCCCCGACCGCCACGCAGTTGCGCACTGCCTCGTCGATCGCGCAGGCCGCCATGTGGTAAGGGTCGAGATCGCCGTAGCGCGGGTTCATGCCGCAGGCGACGACCAGACCCCGCCGCGACGAGAGGACCGGCCGCAGCACGGCGGCGTCGCTGGGGCCATCGTTGGCCACGCCGACCAGCGGCTTGATGACGCTGCCCCCCTGAACTTCGTGATCGTACTGGCGGATCACCCATTCTTTGGAGGCGATGTTCAGGGAGGAGAGCAGGCTGAGGAGCGTGCTGCCGGCGTCAAATTTCGGATTTCGAATTTCGGACTTCGGATTTGGGAGCACGGAAAAAAACGTCGCTTGCCGCTCGATCTTGGGACGGCCGTGGTGCAGGAACTGCATCCCCAGCTTACCGACCGAAGTGCCGTGGTACTTCAGCTCCAGCTCGCCGGTGGGGACGAACCGGCCAATCGCCACCGCCTCGACGTTCTCGCTTTCGCACAGCGTCTGGAGCGCGGGCCATTTTTCTGCGGGCACCGCCAAGACCATTCGCTCTTGCGCTTCGCTGATCCAGATTTCGGTGTACGAGAGCCCTTCGTACTTGAGCGGCGCTTTCTCCAGCCAGACCTCGGCCCCCATGTCGGCCCCCATCTCGCCGACCGCGCTCGAGAACCCACCGGCGCCGCAGTCGGTCAAGGCATTGAACAGCCCCTGGTCGCGGGCGACGAGCAGCACGTCGTGAACCATCTTCTCGGCGATGGCATTGCCAATCTGCACCGCCCCGCCGCTGACCTGCTCGCTTTCGTGGGTCAGTTCGGCGCTGCTGAAGGTGGCCCCGTGAATGCCGTCGCGACCCGTGCGCCCCCCCAGCGCCACGATCAAGTCGCCCGGCTTCGTTTCCTTGAACGCCTTGTCGCGCGGCAGGATGCCGACGCTGCCGCAGAAGACCAGCGGGTTGCCGACGTACCGCGGATCGAAATAGATCGCCCCGTTGACCGTTGGAATGCCCATTCGATTGCCGTAGTCGCGCACGCCGCCGACCACGCCCCGCATAATCCGCCGCGGATGGAGGACGCCCGGCGGCAGTTCCTCGGCGGGCAGATCGGGAGGTGCGAAGCAAAAGACATCGGTGTTGCAGACCGGCCGAGCCCCTAAGCCGGTCCCCAGCGTGTCGCGGATCACCCCGCCAACCCCCGTGTTGGCGCCACCGTACGGCTCGATGGCGCTGGGCCGGTTGTGCGTTTCCACCTTGAACGCGACGTGATGCTCGTCGTCGAACTTGACGATCCCCGCGTTGTCTTGAAAGACGCTGACGCACCAGTCGTTCGGCCCCAGCTCTTTCCGGATTTGCTGCGTGGCGGCGAAGATCGTCTCTTTCAGCAGGTTGCCAAAGTGCCGCGTGCCGGTCTCGTCGGTGTAGGTGACGCGGCCGGTCAGCGTTTTGTGGCTGCAATGCTCGCTCCAGGTTTGGGCGATCGTTTCCAACTCGATATCGGTCGGCTCGCGCCCCAGATTGCGGTAGTGCTGCTGAATCGTTTGCAACTCGACCAGCGTCAGGCTGAGCGTCCGCTCGCGGCTGAGGGCGACCAGTCGCTCGGGCGAAAGCTCGCGAATCAGCAGCGTCAGCGGCTCGAACTGGTAGGGCGAACCGAGGTGAATCCGCTCGAGTTGCAACAATCCAAACAGGGTCTGCTCGATCGAGTCGTTCGCCAGCAGCTTGGCCGCCAAGGTGCGCAGCTGCTCGGGCGAGAGCCCCTGGACCCAGTATTTTCGTAGCGTAACCACTGCCTCGACCGGAATGCCGAAGTCGGCGATGGCCGAGAGCGTGCTGGCGGCGACCGGATCGGTCACGCCCGGCTTGGGCAGGACGTGAACCAGTTGCCAGGAGGATTCCTCAGGGGGCTGACGCCCCCCGCTCGCCAATCGCCCGCTCGCCAGTAAGGGGTCGCCTGGCTGGCAGACGACTGGCCGTTCGACCACCAGGTCGGCCAGCAACTCGCGCGACAGCCGCTCGATCTGCTCGCGGCTGATATCGCCTTGCACGAGAAACCCGCGGGCCGCCTGGACCGCGAACGGTCCCAGGCCCAGATCGGCCGACTCGGCCAGGACCGAGCGCGCCAGGGTATCGGGCTGCGAATCGGCCGGATGAATGTCAACTTGCCACAGCGTCACGGCGGCGTTTTCCTTCCGCGAGAATCTCGGCTAGCAGCGGCCCGTCCCCCGTTTCCAGAGCCGTTCGGAGCCTTGCCAGCACTCTCTCAAAATCGGCCAGGGCCTTCAAGGAGTGAACGCAATTCGCCAGCAGGATCTGCCGCCACAGTTCGGCATCGCCGGCGGCGACCCGCGTGGTGTCGCACCAGCCGGCGGCGGTTAACGGCAAAAGATGCTCCGGTGTCGCCGCTGCAAGGGCGGAGGCAACTATGTGCGGCAGGTGGCTCGTGCGGGCAATCGACGCATCGTGCTGGTCGGGAGACATGAAGACCACGCGCGCCCCCAGCGACTGCCAGAACGCCCGAATGCGGTCGGTCGTCGCTGGGGGGGTCTCTTTCGTGGGAGTCACAACGACGAGCCGGCCATCCAGCAGATCGGCCCGCGCCGCTGCGGCGCCCGCTTTTTCGCTGCCCGCCAGCGGATGGCTGCCGACGAACCTTTCGGCAGATCGCCCGGCGAGCGCCGCGAGCGCCTGGCCGACGAGCAAGGCCTTCGTGCTGCCGGCATCGGTAATCAGGGCGTCGGCCGGGCAGTGCTGTGCTGCTTCGGCAACGTGTTCGGGAATCTGTTCGACCGGCGTGCAGACGACAATCAGGCTCGCCTGCCCGACGCCCCTGCGGATGCTGGTGGTGGTTTTGGTCACGCAGCCCAAGGCGAGCGCTTTGGCCAGCGAGCTGCGACGCCGACCGATTCCGATGACCTGCCCGGCCAGTTTTCGCTTGCGCAGGGCGAGGCCGATCGAGCCACCAATCAGTCCGACGCCGATCAGGGCGACCGTGTCCCAGCGCTGCCGCATAAGTGCCCCACACGAAACCGCGCAAACCAATTGACTTTGCGAAATAGTGGCCGGATTCTAGCAGAGACGCCCCCGTCGTGGGCGTGCGGATTGCCGGGCCTGCCGGCTGGATGTAAAATTGTTCCAGTGGATGTTGCCCGCGACAACTTAGCGACGCTTCGCAGAAGCGTATCGTTAGCGACGCTTTGCAGAAGCGTATCGGAGGCTCGCTCGTTTGATGCCGCAGATTGATACCCAGGGCGACTTTGGCGATCCTGCGCCGCCGGTGCGGGCCAGCGCCGTTTACCGCGCGGCGCCTGCCTGGCTCGGCTCGCTCGCCTTGCATTTTGCCGTTTTCACCGGCCTGGGAATCGCCCTGCGCGTTGTGCCCGAAGGAGTGGCCGTGCAGCCGCAGCGCGAGGGTGGAATCGTCCTGGTACGCCGTGACGAGGGAAAGGCGGAATACTTTGCCGATGCCGACGGTCAGTTTGGGACCGGAGTGGCCGACAGCGCGGTCCCGGCCGAAACGCTGGCGAGGGCCTCGCTTACCGGCGACGAAGGACCGCCGGCCGTCGCCGGCCCGCAGTTGCCCACCGATTCCGGGCCGCTCGTTGCCAGCCAACCGGCGGGAAGCGGTGTACCCAGCGCAGGCGCGCTGAGCGAAGCTGGCGGAGGCAAGCCAGGGGGGCCGCTGGGGAGCGGACACGATTACGACGTCCAGACGCAGGTATTTGGCGTGCAGGGACGCGGCAGCCGGTTCGTGTACGTCTTCGATCGCTCGTCGAGCATGAGCGCGTACGATGGGCGGCCCCTGGCGGCGGCCAAACGCGAACTCCTGGCCAGCCTGGAAAGCCTGGGCAGCGTCCACCAGTTCCAAATCATCTTCTACAACCACGAGCCGCAACTGATGCGGGCAGCACCCCATGGGTCGCAGGCGATGGTCTTCGGCAACGAAGAAGGAAAACGTCGGGCGACGGCCTACGTTCATGGCGTGCGCGCCGCCGGGGGGACCAAGCACCTGTCGGCGCTGACCATGTCGCTGCGGATGGCACCCGACGTCATTTTCTTCCTGACCGATGCCGACCAGCCGCAGATGCCGCCGGGCGACATTGCCCGCATCCGCAAGCTGAACCGGGGCGCCGCCATTCATGCGATCGAGTTTGGCATCGGGCCGCGCAAAGTCAAACGCAATTTCTTGCAGCAAATTGCCGAAGAAAATGGCGGCCAATACGCCTACGTCGATGTCACAGGGCTGCCGGGAGATAAATGAAATGACGACGCTCGTTCGGTCGTGCGGCATCGTGGTCTGGGCACTGGCTAGATTGCTGCTGCTGGGCGCGCCCACGCACGGCGTCGCTGCCGAGGTGGAAGACGTCGTGATCGCGTCTTCGGCGACCGATCCCGACATCCGCAGCCGGCGGACGGGCAAGATCCTCGATTACACGGGGAACGAGCTCAAACTACGAACGACACTGGGCCGCGAAGAGACCATTCCGACGGTTCGGATTGCCGAGATCCAAACCGTGTGGTCCGCGGAGCACCAAGCAGGCAACGCAGCGCGATCGGCCGGCAAGCTGGACGAAGCGATCGAGTCTTACGGGCGTGCTCGCCGCGAGGAACCGCGCGGCTGGGGTCGGCGGCAAATCCAGGCCGAACTCGCCGGAACGTACCTGGAAGCGGGGCGGATCGTGGACGCTTGCGACGAATTCCTGGCGATTGTCGCCGGCGATCCGGCGACGCCCCACTACGAAGCAATTCCGATTGCCTGGAGGGCAGCCGTGCCCAATGGGGTGTTGGAAGGCCGGGCCGAAGCCTGGATCGCCCCCGATCAGCCACCGGCGGCGCGCTTACTGGGGGCGAGTTGGCTCTTGCCCGGATCGGAGCGCGGGGCGGCCATTGCCGCGCTCGAGCAGCTCGAGCGGCTGGACGACCTACAGATTCGCGGGCTGGCGCGGGTTCAGCTCTGGCGGACGAAACTCGTTACAGCCAAACCCGGCGAAATTGCCGCCTGGGAGTACCAGTTGCAGGATATGCCGCTTTCGATCCAGGCAGTCGGCTGGTACGTGATTGGCGAACTACGGGCCCGCCGCGACGAGCACCAGCAGGCGGCTCTGGCTTACCTCAAGGTGCCGCTGCTGTTTCGCCGACAGCGTGCCATGTCGGCCGACGCGCTCTTGGCGGCGGCCAAGCAGTTGGCAACGATGGAGCAAACCGAGCCAGCCGCTGGCTTGCTGGAGGAGGTTGTCCGCGACTTCGGTCATATGCCGGCGGCGACCGAAGCCCGGTCGCTGCTTGCCAAACGTGCTACGCCAGCGGCACCCTGAGTGCAATGATTGGTTTGAGGGTGCCACGTCCCACGCTTGCGTGGGCGTGCCCGTGACGCAGCTCGCACGCCCACGGCTTGGGCGTCTCGCTGAAGGTCAGCAAACAGGCACCCCGGCACGGACAGAGCCAAACCAGCTACAAAGGAAAATGTGTTGAACCGACAACGATTGGTTTTGACGACAGCGATGATCTGGTTGCTGGCTGCGCCTGCCTGGGCACAGACCTCGCCAACCCCGTCGGATGTCGCGTCCCCGTCCGCGGGCGCTCCGGAAGAGACCGCCGCGGCGTCCGCCGAGCGAGCCCCGCTCACATTTTTCCAGATCGTCTTTTCCGGCGGGCCGCTGGGAATCGCCAACATGGTCGTGCTCATCGGCCTGTCGCTCACGGCGGCTGCCCTGGTGTTCGACAACCTGCTGCTGATCCGCAAACGCCAGCTCATTCCGCCCGACCTGGCCGGCGACGTTCGCCGCCTCGTCGGCGAAGGGCAAATTCCGCGGGCCGTCGCCCAATGCCAGGAGCAGCCGGGGCTCTTGTCGTTCGTCCTCGAGCGCGGGCTGTCCGAGCATGACGGCGGCTGGCCGGAGATCGAGAAGGCGATGGAAGACGCCACGGCCGAACAAGCGGCCCGGCTGTACCGCCGCGTGGAATACTTGAACGTGATCGGCAACATCGCGCCGATGGTGGGCCTGTTGGGAACGGTGACCGGCATGCTGCTCGCCTTCAAACAGGTCGCCGATTCCGAAGGGAGTGCCGGCGCGGCGCAACTGGCCGACGGCATTTATCAGGCCTTGGTGACGACCGTGGTCGGCCTGATCATTGCCATTCCCGCTCTCGGGGCGTTCGCCCTGCTGCGCAGCCGCATCGATCAGCTTGTGGCGGAAGCCGCCTATGCAGCGCTGCACGCGCTTTCGCCGCTGAAGAAGCAGCGCGCCGGGGGCGAGGTGCCCGCTCCGCCGCCGCCTCCTGTTCCCGGAAAAATGCGACGAGAATAGGCTTGGCTATTACGGTTTCGACTCCGCTTTTTCGGCCGCTTGGCGGGCCTGGTAGTCGGCAATCACCTCGTCCGGGCTTGCCTTGAAATATTCCAGGCAGCCGGTGCAGCAGACGAAGTATTTCTGCCCCGCGTGCAGCGCTTCGATAGTTCCCAGGCCGCCGGTCACCACGCACTCGGGCTGCGACGAGCCTTTGCCAAAGCCGCTCCCTTGGCGCGTGTAGCCCACCTCGGCCAGCCGCACGTACTGGTCGCTGGTAGCGCTCTTGCGTTCGAGCAATAGCAGCAGGCGGTTCCCGCCGGCGACGAAGCGGAACGAGAGCCGCTCGGGCATCCCCGCGCGCGGCTCAAGGGCGGTCAGCACCAGCCGCTGGGCCTCGTCCAGCTTGCCCGCGAATTGCATTTCGGGGCCCTCTGCGACCGGCGTGGCCGTCAGCAGGTAGCTCCCCGTTTCTTCTCCCGGAACCAGCTTCACCGAGCGAAAGAATTTGCCCTGGGGCAACTTGCCGACGAGCGCCGGGCCGCCGGCAAAGCTCCAGACCCAATCGGCCTCGGCCACCCAGCTATCCTGCGTCGAACCGCGCTTCGGCTGCCCCACGCCCCGCCAGTGGCCGACCAGCTGCTGCACCTGGGCGAGCTGCGCCTGGTCGTCGCCGGGCGAATTGCCGACCGAAACGGTGGCCGACAACAGGGGAGCGAGCAGCGTCAGCAGACCAGAGAGCCAGCGATGCATGGCGCAGCTCCTTTCGCGGAACGTAAAGCGAATTCAGACGATACGGCTGAATTATCGCGGCGCGAAACTGCGAATGCAACGTCGGCAGGCGCGGCCTTACCGCCTGCGTGGACAGCAAGTCGCGAAGGTCGTTCATTCCGTTGCATCCGAATCGCGATGACGACTTTCTTCGAGCAGCAACTGCAGCTCAGCAATCACCTCGAGATCCTTTGGCCTTCCAGCGGCAAGTTTCAACTGGATCAGACGTTCGAGAGTGACGGTAAGCTCCGTTGGTCGAATCGCTCCACTCCATTCTACTCCACAAACATCAACTCATTCAGGTTGAACCCGCCCCCGCCAGTTCTTCGCGCTGCGCTTCGTCGCGGCGGAACCAAAGGTGCCGGTTCCAGCGGGCGTCGTCGGCCTGGGGATAGTCGGTTCGCAGATGCACACCGCGCGATTCCTCGCGGGCCAGCGCCGCCTGGATCATCACGCGGGCGAGCGTCAGCATGTTTTGCAGTTCCCAGCCGTCGCTACTGTCGAACTGGCGGACCAGCACGTACCGCCGCCATTGATCGACCGATTCGAGCGCCTCGCGCAGGTCGTCGCCGCCGCGGCGGACGCCGCAATTGCGCCACATCACCGCCTTGAGCGAGTTGCGAATGTCTTCCAGGTCGAGCGGCTCGGCGGGGGGCGCGACGACCGGGTTGGCCAGCGGAAAGACGCGAAAATCTGCCGCCATTTCCTGGGCCGCTTGCGACGCCGCAAGCCCCGCATGCGCACCGTACACCAGCCCTTCGAGCAGGCTGTTGCTGGCGAGCCGGTTGGCGCCGTGCAGCCCGCTCGAGCTGACTTCGCCCGCCGCCCACAGGCCGGGGATGGTGGTGCGGCCCGTCTGATCGACCGTCAGGCCCCCGATCATGTAGTGCGCGCCGGGCCGCACGGGGATTTTATCCCGCGTGATGTCGATCCCAAATTGCTGGCAGGCCGCGGCGATGCCGGGGAACCGCTGCCGGACGAACGCCGCGTCGAGATGGGTCACGTCGAGATAGACGCTGGCGTGCTTCGTCTTGTACATCTGGCTGACGATCGCCTGCGACACCACGTCGCGCGGGGCAAGCTCGGCCCGCGGGTCGTACTCGGGCATGAATCGCAGGCCGTCTTTATCGACCAGCCAGCCCCCTTCGCCCCGCACCGCTTCGGTAATCAGGCTGCGGCTGCCGCCGGCAATGTACAGCACGGTGGGGTGGAACTGCACGAACTCCATGTCGCGGAGCTGCGCCCCGGCGCGATAGGCCATCGCGTGACCGTCGCCCGTGGCGACTAGCGGGTTGGTCGATTCGCGGTAGATCTGTCCGCAGCCGCCGGTTGCCAGAATGGTTTGCCGGGCCCAGACGAGCAACTTCTCGCCGTGGCGAGTGGCGACGATCGCCCCGCGGCAAACGCCCTCGTGCGTGAGCAGATCGAGCGTGAAGGTGTTCTCCCAAATGCGAACGTGCGGCAGCCGGCGGGTGCGCTCGATCATGGCCCGCATCACCTCTTTGCCGGTCATGTCTCCCAGGGCGTGTACGATTCGGTTGTGGCTGTGCCCCCCTTCGCGGCCGAGCGTGATCCGCCCGGCGTCTTCGTCGAAGTGAGTGCCCCAGTCGATCAGTTCTTGAATGCGGCCCGGCGCTTCGCGAATGACCATCTCGACCACTTGCTCGTCGCACAGCGTGCCGCCGGCCACCAGTGTGTCGTGTACGTGCTCTTCGAACCGGTCATCGGGGTCGAGCACGCCCGCGATGCCTCCTTGGGCATAGCTGCTGTTCGATTGCTGGATGACATCCTTGGTGACGACCAACACGCTCAGCGCGGGATCGACGGCGCTGGCCGCCCGCAAGCCCGCCAGGCCCCCGCCGACGATCAGCACATCGGCGAAAAAGTGCGGCAACTGCCGGGGCGTAAAGGGAACGAGATAGCGGGGCGTCAGGAGCGACATGAGAGCACGAACCGCGGTAGCGGGAGTGGAGGCAGCCAGTGGCCACCACTATACCACTACGGCGAGCGGGCAGCCCCTTTGCGAAACGCGTCGAACAGGTCGCGATACTTGGCCGGCGGCGAACTGCGGCTGCCGCTGTCGAGCAGATCGCGCTGCTGGTCGTCCACCGCTCCCCCGGCCCGCTTGCGGCTGGCCGGATCGCGCAGTCCCAGGCTCCGTAGCGCCTCGTCCAGCTCGCGCTTGCCTTGCGGAGTTTGATCGGCCGACTTTTCGAGCGATTCCCAGCGGCGGAGAAACTCGGCCAGGTCTTCCCTGGTCCAACCCAGCTTGTCGAGCAGTTCCGGATCGGGATTGCGCTCTTCATCGCGCAGCCGCTTGAGGGCCATCTCGGTTGCCTGGCGAGCATAATCCAGATTGGCCGCATCACCCGCCTCCGCTTCGGGCGAGGGCCCATACTCGACTTCGTCCCGGTTGCCATCGCCGCCGCCGGTGGGCGTGCGAGCAGCCGACCCGCCCTTCCCTGGTGGGTTGGCCGCGTCCTGTGGCTCTTTGCCGGCTGGTTTTTCAGCTTTCGACTTTTCACCCTTTGACTTGCCTGCCGGCTGGCCCGGTTTTCCCTGGCCGTTTTGTCGGCCTTGGCTATCGGGACGCTCGGCCGAGCCCTCTCCCGTCTGGTCGCCGCTTTGGCCCGTCTTGCCGTCGGCCTGTTGCTGCTGGCCCGCCTTGCTGCCGGTCTCGCCCGCCCCTTGCTCGGCCGCAGCTCCCGCCCCTTGATCGGCCGCGCTTTTGCTGCCGGCGCTGTCGGTCCCTTCCTGGCCGGCCGACTGACCGGCGCCCCGCTTGCCTCCACCGCTTTGATCGCCCGAAGCTCCCCCCTTCGAGTCCGACTGTTGGTTGCTCTGGCTGACGCCGCTGGGCTCGCCTTCGTTTTCGGCGGCCGCTTCGTCGGGCTGCATCTCTTTCGGACGATCCTTGTTCTGGCCCTGGCCGGCGCCCGATCCCGATTTCTCTTTGCTCTTGGCACCCGTTCCTTCGTCGCCGTTCTGACCGGCACCGGGATTCTTTTCGTCGCCTTGGCTGGGGGACGATGCTTTCTCTTGCCCCGTTTCGTTCGCGCCTTGCGGAGCGCCGCCGGGATTGCCAGCGCCCGGCTGCTGCGTCGGATTCTCTCCCTGCTGCTCGCCCGCAAGCTTCTCACCCTGATCCTGCTTCTCCCCCGGCTGGGGACGACCTTCGCCCGGCTGCGGCTCGTTGCTCGCCCCCGGCTTTTCGCCAGTTGCCTTTTCCCCCGCTGGCTTTTCCCCCATCGGCTTGGCTTGGCCAGATGCTCCCGACTGGCCGCCCGATTGGGGATCGCCCTTGGGCTGGCCACCGGCGCCCTCATCGCCTGGCTTCTCGCCCGGCCTAGGTTGCTGTTGGTTGGGCTGCTGATTCTGCTGGGCGGCTGGTTTGCCTTGCGACTGCGGGCCGCCCCCTTGGTTTTGCGCGCTGGCATCCTGATTTTGATCGGCCGCCGGCTGGCCCCCTTGCCCCTCTGGCTTATCGCCTGCTTCTTGCTGCAAGTTTTTTATGACCTCTTCGATCGCCGCGCCGTCGTGCGCCTTGCCTTGCCGCCCGCCCTTTTCGCCGGGTTGGCCAGCCCCGTTTTCGCCGCCGTTTGGATCTCCATCTTGCCCGCCCGATTCACCGGGCCGCGAACCGGCGCTGGCTTGCTGGCCCGGCTTGCCTTTGCCCGAACCTTGCGAATTCCCCTCGCCAGTGGCCGATCCCTTCTCGGATTGCGCTGCCTCTTGCGCCTGCGAACCAGACCCGCCGCTCTGCGACTCGCTGCCGCTTCCCTGGCCGTCGGCACCCCCACCTTCCATCGGTTGCTGTTGCTTTTCGCCCGGCATCGGCTCGGCCGATTGCGACTCGCCCTGCATGGGCTGCTGTTTTTCGCCCGGCTCGGGCGCTTCCTGCGGCGGCATGTCGGTAGCGCCCGACATCGGCTGCTTGCCCTGTATGGGATCCTGTTTTTCGCCCGGCATGGGCTGTTGCTCGCCCGGCTGCTTGTTCTGCTCCGGCTTATTCGCCTCGGGCTTATTCTTGTCTGGCTGGTCGCCAGCGGGTAGCTGCCGATTCGCGTTGGCGGGATTCTGCCGATCCGCCGCTTGCTCGCCCGCCATCGGTTGCTGATTCTGCTCGTTCGGCTCGTTCGCCCCGTTCTCGCCAGCCTTGGCCGGCGGCACGACGACCAACACATACTCGCCCGTGCGGGCGACGTTTGGCTCGGGCTCGCCTGTCAACGGGCTCGTCCGGTTGTCCTGGGCCGAGGCAAAATACTTGAGCTCGTCGCCCGCCTTCAGCTTGTGATCGCGCGGGCGAAACACCAGCGGCACCGTCGCTTGCGGCGGCGCGCCCGCAGCAGCCTGGAGGAACTCGATCTGTAGTTTCTGGCCGCCGCTGGCCGACCCTTCAAGCCGCAACTGCGATAGGCCAAAATCGGGATCGACGCCGCGGACCTCGATCCGCTCTTCCCCATCTTCGGGCACTTCGATCTTCGTCCGCCGCGGCTGCAAAATTTGCACCTCGGGCGGCAAGTCGCGGATCACCTCGATCTTGTGCAGGATCGGCTGCTCGCTGGGTTGGTTACGATCGTTCGAAAACCGCACCTGATAGCTGCCGTGCCAGGGGGTCTGCCGATCTTGTTTGAGCAGCAACGTCGCCGTGCCCCAGGCCCGCGTCCCCTCGACGGCGAGTTGCAACCGCTGCGGGGCGACGCCCTTCGCCCCCGGATCGAACTCGAGCCAAGCCGACTTGATCGGCTGGTTTGCGACGGCGTGGATCGTCACCTTCGTCCCTTCCAGGCCGTGCAGATCTCCTTGCTGCGGCACGGTGTGCGGCACCTTTTGCGTGTAAGCGGGATAGCGATACTCGAGCCGCTCGACAATGATCGTCGGCGCGGCGACCACATCGAGTTTGTACGTCGGCGATTCGGCATCCCCCGCGACAATCCGGTAGGTCAGGTCTTGCTGCATCCCGCCGGAGGATCGGCTGGATG
The DNA here is from genome assembly GCA_040901775.1 of Pirellulaceae bacterium. Lineage (GTDB taxonomy): Bacteria > Planctomycetota > Planctomycetia > Pirellulales > Pirellulaceae > CAYLLN01. The sequence continues at coordinate 11,986 of JBBDYF010000057.1, read as the reverse complement.
TCTCAGGGGGCTCACGCCCACCGCTCGCCAATTCACCCCCGCTCGCCAATTCACGCCCGCTCGCAGGCAAGGTGCACTCGTACCGCAGCCCCCCAGGCGCAGCCGTCAGAGGAACGGCTTGATCGACTGACTGCCCATCGGCCGTGGTAAACAGCAGGTGGGCGCTTTCGCCACGTCGCAAACCGGCAATGCCGGCCGACACCTGCACCATTTGCCCGTGATATACCTCGGCATCGCCGGGCAGCACTTCGCCGATTTCGACCCGCGACGGCCGGGCGATGTCGGCCCAGGGGAGCGCCACCCGCGCGATCGTTTGAAACGGGTCTTTCGGCGACAAGACCTTGTAGGCTGCAAACACCGCCATCACTCCGCACAATACATACCCCGCGCGGATCAGCCGGCTGCGGTCGATCGTGGATTCGACCGGCACGGCGGCAATGTCGGCCGCGGCCTTGGCCTCGATCGCTTCAAACACCACCTCGCGCACGCCCCGATGATCCTGCTTGAGCAACAAAAAGTTGATCAGGCTGTTCTTGAGCGAAGGGGTGGCCTCTTCGATGGTGCGGGCCGCATAGGTCGGATTGATCGACCGCACCAGCAGCGGGCCGACCTGCGTTGCCAGGTGCCAGACCGTTCCGGCGACCAGCACCACCAGGGCCAGCAATCGCCCGAACCTGCCGAGCCCTCCCAGCCAATGATCGACGACCGCCGCGATCAACAAAAAAACGATCGCCCCCACCAGCAGCATGGCCAGGTTGCTGGCCAGATCGACCAGCCGGACGTGGAAGCTGGTGCGGCCCAATTGCCGGCGAATCACCCGCTCGTGATCGCGGGCGGAGTTCGCGCCGGGCGCGGGAGGCGGCAAAACGGTGGAGGTGGTTCCGGTGGCCATGACGATCCTGCTAAGTGTCCGAGGCCCCTAATGGTCGCATGCAGCGCTCGCGGGCGCGTAGCCGTACCTGCTAGTATAGACGACACGCCTGCCTGAGTCGCTTTATTGCGCCCTGGTGCGGATTGGCGACCGGGCGATGTTCGGCCCGAACGTCCAAATCTATGCCGCCACGCACCCCCCTAACCGCTGCCGAGCGGCGCACCGGCTGTCATTGGGCGGGGAGCGTTGTCACCCGCGACATCCCCGCGGGCGTGTTTGCCGCGGGCAACCCGTGCCGCTTGATCCCGCATATTGGCTAGCAAGCCGCCCGTGTTTCGCTTTTCGTTTATGTCTTTTTTCCATAGGCTTGGTTTCGTTGATCGTTCGCAACTTATTGTAAATAAACAACTTGCGTCGCGGCAGGTGATAAGAAAAACCCATTTCACTAATCGCGCCGATCAGCGAAACGAACTGCTTTCGCCATCCCAGGGTAGCTTCCACGGGCCCCGTGGAGCTTGCCTTGCAATCGTGCGTCAAACTGCCATTCCCACCCGGCGGTCGGGACCTACAGGCCGACGCGTACGTCCCGTGCGATTACTGAACTAAACTATACACACTGGCGATGCGTGTGTCAATACGTTCACAGCAAATTCCCTTCGTTTGAAATGGTCATTGCCCGCCCTACCGTTCACCACGCTTCGGTAGCATCTCCGTCGCTGGCAGGACTTCACACCGCTCTTTCCCGGCCTGTCGTTTCGCTGGCCGGTCTGCGGGCTCGACTTTCCCGGCCACGGCGGCAGCGACCGCTCGCCTGGCCGCTACCTCGTGACCGACTACATCGCCGCGGCAACAGCATTCATTGAATCGCATCGACCACAACCATACTTTGTGCTTTACGGCCATTCGCTCGGCGCAATGGTGGCCGCCGGCGTCGCGGCGAATCTGGGCGGTCGAATTTGTGCCGTCATCCTCGAAGACCCGCCTTTCGAGACGATGGGCAGCCGCATTGGCCAAACACCGTGGCTCAGCTACTTCACGGCCATCCAGCGAATTGTCCACGATTCTCCGCTGGGGATTCAGACCTTGGCTCGCGAACTGGCCGACATCGTAACCACCGACCCGCTTACCAGCAAACAGACTCGCCTGGGCGACGTCCGCGACGCGGCATCCATTCGTTTCCTCGCCGCTTGCCTGCGAGACGTCGATCCTGCCGTTCTCGATCCGATCGTCGCGGGCCGCTGGCTCGACGGGTTCAATCGGCAAGAATTCGCGGAGACTGTCCGCATTCCCACACTGCTGCTCCAGGCCGACCCAGCCGCCGGCGGCATGTTGATGGACGACGAAGCCCGCCAATTCGCCGCCGCAGCCGGCGATGCCACGCTCGTCAAACTGGCCGGCGCAGGTCACAATCTCCATACCTCCCGCACGCAGGACGTGCTCAACCTGGTCACGCAATTCCTGGACGCTCTGCCATGAAGCTCGCCGAGGGTACGACGGTCATTTCGCACGGCCAACTGATCGACGGCACCGGCTCGCCCCCCATTCCGGATGCCGCGCTGGTCGTCGAGAACGGCCGCATTGCCTATGCCGGCCCGGCCGCCGGCGCGCCGCGATTGCCCCCCGACACGCTCCGGCTCGACGCCCGCGGCGGCACCATCCTGCCGGGGTTGGTCGAAGCGCATTTCCATCCGACGTATTTCAACGTCGCGGCCCTCGAAGACCTCGACATCAAGTACCCGGTCGAATACGTCACGCTCCTGGCGGCAGCCAATGCCAAGCTCGCGCTCGAATGCGGCTACACTTCGGCCCGCAGCGGCGGCAGCCTGTTCAATATCGACGTCTGGCTGAAAAAAGCGATCGAGAACGACCTGACGCCGGGGCCGCGCCTCGCCGCCAGCGGCCGCGAGATTTGCGGCGTCGGCGGCCTGATGGACTGGAACCCCGACTTCCGCAAGATTGGCATGGAGGGGCTGATGCTGCTGGTCAACGGCCCCGACGAGGCCCGGGCCGCCGTGCGCAAGCTGGTGAAGGATGGGATCGAGTGGGTCAAGACCTATCCCACCGGCGATGCAGCAGCCCCCGACGCCAACGACCACCACACGCTCTGCATGACGTTCGACGAGATGCACGCCGTGGTCGAGACGGCCCACAACCACGCGATGAAAGTGACCGGCCATTGCCGGGCGACCGAGGGAATCAAAAACGCCCTCCGCGCGGGCTACGACTCAATCGAGCACGGCACCTTCATGGACGACGAAGCGCTCGAACTGCTGCTGGCCCGCGACGTCCCTTGCGTCCCCGCATTGTATTTTGAACTTGCCAGCATCGAGCGCGGGCCAAGCTTTGGCCTGAGCCAGCGGGTGATCGACGGCCATCAAGAGACGCTCGACGGCGGCGCGGAGAGCGCCCGCCGCATCCTTCGCGCCGGCGGCCGGCTGGGGATGGGGGGCGACTACGGCTTCGCCTGGAACCCGCACGGAGACTACGCCCGCGAGCTGACGTTTTTCGTCAACTTCGTCGGCTTTACGCCGCTCGAAACGATCACCTGCGCCACCCGCACCGGTGCCGAAATCCTGGGCCGTGCTCACGAACTGGGAACGCTCGAAGCGGGGAAACTGGCCGACGTTTTGGTGGTTGAAGGGGACGTGCTGGCCGACATTTCGCTCTTGGAAAAGCGTGACCGCTTCCTCGCCGTAATGCAGGGAGGCGTCGTGAAGGCTGGAAAATTGGCGAGCCATTAACGCTTCCAAACTAGGAAATGGCCCTTGCCTCGCTTGCATACGCGTTCTCGCGGTTTTAAGCCATCAATCGTGACTACGCCCTCCCTTTGCCATGTGCTAATCCAGTCCTTTAGGTCTGACTCCCAAACGAGTGGTCGAACTAGGGATAGACTCCATGCCTCGTCGTAGCTCATTCGCTCCTCTGCCTGAAGCTGTACCTGAACGGAGTGCTTGGAGCGATTCAAGTAGCGATTTCGGAGATCGAAGTAATACTGCGAAGGCGGCATTTCTTTGGCATCAAACAATTGTCGCTGACCTGCGGTGCTTTTCTGGCGCTGGGAAGCGGCAGCGCGAGCCTGCTCCATGAAGCCCATCGCCTTGCGTTCGGCGTCCTTAAAAACGGTCAGTCCCTGAGGCTTTCTCGTCGCATAAATCAAATGGAAGTGGGGTCGATCCCTCGTGGGTTGCAGAACCATTGCGGGGCAGACAAAGGCGAAGCTTCCAGTCGCCTTCAAAGCTTCGCAATACTCTTCGACGCACGCATCCGTGCGGTCTAAGCCGCGTAGGGCGCCAATCTTTGCAAGGGGAATTGCTGAACCAAACATATCAATGAGTTGCGTCCGTACCGCGGGCACATCGATGTACCTCGTGATGTGGCTTGTCATGAAGTTGACGAGGACTTCGCCAGGAACCGTGGTCAGCAACGGTCGAATTCGGTCTAACGCGAATCCCGTCCAACCCGTGGGGTCAATGAGTGTAAATGCAAACGTTCCAGGATCTGCCCGCAAAAAACTCAGAATCTCTGGAATGGCGTCCTCGAACGAAGAATTGCGGCATTGGACATCAATATCTGATTGCCGTTTCGAGAACTCATCGAGGGTGGCAAAGGCTTTTGTATCCTGTTCCACGAAAAAACATCTAGCGCGAACTGACTTCCCCCGCTGACGATTGCTGGCCTTTGCCATGCGAAGTTGGTGAACAGCGATCGAAAACGAACTATCTCGCAGGTCGGAGGAAACTGAATTCCATGGCCCGGAAAATCCGTCGATGTAGGTAATCGACTCCCATTTTGAAAAGATGATTTGGGCAAAACGTTCAAGATAATGCCGTAATATCTCGTGTTTGACTTGCGATTGCTCTTTGCCCGCATAGAGGGAATCGCTCGTTGCCACAGGGTCAGCCCTCTTGCTAAACACATTGATAATGACGCTCAAGTTGAGAGCCGAGTTGGGCCGCCATGGCCAGGCGCTCGGGCATAGAAGGACACGGTCTGGATCGCAAGTTGATCGGAAACGAGTCATAGATGATTCCATCTATCTCCCGACCCGCCTTCGATTTCTGCACACCGCCCCACTGTTTGAAGAAGAAGGGAACACTGGCATGCTCACATTGCTCGCGGATGCTGAGCACCCATTCTCGTTTCATGGGGCGCGCGCCGTGGCCACTCTCTCCGCCGACGATGACCCAGCCTATGCCCGACAGATTGAGGGTTCCCACGTCCTCTAGCAGCGGCTCGATCGAAAGAAAGGCGATCTTGGGTTTTGCCGACCGCAAATGTTCAATTCGCCGCAATCCATGCTTGCGATTCTCAACGCTGACGCCCCACCAAATGTGGTCTTGGGAGGCGGCGAACCCAAGGCGCGACTGCAACAAGTCGCGCATCCGATCGGAACGCTTCGTGAGAACTTGAAACGTGTGCCAATTCGCGGCAACCATCACGCGAACACACAGCTCGATGTATTCGTCATCCACGTCCTCGTGAAAGAGGTCGCTCATCGAATTGACGAAAACCATCTTCGATTTGGACCAGCGCAGCGGTTCGAGCACCTTTTCCGGCACTAGCCGCAAATCGAAACCCTGTTCGTAGGGATGGCCAGGAACCCCCCGAAAGCGTTCGGCAAAGGTCTCCGCGTAACAATGGACGCAGCCTGGGCTGATTTTGGTGCAACCGCGTACTGGATTCCAAGTCGCGTCGGTCCATTCAATCTTTGAATTGCCACTCATACTGATGGTGCCCTTTGCACCATCATATACCCGTGTTCATAAGCCGGGCAACGGCAAAAATCGCCAAAACGACCGCAAAACGTTCGCGACCACTCACGCTGGCTAAGTGCGCTTCGCGATCGGCTTGACCGACAGGTTGTTGATCACTCGGCGGACGCCCGAAATGCTCGAGGCGGCTTGCGAAGAGGCTGCCTTCTGATGGGCGAACTGAACGCTGCCCGAAAGGGTGACATCGCCCCCTTTGGTGGCGACCGCCACGCGGCAGGGCGAGCGGACTCCGCGGTTTGCAAGCCGCTGGTTCACCTGCACGGTAATCGCTTTGTCGGTGGCACCCGACATTTTTCTATTGCTTTCGGGAGGCCGTGCGGGAACGGAAGGAACGGCGCTGCTCAGGGCTGGGCTGCTCAGGGCTGGTCGGGGGCCCGCCGCAGCAACTCCGCCGGAGCCCGTCGTCGGAGCGAACTGCTTCCCGCAATCGCACACCAGCCGGCGGGCCGGCACCTGGCGACTGCAATGGGGGCACCGTTTCGACCAGCGATCGCGGGGCGGGACGGCCGGCTCTTTCTTTAACTGCGCCTTGCGGGCCGCCTGCGACGCGGCGTCGGCCCGGGCGACGTTGCACTGGGGATGAACGCCTCCCAGCGAATACGAAACCTTGCCGCAGACGGGGCACTCGCGACTCGCCGATCGCGTCAGCGTGGGGGTTGGTTTTTTTTCGCTCACGTCGCTGCTTGCTCCTGGGCAGGTTGCCGCGTGCGCGCAGCACGAAGGCCCTGCCGACAGTCAACTTCAGAACGCAACTTCAGAACGGCGTACCTCGGCACAAGCCGGGACAGACACGGGCGAGAAAGAGATGCTCCGGCACTGGCGGCGATGCGCGGCCGGAAGCGCCCGTCTCTTAAATCCATGGAGGAAGGCTAGAGTCGAGTTTCCTCGGGAGTCCGCCTGCATAGACCAAAGATACCCGTTATTATCGCACGCTTTGCCTGCTGCCGCAATCACCAAGCGAGGAAGCGACCCCATTTAAGACCAAATATCCGACGTGCTATCACAGTGCCCAATCATCGCCTGCTAAACCAGCCCCCACTTTTTCCGCAGATACCATTCGGCGGTCAAAACCCCGGTCAGGGCCAAAAAGAAGAGCCAGGCGTCGGCTTGGGTGCCGGCCAGTTTCCAGCGCGTCTGGCGGACTTCGTAGTCGGGGGGCCGGTCGGCCAGTTCTTGCAGCAGACTGGGCAATTCTTCCGGGGCGAGCGGGCGGCCCCCTTCGGCCTTGGTCCAGGCGGAAAGCGAAGCCATCAGGTCGGGATCGGCAGCCGGGTTCGACAGTTCCACGTCGCGGTCGAACACCAAAAACTCGGCTCGCGCGGTTCCCAGCTTGCGCCCGCCCGCGCTGGCGGTCGTTTCGATAAGATAGTCCCCCGGAGCTTCGACGGCGATCGCCCCCTGCCATTCGTCTTTGGCGAGCGACAGCCGCAGCGGCTGGCGCTTGCCGTCGGGCGAAACGAGCACCGTTTCGAGCTGCGCTTCGGTAATGGGATCTCCGGCGGCGGTGCGCGCCCCGGCCGCCACCTGCACCCGGCTGCCGGGGTTGAACCGCCGCTGGTCGAGCTTGATCCAGACATCGTCCTGGTTCAGATCGTCGCGGCGCACGAGCCACAAGATCACCTGCCGCCAGAACCGCTTGTGCTCTTTTTCAAAACCGTGCAACGGCCAGAGATAGGTCGATTCGCCGGCAAAGGCCAAGGTGCGGCCGCGGCCGTACTCGCCGCTGACAAGCAGCGGATTTTTTTCGGGCGATTCGAGCAGCACGCTCACGCCGGTGGCCTCTTTCACCCCCACGAACTTGTTGCCCCAGTTCAGCGGCGGCAGCTTTTTCCAGAGGGCATCGTTTTCGGCAGGCGCGGTCAAGCGGGTGATCGAATGCGGCTCGGCCGGAACCAGCGGCAGCGGGCCGGGCAGGTAGAATTCGTCTCGATCTTGGCCCCCAAAGTCTGCCCCTTCCAGCGGGTCGATCACGATCGGCAACGCATCGCCGATGGGTGTGCCACGGTAATGCCCGCGGCCAAAGCTCGACCGGCCACCGATCATCAACAGGCCCTTTCCCTTGCCGACGGCGTCGGCCAGCGCCTGGAGGTTATCCTTGCCCAGCGCGGCCGCCTCGAGATCGCCCAGGATGAACGCATCGTACTTGCCGGTGGTGAGGTCGGGGCCCAGATCGACGGGCCACTGCTTCCGGCTGTGGCGGTCGATGATCCGGTCGTCGAGTTCGATGTCGGGCGAGGCATTGAGCGCTCGCCGCAAAAACTTTTGTTCGAAACGCTTCTCGCCATCGAGATAGAGCACCCGCAAGCCCCCCTCCAGAACCGTCAGGTAGGCATCGAGGCGGTTGTTCTTGACCACCAGTTCCCCCGGCTGCGGCTCGGCCGCCAGCGACAGCCGGTAGCGGCCCGCCTGCTGCGGCGTGTAGCTAAACTCCACCTCGAGCTGGCGGCCATCCTCGTCGGATCGGATCGTGCGGCGGCCGATCTCGCGGCGATCGCCGGCATCGTCTTCGAGCAGTAGCGACACGGGAATGTCTTGCTGGACGTAGCCACGCACCCGCAGCAAGGCCCGCACGACCAGTTCGTTTTTGACGAACACGGTGAACTGTTCGTCCAGCCGTTCGACCGCCACGTCGCGCGACTGGGCGGCGTCGGCGGCCGGGCCGAACGTCACCGTGTACAGCGGGGCGGCGAAATCGTCGTGCAGCTTGCGGGCCGCTTCCTGCGTTTCCACCTGCGGCTCGAAGGCGTTCTGGGCCCCATCGCCCAGCAGGACCACCGCCGCCAGCCGCTTGCCTTGCTCGGGGCGGAGGGCGTCGGAGAGCGTCGTGCCCAGGTCGGTCTGCTCGCCGGTCGGTGCCTTGGGAAGGGCGAAGTCGCCCCCTTCCGCGGCAATCGGGTGAAGTTGCGAGTCGTACGAATAGATGCGGACCTCGGCCTTGTCGGCCAATTGGGCCAGCGCCGCCCGCGAATTGGCCAGCGCTTCGGCTTGCGCCTGCCAGCGCGATTGCGAATCGCGGCCGCTGGGCAACTGCATCGACCGGCTGATGTCGAACATCAAAACCAGCACGCTCGTCCGCGGCGTGCGCACCGTGGTGATCCACGTCGGCCGGAGCAGGGCTAGAAACACGAGGCCAATCACCGCCAGTCGCAAGCCCAGAAACGTCAACCGCCGCGCTCGGCTCAGCGCGCCGAACCGCGGGCGCACCAGCAGCAACAGCAACAGCCCGGCCGCAATGGCCAGGACGGCTGCATAGCTTTCGAAGATCGGTTCCGCGCCGAGTCGGGACATCGGTCAATCGTCTTTTTTATAAAACCGGTTGGCGAGCACATGTTCCAGCCCCAGCACCAAGGCGACGAGCGTCGCCAGCAACGGGTAGAACTCGCTGCCGATCCGATCGTTGCCCACCGCCCGGTCGATCTCATCCTGGTTGCGGGCCAGTTGGTATCGCCCTTTGCCCAGCAATTCGTCGAGTTTATCCGCTTCCAGCCGGGCCAGGTCGCTCGTCTGTTCGGCCAGGTTGACGGCGAAGCCCCGGACCAGCGGCCCATCCTTTTGTCCCCGCAGACGATACGCCCCCGGATTCTCCGTAAATCGAACCGTCACGCGGCCATCGCGGGCCGACACATCTTGCGGCTGTTCGAGCGGAGTAAACAACTGGTAGCGCGGCGGGTAGAGCGACTCGTCGTTGGGCAAAACCGCCGTCTCGCCCGCTTGCAGGTTCAGACGCATTTCGCCGCTGCCGACCAGGTGCAGCAGCATTTCGTTGACGAGCATCAGATAAGGCCAGGCGTCTTCGCCCGTCGCCAGGCGGTTCCAGGCCTCGTAACCTTTGGGCCGGGGCGGGTCCGAAATGGCCGTCGTCAAGGTCAGCACGCGGCCTTGTCCCACGCGGTTTTCGACAAGCGCCGGCTTGTTGTTCCCATAAGGGATCAGCACGCGAGCCGAATCGGTCAGTTCGTCCAGGTTCCAGTGAAAGAAGATCGGAAAGCGGCTCCAGGGGACGTTCGTTTCAATCTGCCGGAAGGCAGCCGTAATCGGATGATCGTACGAGCGGGGCGCGAGGAACAACCCGCCGGCCGAGCGCGTTTGCCGCGTCAGCTTGCCCCCCAGCATGCCAACCGCCGCCGGCTGCTGAAACGAGGCGAGCGGCTGGGCATTGTGCCCCAAAAACAGGGCGACGCCGCCCCCTCGGTTGGCATAGTCGGTAAGCTTCGTCCACAAATCGGGCGTCAGCGGTTGCGGATCGACCAGGGCCACGGCGCGGTAGTCGGCGAGTTCCTGGCTGGCAAGACGCGATTGGTCGATGGTGTCGCAATGAAAGCGGGCCTGTCCCGTTTCTCGTAGCGAGCGCGGGGCGAGCGCCTCGCTCAGGTACGTGCTCGAGACGCCCGCCGGCGCGACGATCAGCACGGGCCAGGCCGCTTGCACTTCGACGGCGAAATAACGCACGTCGTCCATCGCCAGGCCATCCTTGCCCACCAGCCGGACGAGCCCCTGATGTACGCCCGGCTCCAAGCCGCGAAGGACGAAGCGCACGCGCTCGGAGGCGCCCGCTTCCAGCTTGACCGCTTGGCTGCCACGCAACAGCGACTTGGGGAGGACCGGCTCGCCGTCGCGGATGATGGGCAACGTCGGGTCGGGCTGTTCGACCTGCACCTGCACGGTTTTCGTTCCGCCGGGGCCCGCCGCCCGCACGTCCACTTCTAGCGCCAGTTCGCTTCCCTGTGGCAGCACTTCGCTCGAAAGCTGCAAGTCCCCCAGGGCAAAATTTTGCGGCTCGCGGGCACCCACGTCGATCACGTACAGCAACACGTTGCGGTGCTCGGCCAGCAGCTTTTGCAGTTCGCCCTTCGAGGGATCGTCCCAGGCGGCTAGCGCCAAATCGGTAAAGACATACACTTCTTTTCGCGGTCGCTCGCTGCGGGTCACCAGGCCGATCGCGGCCGACAGCACGTCCGGCAGCTTGCGCGGCGTGCCAGTGGGCCGCAGGCGCTCGATCATCTTGGTCGCTGCGGCCCGATCGACGGCAAACGCCCCGCCGCTAGAACGCGAATCGACGACCGCCACCTCGCTATCGGCGGGCAATTGCCGCACCAGCCACTGGGCCGTCTCTTGCGCCAGCTCCAATCGCGTTTTGTTGTCCTGGCGATATTCCATCCGGGGCGACGTATCGACCACCAGCACCGCGGCGACCGGCGCCTCTTGATCTCCCAGCACGGGCGAACCCCCCGCCAGCGCCCGGGCGGCAATGACGAGCAGGCCAATTGCCAAGCATCCGGCGACCGCCGCCAGGCCACCGGTCAACAGCCTGGGCGCTCGCCGGATCGCGGCGGCCACGGCTAACATCGCAACAATCGCCAATCCCAGGCCGACCGCGCCCAGGGCGAACCAGTTCGACAGTGCCGCCGAAGCGACGCTCGGCCGAGCGAGCGCTACGGCCAGCAGCCCCACCGCGCCGCACCGCAAGGCGAGCAGAATCCAATGCCGCAATTGCAGTCGCCGCTGGTTGGCCAGCCGCCGTTGCTGGATGAAGCGAACGGCGGGAAAGACAAGCTGCTTGGGCTTTTGCCGCATGATCAAATGCAGCACGACGGGAATTGCCACGAAGGCGCCGCCAAGCAGGAGCGAAAGGTTGACAAAAGCCATGCTGAATACTTAGGAATCGGCAAGAAACAACTTCGGCGGATCCATCCAGAAGGTTTTAAACAGAAGTTAACGAAGGTAAAAAAGGAGGAAGAGGAAATCGGGTCAGTAGATCCACCCTTCGTTTCCTTTGTTGCCTTCTGTTCAATACTGCCGCTGCTTGCTGCTCGAGCCGCGGTGGCAATGGGATCGGCAACCTTTGCAATCATACCGGCTGGGAATGGACTGGGGCTGGCGGGGGCCCAAAATCCGACGCTTGGCCCGCGATTTGCCCCAACCCGGCCCACGCATGGGCGAATAGACGGGCGACCGATGAGTTCGATGGACGGCCAACTGGACACGGCGCTAGTTCGGCAGCCTGGCGTCGCAAGTCCCGCACCCTTCGGATGTTAAGACTTGCGTCGCCAGTTGTGTTCCCGCTCTGGCCCGCTGCCCTATAATTGCACGTTTGAAAGCTGCGACGCGCTACTAACTTCGAGTCGGCAGCCGGGAGAGGAGTCCCTATGCCTTGCGACTGGCGGAAACCTAGGAATAAACGGACCGACTGCAACGCGTGCCGGCCGTGGCTGGCCCTTTCGCGGGCGGCGGCGCTGGGCATGTTGGGCTGGCTGGTTGTGGTGGGAGTCGGTCAGTGGCTCGCTCAACACCGGGCGAGTCCCGGTCTTTCGTCGGTTGCCGCCGCGCAGGACGAGGGGGCGCA